>NZ_CP123990.1:905000-1206666 GCF_029919115.1 Variovorax paradoxus
GCGCATGGTGCAGCAGGCTTTCGCCCGCGGGCGAAAGATCGACCCCGCGCGCGTGGCGGTAGAGAAGGGTTGTGCCCAGCGTGGCTTCCAGGTCGGACAGACGCTTGCTGATGGCCGAGGCGGCAATGAATTCGCGTTCCGCCGCCCGCCCGATGCTGCCGAGTTCGCAGACGGCCACGAACAATTGCAGCGATGTGAGGTCGATGCGTCGGGCGAAATTGCGTTCCGAAGTGCTCATGGGGTGTTGGGCATCGCATCTGGCGATGAGTTCGCCATTTTCTCTGGGTTTTGATCAACTTGCCATCGTCATCTGCGATGGGTTTGTTGCCCTGAAGCGAGGAGCCGCGGTCTCCGGGCTCGAATGCGCATGAGCTTTGTTGCTCCGCAATGGCAAAACGCCCCGCTCCTTGCCTTTGCAGGCGAAGGGGCGGGGCGTGCGTCAGTGTGCTTGCAGGCGGGGGGCGAGTCCCCGAGGCGCCTGCGGAGGTCTTGGAAGACCCGGGGCGGTGCCTTACTGGCGCTTCTTGGCGGCGTCTTCTACTTTTTCGCCGCCCTTCTGGATGTCCTGGCCGGCACCCCGGAAGGTGTTGCAGCCGGAGAGGGGCACGGCGAACGCGAAGGCGACGGTAATCAGCGCGGCAATTTTCTTCATGACGGATCTCCTGAAGTCGTTGAAAAAGGCGGCCCGACCTCGGACCTCCGATGCACAACGTACCGACGCCCCGGTGCGAATCCTGTCAGCCAAGACGCAAAAAAGCTGCCCGAAGGCAGCTTTCCGCGGTGAGCGCCAGTGCGCCTTCAGCAGCTTCAGCGCTTGCCGATGGGCTGCACGTCGCGCTTGGGCGATCCTTCGAACAGCTGGCGCGGGCGGCCGATCTTGTACTCCGGGTCGCCGATCATTTCGTTCAGCTGGGCAATCCAGCCCACCGTGCGGGCCAGCGCGAAGATCGCGGTGAACAGCGGCACCGGAATGCCGATGGCGCGCTGAACGATGCCCGAGTAGAAGTCGACGTTCGGATAGAGCTTGCGCGAGACGAAGTATTCGTCTTCGAGGGCGATCTTTTCCAGCTCCTTGGCGAGCTTGAAGAGCGGATCGTTTTCCAGGCCCAGCTCGGTCAGCACTTCGTTGCAGGTTTCCTGCATCAGCTTGGCGCGCGGGTCGTAGTTCTTGTACACGCGGTGGCCAAAGCCCATGAGCTTGACGTTCGAGTTCTTGTCCTTCACCTTCTTGATGAACTCGCCGATCTTCTCCACGCCGCCTTCCTTCTGGATGTCGTAGAGCATGTTGAGTGCCGCTTCGTTGGCGCCGCCGTGGGCAGGGCCCCAGAGGCAGGCCACGCCGGCCGCAATGGCCGCGAAGGGGTTGGTGCCCGACGAGCCGCACAGGCGAACGGTCGAGGTCGATGCGTTCTGCTCGTGGTCTGCGTGCAGGATGAAGATGCGGTCGAGCGCGCGCTCGAGCACCGGGTTCACCTTGTACTCCTCGCACGGTGTTGCAAACATCATGTGCAGGAAGTTGCCCGCGTAGCTCAGGTCGTTCTTCGGGTACATGTACGGCTGGCCGATCGTGTACTTGTAGGCCATGGCCACGAGCGTGGGCATCTTCGCGATCAGGCGGATCGCGGCGATCTCGCGGTGCTCGGGATTGTTGATGTCCGTGCTGTCGTGATAGAAGGCCGACAGGGCGCCCACCAGGCCGGTCATGATGGCCATCGGGTGCGCATCGCGGCGGAAGCCGCGCAGGAAGAACTGCATCTGCTCGTTGACCATCGTGTGGTTGGTCACGAGCTTGGTGAAGTTGGTCTTCTTGCCCTGGTCCGGCAGCTCTCCGTAGAGCAGCAGGTGGCAGGTTTCAAGGAAGTCGCAGTTGGTTGCGAGCTGCTCGATGGGGTAGCCGCGGTACAGCAGTTCGCCCTTGTCGCCGTCGATGTACGTGATGGCCGACTGGCATGCGGCCGTCGACATGAAACCCGGGTCATAGGTGAACATGCCGGTCTGTGCATACAGCTTGCGGATGTCGATCACGTCCGGGCCCACGGTGCCCTTGTAGATCGGCAGTTCGACGCTGTCGCCGCCGTTGCTGAACGACAGCGTGGCCTTGGTATCGGAAGCTTTCATTTCGGGTTCTTTCAGAGAGTATTCAGGAAGGCGAAGAGGAAACGGAGGCGGAAACGGAGGTCTCGGGACGCTGTGCACCGTCGGTGCGCATCAGCTGGAGCAACTCGACCACCTCGGCCCCGGCCCATGCGGGCTCGGGCTCCTTTCTTCTCAGCAGAAGATCGAGGAGGTCGTTGTCCGACAGGTCCATCAAAGTCTCCATCGCTCCCGCCTGGCCGACGGTCATGTGCGACTCGTGCCGCTCGAAGAAGCGCGCGATGAACAGGTCGTTCTCGAGCAGACCGCGCCGGCAGCGCCATTTCAGCTTGCTCAGCGCACGTTCGCTGAGAGGCTGTGCGAGTTCGGCGGCGGTTTGCATGGTTTCTCTCGGGAAAGGATCAGATGGCGCGGCGCACCATCAGTTCCTTGATCTTGCCGATCGCCTTGGTCGGGTTCAGGTTCTTCGGGCACACGTCCACGCAGTTCATGATCGTGTGGCAGCGGAACAGGCGGTACGGGTCTTCGAGGTTGTCCAGTCGCTCGGCGGTGGCTTCGTCGCGGCTGTCGGCAATGAAGCGGTAGGCCTGCAGCAGGCCGGCCGGGCCCACGAACTTGTCGGGGTTCCACCAGAAGCTTGGGCAGCTGGTGGAGCAGCTCGCGCACAGAATGCACTCGTACAGGCCGTTGAGCTCGTCGCGCTCTTCGGGCGACTGCAGGCGCTCCTTCTCGGGCGGCACGTTGTCGTTCTGCAGGTACGGCTTGATCGAGTTGTACTGCTTGAAGAACTGCGTCATGTCCACGATCAGGTCGCGGATGACCGGCAGGCCCGGCAGCGGCTTCAACACGATCGTGCCCTTGAGCGTGAGCATGTTGGTCAGGCAGGCGAGGCCGTTCTTGCCGTTGATGTTCATGGCGTCGGAGCCGCAGACGCCTTCGCGGCACGAACGGCGGAACGACAGCGTGGGATCTTGCGCCTTGAGCTTCATCAGGGCGTCGAGCAGCATGCGCTCATGGCCGTCGAGTTCGATCTCGATGGTCTGCATGTAGGGCTTGGCGTCCTTGTCCGGGTCGTAGCGGTAGATCTGGAATGTGCGCTTCATCGTGAAACCTTGTGATGTTGTTCTTGCGTGCTTAGAACGTACGGACCTTGGGAGGAACGGAGTCGACCGTCAGCGGCTTGAGGTTGACCGGCTTGTAGGAGAGGCGGTTGCCCTCGCTGTACCAGAGGGTGTGCTTCATCCAGTTGGCGTCGTCGCGGCCGAGCGGTGCAACCGGGTCGTCCGACGGACGCTCGTAGTCTTCCACCGTGTGTGCGCCGCGGCATTCCTTGCGGGCCGCTGCCGAAACCATGGTGGCTTGCGCCACTTCGATCAGGTTGTCGACTTCGAGCGCTTCGATGCGTGCGGTGTTGAACACCCTGGACTTGTCCTTCAGGCCGATGGCGTTGACGCGCTCGCGCACGGCGGCGATCTTGACCACGCCTTCGTCCATGGAAGCCTGCTTGCGGAACACGGCGGCGTGCTGCTGCATGACGGCGCGGATTTCGCCGGCCACGTCTTGCGCGTATTCACCGCCGGTGGCTGCCTCGAGGCGGTTCAGGCGCTCCAGCGTGCGGTCGGCGGCATCGGCCGGCAGCGGCTTGTGCTCCTTTTGCTTGTCGTTGAACTGGACGATGTGGTTGCCGGCCGCGCGGCCGAACACCAAGAGGTCGAGCAGCGAGTTGGTGCCCAGGCGGTTGGCGCCGTGCACGCTCACGCAGGAGCATTCGCCCACGGCATAGAGGCCGTTCACCACGGCGCTGTTCTGCTCGCCCTGCTGAATGACGACCTGGCCATTGATGTTGGTCGGGATGCCGCCCATCTGATAGTGGATGGTCGGCACGACGGGAATCGGTTCCTTGGTGATGTCGACGTTGGCGAAATTCACGCCGATTTCGTACACCGAGGGCAGGCGCTTGTGGATGGTCTCGGCACCGAGGTGGTCGAGCTTCAGCAGCACATAGTCCTTGTTGGGACCGCAGCCGCGGCCTTCCTTGATTTCCTGGTCCATCGAGCGCGAAACGAAGTCGCGCGGTGCCAGGTCTTTCAGGGTGGGCGCATAGCGCTCCATGAAGCGTTCGCCGTTGCTGTTGAGCAGGATGGCGCCTTCGCCGCGGCAGCCTTCGGTCAGCAGCACGCCGGCACCGGCCACGCCGGTCGGGTGGAACTGCCAGAACTCCATGTCCTGCAGCGGAATGCCCGAACGCGCGGCCATGCCCAGGCCGTCGCCGGTGTTGATGAAGGCGTTGGTCGAGGCCTGGAAGATGCGGCCCGCGCCGCCGGTGGCCAGCAGCACCGTCTTGGCCTGCAGGATGTGCAGGTCGCCGGTTTCCATTTCGAGAGCCGTCACGCCCACCACGTCGCCTTCGGCGTCGCGAATCAGGTCGAGCGCCATCCATTCGACGAAGAACTGGGTGCGCGCTTCAACGTTCTTCTGGTAGAGCGTGTGCAGCATGGCGTGGCCGGTGCGGTCGGCCGCGGCGCAGGCGCGCTGCACAGGCTTTTCGCCGTAGTTGGCCGTAGGCGTGGCCGGTGCGGTCGGCCGCGGCGCAGGCGCGCTGCACAGGCTTTTCGCCGTAGTTGGCCGTATGGCCGCCGAAGGGGCGCTGGTAGATGGTGCCGTCGGGGTTGCGGTCGAACGGCATGCCGAAGTGCTCGAGCTCGTAGACGACCTTGGGCGCTTCGCGGCACATGAACTCGATCGCGTCCTGGTCGCCGAGCCAGTCGGAGCCCTTGATCGTGTCGTAGAAGTGGTAGTGCCAGTTGTCCTCGCTCATGTTGCCGAGCGATGCGCCCACGCCGCCTTGGGCAGCCACGGTGTGCGAACGGGTGGGGAACACCTTGGAGAGCACCGCCACGTTCAGGCCTGCGCGTGCCAGTTGCAGCGAAGCGCGCATGCCGGAGCCGCCAGCACCGACGATCACGACGTCGAACTTGCGCTTGGTGATTTGTTCTTTTGTGTAGGTCATGGTGGGGTCAGATCTTCCAAAGCACTTGAATGGCCCAACCCGCACAACCGACAAGCCAGACGATGGTGAAAATTTGAAGGGCGAGGCGAATGCCGACGGGCTGGACGTAGTCCATCCACACGTCGCGCATGCCAACCCACACGTGATAGAGCAGGGAAGCGATCACGGAGAAGGTCAGCACCTTCATCCACTGCGCGGCGAAGATGCCGGCCCAGAGGTCGTAGCCGAGCGGGCCACGCGTGAAGATCAGTTGCGCGAGCAGGATGATCGTGAAGAGCGCCATGAGGCCGCCCGTGATGCGCTGGCTGAGCCAGTCGCGCAAACCGTAATGTGCGCCGACGACGATGCGCTTGGAGCCGTAATTCACAGACATGGTTGGCTCCTTCTCAGTACAGGCCGAACAACTTGGCGCCAAGCACCACGGTGAGCAGAACGCTCAGTGCCAGCGTGACCAGGGCGGAGCTGTGTCCGAATTCCTTGGTGACGGCGGCGTGGCTCACATCCATCCAGAGGTGGCGCAGGCCGGCGATGAAGTGGTGCAGGTAGGCCCAGATCAGCGCGAGAGCGACCAGCTTGAAGAACCAGCCCGGAACGAAACCAAGGCCGCTGTTGAAGGCGGCCTTGAATCTGGCGAACGAATAGTCGGACGAAAGCGAGGTATCGAACATCCAGATGATGAATGGCATCAGCAGGAACATCAGCACGCCGCTCACGCGGTGCAGGATCGACACGATGCCGGCCGGCGGCAGCCGGTAGGTCGTGAGATCGGTGAAGGCATTGATGTTCCGGAATTCGCGACGCGGCGGCCGGGGAGGGGTTGCAAGCTCTGTCATTGGGGGGAGGCTTTCGTGGCTTGGTGGCTTGTTCTGATAGCGAACGCTTTTGTTTCTTCTGCGGAATGCAAACAACGCAAAATTCTATTGCAATGCACCATTGCATGGCGGAGGTGCCCGCGTCGGCGCAGTGCCGCAGTCGGATGCTATTGACTTCGGAGTGTGCTGCGCGCGGTGCGCAGGTGCTGCAATGCGGTTCGATCGAGGTTTCATCTTGGCGCGATCTCAGCCGAGCTGATTGCGGTAATGGTGCGTGTCCGTGCGATAGAGGCCGCGGCGCAATTCCATCGGCGTGTCGTGGTACGTGTGCGCCAGGCGCTCCACGCTGAGCAAGGGCATCTGCAGCGACACGTCGAGCAAGGCCGCCTGCTCCGCGTCGGGCAGCACCGCGCGGATTTTTTCTTCGGCGCGCACCATGCGCACGCCGAATTCGGTTTCGAACATCGCGTACATCGGGCCGGGCCAGGCCCGCAGCCGCTCGGCCGTGAGGCCCTTGAACGGCGCCCCGGGGAGCCACAGGTCTTCGAGAATGGTCGGCACGCCGCCGTAGGCGAGCACGCGCCGCACCTGCAGCACCGCGTCGCCGGTGCGCAGGCTCAGTGCGCGAGCCACGTCGGCCGATGCGCGCTGGCGGCGGCAATCGATGATGGTGCGTTCGGCCGGGCCTTCGGTGCTTGGCGTGCCGACATCGGGCACGAGCTTCAGAAAGCGGTACTGCACGTGCTGCTCGGCGTGCGTGGCAACGAAGGTGCCCTTGCCCTGGCGCCGCACCACGAGATTTTCGGCCGCCAGCTCGTCGATGGCCTTGCGCACCGTGCCCTGGCTCACGCGATAGCGCACGGCAAGATCCATTTCGCTCGGAATCGGTTCGCCCGGCTTCCACTCGCCGGCCTGCAGGCTCTGCAGGATCAAGGTCTTGATCTGCTGGTAGAGCGGACTGAAGGAAGGCGTCGCGGAGTCTTCGAGGACGGTGGCATTCATGGCAGCGGTGGGGTGCGCCGTGGCGGAACCTCCGAGCATATCTTATATAAGACATAAGACGGGCTGCATCGATTCGGCTTAAAATGCGGGCCGGCCTGCGCCGCGGGAAGGATTCCCGCCCTGCAGGACACCGGCGCCAAGCGCGCCCGCCGATACCGTTTTCACCATCTTCTGGAGTCTTCCCATGAGCAAAAAACCCGTCCGCGTTGCCGTCACCGGTGCCGCCGGCCAAATCGGTTACGCCCTGTTGTTCCGTATCGCGTCGGGCGAAATGCTCGGCAAAGACCAGCCGGTCATCCTGCAACTGCTCGAAATCCCCGACGAGAAGGCCCAGAAGGCGCTCAAGGGCGTGATGATGGAACTCGACGACTGCGCCTTCCCGCTGCTGGCCGGCATGGAAGCCCATGGCGACCCCATGACCGCCTTCAAGGACGCCGACTACGCGCTCCTGGTCGGCTCGCGTCCGCGCGGCCCGGGCATGGAACGTGCCGAGCTGCTGGCCGTCAACGGCGCCATCTTCACGGCACAGGGCAAGGCGCTGAACGCCGTCGCCAGCCGCAACGTGAAGGTGCTGGTGGTCGGCAACCCCGCCAACACCAACGCCTACATCGCGATGAAGAGCGCCCCTGACCTGCCGCGCAAGAACTTCACGGCCATGCTGCGCCTGGACCACAACCGCGCTGCCAGCCAGATCGCCGCCAAGACCGGCAAGCCGGTGGCCGACATCGAAAAGCTCGTCGTGTGGGGCAACCACTCGCCCACGATGTACGCCGACTACCGCTTTGCCACCATCAAGGGCGAAAGCGTCGCCAAGATGATCAACGACCAGGAATGGAACGCCAACACCTTCCTGCCGACCGTCGGCAAGCGCGGCGCGGCCATCATCGAAGCGCGCGGCCTGTCGTCGGCTGCCTCGGCCGCCAACGCAGCCATCGACCACATGCGCGACTGGGCCCTCGGCACCAACGGCAAGTGGGTCACCATGGGCATTCCGTCGGACGGCCAATACGGCATTCCGAAGGACACGATGTTCGGCTTCCCGGTCACCTGCGAAAACGGCGAATACAAGCTGGTCGAAGGCCTCGAAATCGACGCATTCAGCCAGGAACGCATCAACAAGACCCTGGAAGAGCTGCAGGGCGAGCAGGCGGGCGTCGCTCACCTCCTGTAATCCTGTAATCGCAAATCGCAGCACCGGCATGCTCGACTGGAACCCCGCGCTCTACCGTCGCTACGAGGACGAGCGCACCCGGCCCGCACAGGAGCTCCTGGCGCGGGTGCCGTTGTCCGAGGCGGCCCATGTGGTCGACCTCGGCTGCGGACCGGGCAATTCCACCGAGCTGCTGTTTCATCGGTTTCCGAAGGCGCGTGTCGTCGGAACCGACAACTCCGAAGCCATGCTGGCCAGCGCGCGCGAGCGCCTGCCGCAGGCGAGCTTCGAGTTGAGCGACATTGCGACCTGGGCGCCGCAAGACCAAGCGCCCGACCTCATTTACGCCAACGCAGCCCTGCAGTGGGTGCCGGATCACGAAACGCTGATTCCGCGCCTGTTCGCTGCGCTGGCCCCGGGTGGTGTGCTCGCCATCCAGATGCCCGACAACCGCGAAGAGCCCACGCACCGCCTGATGCGCGCAGTGGCTTCCGAGTCGCCGTGGGCCGAGCCCATCGGCGACGCCGACCGCATGCGCACGCTGTTGCTGCCGCTCGGCGGCTACTACGACCTGCTGGCGCCCGAAGCGGCCAAGGTCGATGTGTGGCACACCATCTACCAGCATCCCATGGCCGACGCTGCAGCCATCGTCGAATGGGTGCGCGGCACGGGGCTGAAGCCTTTCGTCGATCGGCTGCCCGGCGAGTTGCGCGCAAGCTACCTGGCCGAATACGAGCGCCGTGTCGACCAGGCCTATCCCGCTCGTACCGACGGCAAGCGGCTGCTCGCCTTTCCGCGCATGTTCATCGTGGCGCAGAAAAAGGCATGACGAACACAGCCCATCCCGCTGAAGTGCTGCTCGGCGCGCAGGCGGGCGCGGTGACGTTGCCCGTGTGCGACCACTACAGCGGCGTCGAAGCGCGCATGAAGAAGAGCCTCGCGCTGCAGGCCGAAATGGCCGAGGAGTTCGGTGCCTGCGTGTTCGACGTCACCCTTGACTGCGAAGACGGCGCCCCCGTCGGCGGCGAGGCCGAGCATGCCGCGCTCGTCACCGAACTGGCACTTGCCGCAAAGCCGGGCATGCGTGTCGGCGTGCGCGTTCATCCGGTCGATCACCCGGCCTTCGCCGGCGACGTGATCACCATTGCCGGGCGCGCTGGCCACCGGCTGAGCCACCTGATGGTGCCCAAGGTCGAATCCGTGGCCGACGTGGCGCAGGCCGTGGCGGCGCTGGAGGCGGCCGACGCCGATGCGCTGCCGCTGCATGTGCTCATCGAATCGCCGCTGGCCGTGCACAACGCGTTTGAAATTGCGGCGCATCCGCGCGTGCAATCGCTGAGCTTCGGCCTGATGGATTTCGTTTCCGCGCATGCGGGCGCCATTCCGGCCGACGGCATGGGGGCCGCCGGCCAGTTCACGCATCCGCTGGTGGTGCGCGCCAAGCTGGCCATAGCCTCCGCTGCCCACGCCTACGGCAAGGTGCCTTCGCACTGCGTGGTCACCGAGTTCAACAACACCGATGCCATGCGCACGGCGGCCCGCAAGGCGGCCTCCGAATTCGGCTACACGCGCATGTGGAGCATTCACCCCAACCAGATCCGGCCGATCCTCGAAGCGTTTGCGCCGGACGAGGCCCAGATTCAGATTGCCGTAGAAATCATTACAAATGCCGCACTCGCGGATTGGGCGCCGACACAAATTGATGGCACATTGCACGACCGCGCGAGCTATCGCCATTTTTGGCAAGTGCTGACGCGCGCCCACGCAACGGGGCGCGCGTTGCCTCCAGAGGCAAAAGCCTGGTTTGCACTCGCGGCCTCCTGAAACTTACGAATCCAGCCTGAAGGAAACACCCATGAAGAAAATTGCTCTGATCGCAGCCCTGGCCCTGGCGCTCCCGTTTGCCGCCACGGCGCAGACCACCCCTGCCAAGGCTGAAGCCAAGAAGGCGCCCCCCAAGAAGCAGGTCACCCGCAAGGCTGCCAAGGCTGTCGAAGAAGTGACGCCCATCGCCGATGAAACCAACATCGTGCTGACCGACGCCGACCTCGAAGTCGCCAAGCGCGTGTCGCTCGGCAAGGCCCAATGCGAACTCGGCGCCGACGTGACCGTGGCCGCCGACGAAAAGAAGCCCGGCTTCTTCAACGTGTCGACCAAGGGCCTGAAGTACCGCATGCACCCGGTCGAAAGCCGCACCGGCGCCATCCGCCTCGAAGATCCCCGCGCCGGCGCCATGTGGCTCCAGCTGGGCAACAAGTCGATGCTGATGAACCAGAAGGCGGGCCTGCGCATTGCCGATGAATGCCAGACGGCCGAGCAGGTCGCATTTGCGGAAGAAATGAAGAAGAACCCGCCCAAGAGCCTGTTCGAAGGCGCCGACGCGGCCAAGAAGTAAGAGTACCGAACCAGGGGTGCGGCGCGGCTCTTGCTTGCCGCACTGCACGCCCGACAGCCCAGTTTCCGGAGAAAAGAAGATGTTGCAAGCCTACGTTGACCATGTTGCCGAACGCGCCGCGCTCGGTATTCCGCCGCTGCCATTGAGCGCGAAGCAAACCGCCGAAGCCATCGAGCTCCTCAAGAGCGCGAACGCCAAGGACGGTGCCTTCCTGCTCGATCTGCTCACCTATCGCGTGCCCGCCGGCGTCGACGACGCGGCCAAGGTCAAGGCGAGCTACCTGGCGGCCGTGGCCCACGGTACCGAGAAGAACGCGTTCATCACGCGCGCCCGCGCCACCGAATTGCTCGGCACCATGCTCGGCGGCTACAACATCAGCCCGATGATCGACCTGCTCGACGATGCCGAAGTGGGCGCCGTGGCGGCCGAAGGCCTCAAGAAAACCCTGTTGATGTTCGACCAGTTCCACGACGTCAAGGAAAAGGCCGACAAGGGCAACGCCAATGCCAAGGGCGTGCTGCAAAGCTGGGCCGATGCCGAATGGTTCACCAGCCGCCCCGAAGTGCCGCAAAGCCTGACCATCACGGTCTTCAAGGTGCCTGGCGAAACCAACACCGACGACCTGTCGCCCGCGCCCGACGCCACCACGCGTCCGGACATCCCGATGCATGCCCTGGCCATGCTCAAGAACAAGCGCGAAGGCACGGCTTTCGAGCCGGAAGAAGACGGCAAGCGCGGTCCGGTCAAGTTCATCGAATCGCTGAAGCAGAAGGGCCACCAGGTCGCCTACGTGGGCGACGTGGTCGGCACGGGTTCCAGCCGCAAGTCGGCCACCAACTCGGTGCTCTGGTTCACCGGCGACGACATTCCGTTCATACCCAACAAGCGCTTCGGCGGCGTGTGCCTGGGCACCAAGATCGCCCCGATCTTCTACAACACCATGGAAGACGCGGGCGCGCTGCCCATCGAACTCGACGTGAGCCAGATGGACACGGGCGACGTGGTCGAGCTGCGCCCCTACGAAGGCAAGGCACTGAAGGACGGCAAGGTGATTGCCGAATTCAAGGTCAAGAGCGATGTTCTGTTCGACGAAGTGCGCGCCGGCGGCCGCATTCCGCTGATCATCGGCCGCGGCCTCACGTCCAAGGCGCGCGAGGCGCTGGGCCTGCCGGCTTCCACGCTGTTCCGCCTGCCGCAAAGCCCGGTCGACACCAAGAAGGGCTTCTCGCTGGCACAGAAGATGGTCGGCCGTGCCTGCGGCCTGCCTGAAGGCCAGGGCGTTCGCCCGGGCACCTACTGCGAACCCAAGATGACCTCGGTCGGCTCGCAAGACACCACCGGCCCGATGACGCGCGACGAGCTGAAGGACCTGGCCTGCCTGGGCTTCTCGGCCGACCTCGTCATGCAGTCGTTCTGCCACACCGCGGCCTACCCCAAGAAGGTGGACGTGAAGATGCATCACGAACTGCCCGACTTCATCAGCACGCGCGGCGGTGTGTCGCTGCGCCCTGGCGACGGCGTGATCCACAGCTGGCTCAACCGCCTGCTCACGCCCGACACCGTGGGCACGGGCGGCGACAGCCACACCCGCTTCCCCATCGGCATCAGCTTCCCGGCCGGTTCCGGCCTCGTGGCCTTCGCGGCCGCCACCGGCGTGATGCCGCTGGACATGCCCGAGTCGGTGCTCGTGCGCTTCAAGGGCAAGATGCAGCCCGGCGTCACGCTGCGCGACCTGGTCAACGCCATTCCGCTGTACGCGATCAAGAGCGGCCTGCTCACGGTCGAGAAAAAGGGCAAGAAGAACATCTTCTCGGGCCGCATCCTTGAAATCGAAGGCCTGCCGGACCTGAAGGTGGAGCAAGCCTTCGAACTGAGCGACGCCTCGGCCGAACGCTCGGCCGCCGGCTGCACGGTGCACCTGAACAAGGAACCGATCATCGAATACATCAACAGCAACATCACGCTGATGAAGTGGATGATTGCCGAAGGCTATGCCGATGCTCGCACGCTGGCACGCCGCATCGCCGCGCAGGAAGCCTGGCTCAAGGACCCGCAGCTGCTCAAGGGCGACGACGACGCCGACTACGCGGCCGTCATCGAGATCGACCTGGCCGACATCCATGAACCGATCGTGGCCTGCCCGAACGATCCCGACGACGTGAAGACGCTGTCGGACGTGGCCGGCGCGCAAATCGACGAAGTGTTCATCGGTTCGTGCATGACCAACATCGGCCATTTCCGTGCCGCGTCGAAGCTGCTCGAAGGCAAGCGCGACATCCCGGTCAAGCTGTGGATTGCACCGCCCACCAAGATGGACGCGCACCAGCTCACCGAAGAAGGCCACTATGGCGTCTTCGGCAATGCCGGCGCCCGCACCGAAATGCCGGGCTGCTCGCTGTGCATGGGCAACCAGGCACAGGTGCGCGAGGGCGCGACGGTCATGTCGACCAGCACCCGCAACTTCCCGAACCGCCTCGGCAAGAACACCAACGTGTACCTTGGCTCGGCGGAACTAGCCGCCATTTGCTCGCGCCTTGGCCGCATTCCGACGCGCGAGGAGTACATGGCCGCAACGGGCGTGCTCGATGCATCGAGCGCCCAGATCTACCAGTACCTCAACTTCGACAAGCTCGACGAGTACAAGACCGAAGCGGCTGCCGTCGTTGCGCCTGCCGCGGTCGCAGCCTGATCAACGCGTAGCTCGCGGTTCAAGAAAGCCCCGCTTCGGCGGGGCTTTTTTCATGTCGGCTGTGCCGCCAGTGCGGTCAGCGCCGCAGCCGTTTGCGCATCGGCCGGAAAGAACGACTCCACCGCCAGTTCCTGCAGAGTGACGTCTACCGGCGTGCCGAAGATGGTGGTGGTGCTGATGAAGCTCAGCACGCCGTTGGGCGTAACCAGCTGAAAGGGCACCACGACGCCCGACAGCTCCGCATTCGCGGCGGGCGCGTCGTGGCTCACGTTCGGCGTGGGGTAGGCCTCGAGTTCGTCGTGCAGCGCCTGCAGCACGGCATCGCCTGTCGCGGCAATCTGCTGCTGCAGCCGTTCGAGCAAGTGGGCACGCCATTGCGCCAGGTTGGCGATGCGCGAGGCCAGCCCATCAGGGTGCAGGCTCAGGCGCAGCACGTTGATCGGGGCTTGAACCAGTTCCGGTGCCGCGCCGGCCATGAGCATCGGCACCAGCGCGTTGTGCGCCACAAGGTTCCAGTGGCGGTCGACCGCCAAGGCGGGAAACGGCTCGTGGCCCTTCAGCACCAGGTCGACCGCCCGCCGCGCAGAGGCCAGGGCAGGGTCGTCGAGCGAGCGCTGCCGGTACATCGGCGCAAAGCCCGCGGCCACCAGCAGGGCGTTGCGCTCGCGCAGCGGCACCTCCAGCCGCTCGGCCAGGCGCAGCACCATCTCGCGGCTGGGCGCGGCGCGGCCGGTTTCCACGTAGCTCAGGTGGCGCGTCGAAACCTCGGCCTCTTGCGCGAGGTCGAGTTGGCTCAGGCGCCGATGCGTGCGCCAGTGCCGAAGATGCGCGCCGAACGGGTCGCGCGCGCCGGGTTGGCCAGCCTTGGACGAATGGGTGCGGGGTGTGTTCATGGCCCGCATTCTGGCGCGGCGCCGTCGGCACGCCATGACCTCCGAGGTTATCGACGCTGTGCCCGCCTTCCGAAATCATTGGGTCCAACGCGGCAGGACAGGCTTGCGGCGTACCACCCGAAGGAGATTCTCATGTCCGTCTTTGCATCCCCCCGTTTCCTCTCCAACGTCATGTGGGCCGACGCGGCTTCGTGCGCCGCCACCGGCGCAATCCAGGTGGCGTTCACCGATGCGCTGGCGCGGCTGACCGGCCTGCCGGCACCGCTGCTCATGGGCACTGGCGTATTCCTGCTGGCATATGCAGCGGCCGCGGCCTTCATGGCCACCCGCCGCACGCCGCCCCGCACGCTCATCGGGCTGGTGGTCGTCGGCAACTTCGGCTGGGCCGTGGCGTGCGTGGCGCTGCTGATGAGCGGCCTGTTCACGGTTACCGCATTGGGCATGGCCTGGGTGCTGGCGCAGGCGCTGTGCGTGGTGGTGCTGGCCGAGCTGCAATGGACGGGCCTGCGCCGGACCCGCGGCAGCGCGAACATGGCCCTGGCCTGAGCGCAGCGGATGCCGGCAACACCCATTTACCCGGCATTCCTGGCCATGAGGAACGTAGCACTTGGGGAGCATTGCAGGGAAGACCGACTACAACAACTGACATCGATCCCTGCTATCTTTGAGGTGCTTCCACGAACAGATCGAACCAACAGGAGTTCCTCAATGGCCAAAGCACCGGCGCACGCCTTTGCGTCCACCCTCAAGACCTTCAAGACCCCGTCCGGCGCTTCCGGCAAATACTGGTCCCTGAAGGAGCTGGCCAAACAATATCCCTCGGTGAACCGGCTGCCGGTGTCCATCCGCATCGTGCTCGAGTCGGTGCTGCGCAACTGCGACGGGCAGAAGGTTTCGCCCAAGCATGTCGAAGAACTGGCGCACTGGGCGCCCAATGCAGACCGCGTCGATGAAATTCCCTTCGTCGTCACCCGCGTGGTACTGCAGGACTTTACCGGCGTGCCGCTGCTGGCCGACCTGGCCGCCATGCGCAGCGTGGCTGCCAAGCTCGGCAAGTCGCCCAAGACCATCGAGCCGCTGGTGCCGGTCGACCTGGTGGTCGACCACTCGGTGATGGTCGACTACTACGGGACGCCCAAGGCGCTCGACCTCAACATGAAGCTGGAGTTCCAGCGCAACAACGAGCGCTACCAGTTCATGAAGTGGGGCATGCAGGCCTTCGACACCTTCCGCGTGGTGCCGCCGGGCTTCGGCATCGTGCACCAGGTCAATCTCGAATACTTTGCGCGCGGTGTCTACAAGAGTTCGAGTGACAACGCCGAGGTGCCGGTGTACTACCCCGACTCGCTGGTCGGCACCGACAGCCACACCACCATGATCAACGGCGTTGGCGTGGTCGGCTGGGGCGTGGGCGGCATCGAAGCCGAGGCCGCCATGCTGGGACAGCCGGTCTACATGCTGACACCCGACGTGGTGGGCTTCGAGCTCACGGGCAAGCTGCGCGAAGGGGTAACGGCCACCGACCTGGTGCTGTACGTCACTTCCATCCTGCGGGCCGAGAAGGTGGTGGGCAAGTTCGTCGAATTCTTCGGGCCCGGCGCGGCTTCGATCGGCGTGCCCGACCGTGCCACCATCGGCAACATGGCGCCTGAATACGGCGCCACCATGGGCTTCTTTCCGGTCGACGAGGCAACGGTCGCCTACTTCGAAGGCACCGGCCGCACCAAGGAAGAGGTCGAGCGCTTCGAGGCCTACTACAAGGCGCAAGGCCTCTTCGGCATGCCCGCACCGGGCGACATCGACTACACCAAGATCGTCAAGCTCGACCTGGGCACCGTGTCGCCGAGCCTCGCAGGTCCGAAGCGGCCGCAAGACCGCATCGACCTGGGCCACCTGTCCACCAAGTTCTCCGAGCTCTTCAGCAAGCCCAACGACGCCAACGGCTTCAACCAGCCGGCCGAGCGGCTCAAGCTGCGCTATGCGCTGACCACGAGCGGGCAGGGCGACGACAACGAAGCCGCGCCGCCGCCCCCCGGCGCGCCGCGCGAACTGGTCGAGATGGTGGCCAACCGGTCGACCAAGGCCGCCGCCCATGTGAACGCCACGGCACCGGCAGCGCCCAAGGGCGGCGTGACCATCGGCAACGGCGACGTGCTGATCGCGGCCATTACCTCGTGCACCAACACTTCCAACCCGAGCGTGATGCTCGCGGCCGGCCTGCTGGCCAAGAAGGCGGTGGAGGCGGGCCTCACGGTCAAGCCGCACGTCAAGACCTCGCTCGCGCCCGGCTCCCGCATCGTCACCGAATACCTCGAGAAGGCCGGCCTGCTGCCGTATCTCGAAAAGCTCGGCTTCTACCTGGCCGGCTACGGTTGCACCACCTGCATCGGCAATGCGGGCGACCTCACGCCCGAGATCAACGACGCCATCATCAAGAACGACCTGGTCGGCGCGGCCGTGCTCTCGGGCAACCGCAACTTCGAGGCGCGCATCCATCCGAACTTGAAGGCCAACTTCCTTGCCTCGCCGCCGCTGGTGGTGGCCTTTGCGATTGCCGGCAACGTGATGGTCGACCTGATGACCGAACCCGTGGGCAAGGGCAAGAACGGCAAGGACGTGTACCTGGGCGACATCTGGCCCACGCCGAAGGAAATCGATGAGAACCTGCGCTACGCGATGAACGCGAAGTCGTTCCGCGCGAACTACGACAAGGTCAAGACCGACCCGGGCAAGTTCTGGAGCAGCATCCAGGGCACCACGGGCCAGGTCTATGACTGGCCCACCTCGACCTACATTGCCGAGCCGCCGTTCTTCGCCGACTTCAAGATGCAGCCGCATGCATCGGACGCCGGCTTCAAGGGCGCGCGCATCATGGCGCTTTTCGGCGACTCGATCACCACCGACCACATCTCGCCGGCCGGCTCCATCAAGGAAAGCTCGCCCGCGGGCATCTGGCTCAAGGCGAACGGCGTGGCCAAGGCCGACTTCAACAGCTACGGCTCGCGCCGCGGCAACCACGACGTGATGATGCGCGGCACCTTTGCCAACGTGCGCATCAAGAACCTGATGATCCCGCCGGACGTCAACGGCACGCAGGAAGAGGGCGGCGTCACGTTGTTCCAGCCTGGCAACCAGAAGATGTTCATCTACGACGCCGCCATGAAGTACATGGAACAGGGCATTCCCACGGTGGTCTTCGGCGGCGAGGAATACGGCACCGGCTCATCGCGCGACTGGGCCGCCAAGGGCACGCAGCTGCTGGGCATCAAGGCGGTGGTGGCGCGCAGCTTCGAGCGCATTCACCGCGCCAACCTCGTCGGCATGGGCGTGCTGCCGCTGCAGTTCCGCGGTGCAGATTCATGGCAGACGCTGGGCCTGACGGGCGACGAAAAGATCGACGTGGTCATTGGCGGCGAACTCAAGCCGCAGATGGACGTGAAGCTGGTCGTGCATCGCGCCGATGGCTCCCACCAGGAAGTGACGGTGCGCCTTCGCATCGACACGCCGATCGAGGTGGATTACTACAAGCACGGCGGCATCCTGCCGTTTGTGCTGCGGCAGTTGCTCAACGACTGATGGTGCTGGGGCGCCCGCTTCAGGTCGACAAGACAGGAGCACGTGTCATTTACTCGCCTTTGGCGGCCCGGTAGACGGTGCCGACCCGCTGGGCGGCCTGATCGAGCAGCGCAGGCCATTCGGCGGCGGCGCGTGGCGAGGGCCCCTCGCATGCCGTGGCGTTCGTCATGGCGCATTGCATGCGCAACATGCCATAGGAGGCCGGCCAGGTCGGGTCGTAGTTGATGTGCTTGCCCGCGATCTTGTCGCGGGCATCTTGGATGCCGGCCTTGACCGCTGCGGCGGCCTGGTCAGGCTGCTCCTTCATGAACCGGACAAAGTCGCGAGTGCTCTTGTCAAAGGCGAGCGTAAAAAAGGCCTCGTTGCTCGAGATCTCGGCCCGGCCACTGTCGTCTGCGAAGCGCAGCGCGTCGTACCAACCCATCGTGGCCTGCGCGGCAATGATTCGAAGCATTGTGTCGAAACGCGGCGGCTTTTGCTGCAGCGCCTTGGGGATGTAGAAGACTTGGAACAGTTCCATGGTCTCCATGGGCGTCAGTTCGCCCTTCTCGGCGGCAGTCAAACGCGCATCGAAGCCGCGCCGCGCGCTGGCGTGCTGCGCCTGAGTGGCTTTCTCGTCACCAATTGCCGTGATGAACGCACGCGTTTCCGCGCGGCGTACCTGCCACGCGTCCTGGAGAGTTTGCACCCTGACAATCCTGTCCTGCGCGTGAGTGGCAAGGGGTGTCATGAACACACTGAAAAGGACGCCGAGAGCAATGCTTGTGATGTGTAGTTTTGATTTCACTTCAAATTTCCTTGGGTAACGCAATGGGCTGGAATGACTGACTGACTGCGCTAGCTCAAGCCAGGACCGGCCCGGCTTGCGCCTTGAGAGGCTGGTTCACCTGCTGCGAGCGCTGCTGGTTCTGTTGCTGGTTCTGCACCTCGGCGACGGCAAAGGCCTGCGAGCTTTCTGAAAGCGGGGGTGTTCAGCGCCACCGTCGTCTCCACATAGGTCACCTTGGAAAGCACAGAGCCCGGTTTACCCTGAACCGCGATGAGCCTGTCGCCGTTGTCGCTCACGGCGACAAGATCGATCTGCCTGAAGCTGCCTTGGCAAGCTGCAGCCGCCAATGTGCCGGCGGCATTGCAGGTGCGCTGGTCGGAAGAGACGTTGCGCTCGGTGTTGATCTTCTCCAGCCCGGCTAGGGCCTGCTGGTAGAACCCATTGCCGGGGTGCTGGCCGTCGTCCAACAATAACGGTCCCGACTCTGCCTGGCTGCTGAGCCACGGCCCCGGGCGGATGCGCCTCTCGATCGCACGGGAGGCGCCTTCGCGCAGCGTTTCACCGGTCCGCTCCAGGGCATCGGCTGCCCGCCGAGCGCCGCTCTCCATGGAGTTGCGCACCGCATCGTAGGTCTGCCCCGCGATGTGGCCGGTAGACTTCACGCCTTGACCGACCGTCTGCCCCGCCTGCACCCCGGTTTGCAGTGGAACGGATGCGATGGCACGGGCGTTGTATACGTCGTCGCGATAGCGATCGATCATGCCGCGATGGGCGTGATAGCGCGCCTCGTTCTCCGGCGAGATGATCGAGCGACCCAGCGTCTCGCCGTCGGGCGCGAAGTTGTCGGCGAAGTGCGCGCTGAAATCGGTAGCCTTGGCGGGATTGCGCGCACTCAGCGCGCCGCCGTCGTCGCGATACCCGGCCTTGCCCAGCGTGTCGATATCCTGCTGGACCGCGTAGACCCGCACCTCGCCAAAATGTGCACTGGCTGCGCTTACCGCATCACCTGCGCGAACGTGGTTGATGACTTGGTGTCCGCCTTTGGGAACGCCATGCACCAGCCCCGCAGCGCCAAAGGCGTTGAAGGTCTCGCCCTTGAGGCCGAACTTGTGGGCGTGAAGTTGGGCCAGCGTGCCGCCCAGTGAGTGGCCGGTGACGGTGACGTTGAGAGGGCGTTGCGTTTCTTGTGCATCGGCCTTGGCTTGCGCCAGCACCCTTTGCGTGAAAGCCTGGGCGTCCGGCGCCTGGGCGTTGACGCCCGCCAACGCCATGCCGGCATCGACGACGCCGTCTTGCACCGGCTCGCGGCCAAACTCGGTGCCGCGATAGGCAATGACAATTTCGTGGGTATCGACCCGCTGATAGGCCGTCGCCTGGAAGCCGGTCCTGGGGTTGTCGACATGATCCTCGACCCGATACGTCACATCACCCAGGACGACTTCCTTTTTTAGCTCGTGATCTTTGTATGAATCCTTGGCCAGAAGCGCGTAATCCGTCGACGTGATCGTCATTGGAATTTCTCCTTGGCAGTGATCGTCGTCGAGAAGGTGTTCTTCGATTCATCGCCAAAATCGGATCGTTCCGCATTGCCACCGCTGACACGGGGATGGCCGTCCTTCTTCGACCTGGCGTCCTCGCTGAAGTAAGACCGATTATTGAAATAACGGGTGACGGACTTGCCCGCCAGAATGTCTTGCAGGGCGATGGCGTGGGCGAACGCCAGATTGCCAATCTGCAGATCGAAGTCGGCAAAAGGCATGGACCAGCGGCAAAGGCCCAGTCCGAAGTAATCCTCGTCCATCAACAGGTCGACATAGAGTTCACCCTTGTAGACCGTGTCGCTCACGCGGGTCAGGGCCATCGGGACATGCTTTTCGGGCGTCAGCCTGACGCCGCTGAAAGAGGTGAGCGGGACGCAGCGATCATTCGCTACCTGATAGCCAGCGGACCCCTCCACGGCATCGAATGGTCCCGGCGCATCCTCGATGGTCAGCGTGATTTCATAGCGCATCTTCGGGTGCGGATTGAGGTTGATATCGGGTTTTTTCATGGCTTGGCCGCAAGCGGTGGTGGTGAGGGCAAGGAAAACGGCTAGAGCGGGGACGAGGCGCTTCATGATGGCTATCGAATGCGAACCGGTTGGCTGCAATCGGCGTAGTAAATGCGGCAATTGGATGTTGCCTGAGACGCCGTTACAGGTTTGCAAAAGCTTTTTGTTTGGCGGTATCTGGGGCTTTGTTGAAAAAGGTGCCATGCCACCTTCAGCGATACATCGCAGGCGCCGCCTGCTGCGTGGTCTGCTGGGGCTGAACGAATGGGTGACGACGTATTCGAAGTCGAGGTACTTGAGCCCGTTGAGAATGCCGGGGTGGGTGCCGTCGGGGTATTCCTTGACGTTGAGGATGGCGCCGAAGTGATTGACACCGTTGGGAGTGGTCAGCACAAAGTCGCCGGTCTTGGCAGAAAAACGCTGGCGGCTGACGGCCAGGTAGCGGTAGACGGGCGCCTTCAGCACCGGCACGGGCTCGTCGACGCGGTTGAGCAGGTAACCGAAGAACTCAAGGGTTTCCGAAAAGACGACGCCGTTGGCGGCCTCGTACATGCGAAGGCGCGTGGGCGCGTAGTCCTTGAGCACGGCTTCCATGTTGCCGGCCAGTTCGAGTAGCTTGTCTATGGCTTGCTGCTGTTCGGATGCCAGCCGGGAGACATTGGCGGACTTCTCGACGAAGCGTTTGCCCGAGACCACGGGCCGGTACAGCATCGTCACGTAGAGCTCGTTCTGCATGAGCTTTTGCGACGAGAGTCCTTTGAAGTACGCGTCGGACAGCGATTGATTGAAGGCTTCCTTGAACCGGCTGCCGTCCCTGACGTGCCGGCGGCGGCGCAAGTCGTGCACCCAGAAGGCCACGTTGGTGAAGTCCGGCGCGCGCAGCGTTTGCAGCATGCGGTTGAAGGTGTTGTGCCGGTGCTCGAGCTCCCATTCTTCGCGGCCCACAAAAGGCAGGCCTTCGAGCCGCCATGTCAGGAAGTAGTCGCCGCCCGTGGTCTTGAGCACGGTGGGAGACACGTGCGTGGACAGCGGAATGAATTCGCTGATGGGCGTGTCGGGACTGAAGGGCGGCGTGGACATGGTTGTGGAATCCCGGCTTCTTCTAGACGTTGTCTCTGGACTGCCCGCGGTACACGTTGGGCGTGAACACCCACATACCCTCGTGCTGCGCGATGTTGCGCGTGCGAATGCGGAACTGCAGGCGCAGCCCAAGCAGCCGAAAAATCAATTCGTCGCGCTTGGCCATCATGCGCATGGCGAAGATCACCGGCGGAATCAGCAGCAGATAGAACAGGTTGAAGTACATGGCCAGCAACATGCATCCGCCCGCGCCCAGAAAGAAGGGCACGTAGGGCACGCCCATGAACATGGGCGGGCGCGTGCAGCCGCGGAACATCGCGTTCTTATGCATAGCGGGCCAGCGACTGCACGATGCCGGCGAGCTGGGTCAAGGGGTCGACCGCGATGCTGGCCGAGCAGCTGGTGCCGCCGCCGACGGTGGAGCTGCCGCCGAGAAACAGTTTGGCGATCTGGGTGGCCGCGCCGATCAGCAGGGCACCGATGAAGACCGGAGCCACGTCGCTGATGCGCTTGTGGGCGAATGCGATCTGGTAGCCAGAGAAGATGATGGCCACGGTGACGACCACGATGGACACGGCGTTGAGCACGCCGACGATGGTTTTGACAAAACCGCAGGCGGTTTCTCCAAGGCCGCCGTCTGCAGACCCTGCCGCCTGCGCCGCAAGGCAAGGCAGGACGATCAGCGCGGCAATCGCGAGATCGCGAAGCGTGCGTGCGCGCGCGCTGCGGGCGAACGACGAAGCGGTGGTGTTGTTGTGTGGGCGGTGCATGGTGAGTTCCTCTCTGGTTGATAAAAATGAAGAGCCGCGTCAGAAAACGAAGGCGCCGTCGCCGGCAGGGCGATCGATCGGAGCGGCTTGCACTGCAGCGGCTGGCACGTTGCCCGCGCCTGGATGGCGAACCTGGGGCACGAAGACATCGGGGGCGGCGCCCGCTGCGGCAGCAACTGACGGGACAACGGGCGCGGCAGTGATTGCAGGCGCGGCAACCGGTGGCATGGAGGTACCCAGTGGAACTACGCGCATCGATATGCGCGATGCCGCAGTGGTGGCTTGCGTTGCCGCAACGGATGGAGCGCCGGGCGGACGCAGGGGAATCGCGGCGGGCGGCGCGGCCGGCGCTTGTGCGACGGTGACGCCGCGGCCGATGGAGTCGTAGATTTTCTGCACGTAGCCGCTGCGAAAGCCGGTCACAAAGTTGCCCGAGTAGTAGCAGCTGAAGGCCTTGCCCCAGTCTCCTCCAGCGCGCGCATAGCAGCTCGCGAGGATGCTGGCACCGGCGGCCAGGTTGGCGCAAAGATCGAAGGCTTTCTCATGGGTGTCGAACCCGTACTTGCGAAAGTTGACTTGATTGACTTGCGCTGCGCCAAGCGAATAGTTGTAGCCCTTCGACTTGAGCATTTGCGCCGTGGCCACCGCTTCTTCGAGCGTCTTGGGCTGCCGCACGAGCCGGCCTCCGACCACGCCGATGGCGAAGGGATTGGCGCCGGACTCGACGTGCACGACGTGCCGCATCACCTGCGCCGGAACGGCGAGGTTGGGGCAAGCGATGGCTTCCAATCCTGGGAACACGGTGTTTGTTCCTTCTTCCTCAGGAAGCGCCGGACGGCGACAGGCGACCGGGATCGAAGTCGATGCCCGTGATGTACCGCCGCCCCGCATGCGCCTTGATGTGCACGATGATGTCGATGGTCATCATGAGCAGCCGCTTGATGGTGGCGAACTCGAGCCCGGCGCCTTCGCTCGAGGCCTTGACCATCAGCGCCAGCTGGTCCCAGGTTTGCTCGGTGCTGCCAGAGTGGCAGCTCGTGATGGAGCCCGGATGGCCCGAGGCGCAATTGCGGATGAAATAGAACGCCTCGTCGCCGCGCAACTCGGCCAGGATGATCCGGTCGGGCTTCATGCGCAGGCATGCTTCCATGCACGTCTTCGCGCTGATGTTGGCGGTGCTCTGGCCGCCCTTGGAGTAGAGCAGGTGCACCACGTTCGGCTGCTCGATGAAGAGTTCGCGCGCGTCTTCGATGGTGACGAGGCGCTCGTCGGCCGGAATGTGGTGGACGAGCGACTTCATGAAGGTGGTCTTGCCGCTGCCGGTGGCACCCGAGACCACGATGTTTTTCTTGTGCAGGACGGCCTGCCTGAAAAAATCTGCGTAGCGACCTGCGGCGCGCAGTTCGAGCAGTTCCCTGTCGTGCGCGCTGATACCCGATGTTTCTTCGAGCAGCTTGTCGAAAAACCCGTCCTCGTGGTACTGGCCCAGGGTGCGGGTCTGCCTGGACGGAAGGCGGATGGTGATGGACACCTGGCTCGCTTCGACGGCCGGGGGAATGACGAACTGCGCGCGCTGGCCCGTAGGAAAGGTCAGCGAGACGACAGGGTTGACGTCGGTGATGCGCTGGCCCGTGTTGCTCTCGTTGACCACGGTGGTGCAGAACTGGAGCGCGCGCGCGGCGGTGAGACCTGGCACCTCGACGCGCTGCCAGCCGGAACGGTTTTCAAGGTAAATCTCGCCGGGCCGGTTGATGCATATTTCGGTGACGTCGGGCGAGTGCATGAAGTCCCGGATGCCCAGCACCTGGTACTGGTAATCCAGAAATTCGTTCGAGACGGCGGCAACGAGTTCTTCGGTCATGCAACGCTATGCCGTGTCAGAAGCTCGCGACCACGGCGCTGAAGTCGACGTCCTTGGCGACGTAGACATTGACGACCGTGCCCTGGTTGATGGTGACCGTGTCGGGCCGGTTGGCGTTGCGGCGCACGGCCTGGCTGGCCAGGTTCTGCAAGGTCTGCGCCGTGGTGCTCTCGTAAGGCGACTGAACGGCGAGCCCGCCCGCTGCAACGGTGGTCGACTGCGGGCCGTTCTGTGCCAGTGCGTATTTGAAGGCGTCGGCAAACATGCTGATCAGCAGCGCCGAAGTGATGCGCTGGCCCCAGTGCTGATCGAGGTGGCCCGGATGGCCCGAGCCGCCGAGGTTGTCGACGCCGGGACTGGCCATGTTCACATCGATCCCGTTCGGGGTGACGATGCGGTCCCAGATGACGGCGATGCGATCGCCATTGGGTTCGGTGTCGTACTTTCCGAGCACCTTGGAGCCCTTCGGCAGCAGCAGGCGCTTGCCGGTGACGGAATAGACCGGCTCGGTCACAACGCAGGACGTGAAGCCCGGAATGTCGCTGACGATGTGCGTCTCCAGCACGCAGCGGATGTAGGTGCCGCGCAGCATGAGCACGTTCGGGTGGACGAGGGCCTGCGCGCTCGACACGGCCGACAGCGGCTTCATGCGATAGGCGCTGTTCGGCGCAATGCCCTGGTCGCCGCCCGCGCCGGGCATGCCGGGGATGCCGCCCATGCCTGGCGCCATGGCGGGATATTGGCCCTGTCCGGGCTGGCCACCATCAGCGGGACTCACTGCGATCGTGCCCGCGCTCGATGCCATGCGGCGCTCCATGAGCGTCGGACCTTGTGGGCCTTGCGGTCCGGATGGCATCTGCGGCAGCGCCGGCTGGGCCAAGGGAATGGGAGGGGCTGGTGGCGCGGTGACCCGTGGAGGCGGCGGTGGCGGCGGAAGTTGAGGCGCTGCTGGAACCGTTACCACTTCTTCCTTGGCTTGTTGTGGCTTGTCGGGGCGCAGCACGTTGCCGATCAGCCAAATGGCAGCCAACCCGAGCAGAAGCACGATGCCCGCGAGGAAACCGAGTGCACGGCGATTCATGCGTTGCATTTCGCTGGACTTGAGTTCCGGCGCGTGCGCATCGAGGTTGGGTGCGGCGGGCGCACCCATGCCCTCGAATTGCTTCGAATAGGGATTGGCTGCTGAAGCAGACTGGCTGTTGCCGTACGAGGGATCTTGTTGATCGTGGTCAGGCACGGCGTCTCCTGGTCGGGAAGGAGGAAGTTGGTTCACTGGGCGGTGTTCCTGCGAAGACCCACGACGTTGTCGCCGTGGCGGATGACCAGGTAGGGATAGGTCCCGTGGACGATGAGGGTGCTGCCTTCGACGGTGGTGTTCACCAGCGAGTCTTCGTCGCGCTCCTTCTGGCGCATGTAGACGGTCGGAAAGTTGCCCGTCGGGAACTGCTTGAGGTCGCTCAGCTTGATGTAGGTGAAGCGGCTGTCGTCGTAGACATTGACCGGAACCAACCACGCAGCGCCGGCGCTGCTGGTGGAAAAGTCGTACTCGAAGTTGTAGCTTCGGTCCTTGAGCAGCGCCGTATTGAGCGCCGGCGCCTCGGCGACGGCCTTGGCTTCCTTGCCGAAGGTCATGTCGGCGGGATAGGTGAACTTGATCCGGTATTGAACGCCCGCGTTGCGCGCCTGTTCCAGGGTTCGCCAGTCGGTGGCCACGACCTTGAGTTCGAAGATGTACGAATTGGTCGCGGTGCGGATCATCATGTTGGTGTCCACATCGACGTTCTTCGGCTTCAGGTAGAAGACGTTGTCGCGGCGGCTGAGGTCCCAGCCGCTGCTGAAGCCCGTGCTGTAGTCGAGGATCTTTTCTTCAGGACTCAGCTCGATCTGGGTGCTGATGCCCAGGCCGGCACGCACCGGGTAGATGCGTTCGGACTGGTACTCGTACATCTGGACGGTTTGCGCAAAGGCGCAGGGCATGGCGCCGGCGATGACTGCGCACGCTGCGGCCATCAGCGTCCGTCGGCGGTGGTTGGACTGTTGTGATTTCATCGGCGGCGCGTTCCCTGATTGGCACTTGTCGGCGCGACGGCCGGGGCGGGCGCGGGAGCACCTGGGGCCCCGAAGCCGGGTGGAGGAGGAGTGGTTGGCATAGCGGTTTGCGCAGGCGAAGCCACTGCTGGGGCACCGCCTGCCGCGCCGGCAAGGCCATCGGTGCCCGGCGGAAGCGCTACGCCGGGCATCGCGGGCATGCTTTCGGCGGGCTTGGGATTACTAAGGACTTCTTCCGGCGGCGATGACGCGTAGTCGGTATCCACGCGATAGTCGGTAACCTGGAAGCCGAGCGGGTTTTCGATTCGCTGCTGCTCGTCCATCGTGAGGTTCGACTTGTAGGTGAACGCCATCGTCACGATCTTGCTGTCCAGGGGCGCCGAGGAACCGTTCTGCTTGTTGTAGACGCTGCGCTGGAAGCGCACCGTGGCGCCCTTGGGAACTTCGCCGCCTCCACCGCCGATCAGGGTGATGCTCAGGATGCGGACCCGGATGGCCTTGTCCTTGCCGTAAAGCGTGTACGGGTTGGCGGGATTTCCCGACGAATACAAGTTGGTGTAGCCGCCGGAGACGTTGCCCGACGACATGGTCAGCACCGTGGTCCAGTCGCGCAAATTGGTAATCGCGAGGTCGTAGGATTCGCGGGCCAGCACAAAGTGGGCAACGTTGCTGCGATTGATCGCTTCGCTCGTTGTGATGCGTTGCAATGCGACATCGTCCGTCAGGCGCGCGGCGGTACTGGTGCCTGTGTACGCATCGGCGATGACCAGGTACGGCACTTTCTCTTTCAGCGGCAGCACGTAGAAGTAGCCGCCCAGCAGCACCAGCGACATGACCACGGCGGAGCCTGCAACCCACCAGGCGCGCCGCTCGCTGCGTCGCGTAATGTCCGCAACAGTGAGTTCGAAGTTGACCGATTGGCCGATGGCTTCGTCGACCTTCGAAGCCGGCGCCTTGTTCTTGAACATCAGCGCGGCCCGGGTGCGGCCGGCTCGGCGGCGCTCGCGGCTTGAACCAGGATTTGCTTGCCGTCCGCCGAAATGGACACCCCCTGCGGCGCGTAGATGGCGCTCAGCTCACCCGTTGCGGACTGGAGGTCGTTTGTGCGGACCTTGGCTACGGGTTGGTGAAGGGTGAAGTCGGAACCTATCTGATAGGACAGCTGCAGCCCGTTGTCCGACGCCCAGCGCTTCAGCATGGTCCTGAGCGTCGCGTCCATGGGCGAGGCGTAGAACGTGTAGGCGGGCGAGAGCGGGATCTCGGTGGCCGCACTCTGGAACCGGTTCACTGGCGTCCAGGAGCCACCATAGTCTTTAGCTGCAGGCGCGCCGCACCCGACGAGCGTGACGGCCAGAATGGACAAGGCCGTACCCGCCGAAAGGCGGCTTGTAGCGCGCACACGAGCGCCCCACGCAATAGCTTGCGTTTGGTTAAACACTGCGACTCCCTGAAGTCTTTTTTATGTCCGTTCATCTTAGGGAGATGAGGAGGACGCGCCGGCGCAGCGCCGTGCAGGAGTGCACGAATCGGCGGCATTTAATGCCCCATATCGTTAACGCGGCGATACGTTGGCTTGTTCTGTAAACAGCTTGGGTTCTTCGCCTTCGCGGATGCGATCGGCGAGACTTCAGAGCGGTTGACGCGGGGGCAGTGATGGCCCACCGAGGCCAGGGGTGAGCCCGTTTCAATGATAATAGTTCTCATTGCAGAGATGAACGAGTTCCAAACCGCATGACCATTCCGCTTCCCATGGCCGCTGCGCCTGTGTCTATCCGCCTGGACGAATTACCCAGCCATCAGTGGGCGACGGTGCTGGACGTAGCGCGGTCGGCCGATGCCGAGGGGCAGGAGCTGGCGCTGCGCCTGACCGAAATCGGCTTCGTGCCGGGCGAAGCGGTGCGCATCGTCGCCATCGGCCGTCCGGGTCGCGAGCCGCTCGCCGTCCGGCTGGGCCACACCACCTTCGCATTGCGCCGCCACGAGGCCGCGCTGATCCATGTGGCACCGGGCATGCCGGAAGGCGCCTGCCATGGTTGAGGCGGTCATCCAGGGCCCGGGCCGTCTTGCGGCCACCGCGCAGCCGGGTCGCATCGCGCTGCTCGGGAACCCCAACTGCGGCAAGACGGCGCTCTTCAACCTGCTCACCGGCAGCCGCCAGAAGGTGGCCAACTACGCCGGCGTGACGGTCGAGCGCAAAGAGGGCACGCTTCGCACCGCATCGGGCCGCCGCGTGTTCGTGCTCGACCTGCCCGGTGCCTACAGCCTGAATGCGCTCAGTGCCGACGAGGCCGTGACGCGCGACGTGGTTACCGGCAAGAGCAGCGAGCCGTTGCCCGACCTGCTGGTGTGCGTGACAGACGCCACCAACCTGCGGCTGAACCTGCGGCTCGTGCTCGAGGCCAAGCGCCTCGGCCTGCCGATGGTGGTGGCGCTCAACATGACCGACATGGCCAAGAAGCAGGGCATTGCCATCGATACGGCGGTGCTCTCGCGCGAACTGGGCGTGCCGGTCATCGAAACCGTTGGCGTGCATTCCGGCGGTGCGCAAGGCCTGCTCGAAGCGCTGGATGCGCCGGTGGCCGCAGCCGCGCCGCAGCCCTGGCAGGCGCCGGGGCTGGACGACGTGCTTGCCACACAGCGCGAAGTGCGCCGCATCCTCGGCATTGCGGTGCGCGAGCCCGTTGGAAGCCTGGCTACCAGCGACCGCATCGACCGCGTGGTGATGCACCCCGTGTGGGGCATGCTGGTGCTCGCGGTCACCATGTTCCTGATGTTCCAGGCCGTGTTCAGCTGGGCCAATGTGCCAATGGACGCGATCAAGGCCGCGACCGAGGGCCTTGGCGGACTGCTGAAGACCCGCATGCCCGAAGGCATGTTGCAAAGCCTGCTGGTCGACGGCGTCATTGCCGGTGTGGGCGGTGTGATCGTGTTTTTGCCGCAGATCCTGATCCTGTTCCTGTTCATCCTGGCGCTGGAAGATTCGGGCTACCTGCCGCGTGCCGCATTCCTGCTCGACCGCGTAATGGGCACCGTGGGGCTCTCGGGCCGCTCTTTCATTCCGCTGCTTTCGAGCTTTGCCTGCGCCATTCCCGGCGTGATGGCAACGCGCACCATCAGCAACTGGCGCGACCGCATCACCACCATCATGATTGCGCCGCTCATGACCTGTTCGGCCCGCCTGCCGGTCTATGCGCTGCTGATTGCGGCCTTCATTCCGGCACGCACCGTGGGCGGCGTGTTCAACCTTCAGGGCGTGGTGCTGTTCGCGCTGTATGTGTTCGGCATCGTCTCGGCCATGGCGGTGGCATGGGTGATGAAGCGCTTCCGCGACAACAAGCAGCAATCGCCGCTGATGATGGAGCTGCCAGCCTACCGCTGGCCCAGCCTGCGCAACCTCGCGCTGGGCCTCTACGAGCGGGCATGGATCTTCATCCAGCGCGTGGGCACGATCATCCTCACGCTCACCATTCTCTTGTGGTTCCTGTCGACGTTTCCTTCGCCGCCTGAAGGCGCCACGGGGCCCGCCATCCAGTACAGCCTGGCCGGCATGATCGGACGCGGCCTGGAGCACATCTTTGCGCCCATCGGTTTCAACTGGCAGATCTCCATTGCGCTGGTGCCGGGCATGGCAGCGCGCGAGGTGGCGGTGGGTGCCCTCGGCACCGTGTACGCGCTTGCGGCCAGCGGCGGGCATGGCAGCGCGCGAGGTGGCGGTGGGTGCCCTCGGCACCGTGTACGCGCTTGCGGCCAGCGGCGACGATGTGGCGGGCCAGCTCGAGCCGCTGATTGCTGGCAGCTGGTCGCTCGCGACGGCGCTGTCGTTGCTGGTCTGGTACGTGTTTGCGCCGCAGTGCATCTCGACCCTGGCGGCCGTGAAGCGCGAAACAGGGTCGTGGCGCTATGTGTGGATCATGGCGGGCTATCTCTTCGCGCTTGCCTACGCAGCCTGCTTCATTACCTACCGCGTTGCAGTGGCGCTCGGAGCAGGTTAAAACCTGCAATGAAAGGCTTCAAGAAGATATGGCACAGCAACTGATCGTCGGATTGATCGTCGCCGCTGCCGCGTTCTACGCGGTGTGGCGCTGGATGCCTGCGGGCTGGAGGCGCAGCGCCGCGCAGAAGGTCGCGGCCGGCACCCACCGCGCGGGCCTTGTCGACCAGCAACGTGCCGAGCAACTGGCGGCGTCGCTCGCCAAGACTTCAGGCTGCGGCTCCTGCGACAGCTGCGGCAGTTGCGGCCCCAAGGCCACCGACAAGAAACACGCCGAAGAAGCCGGCCGCGACCCGCTGTCCACGCACAGCCGCTGAGGCCGATGCCTGCACACATCCTCGTCGCCGGCGGCGGCATCGGGGGGCTTGCTACTGCGCTGGCGCTGTTTCGAGCCGGCCATCGCGTCGATGTCTTCGAACAGGCTGCTGCGTTTACCGAAATCGGCGCCGGCGTCCAGATCGGTCCCAACGTCACGCGGCGTCTACAGCAACTGGGCGTGGGCAAGAGCGTCGATGCCGTCGCCGCGCGCCCCGAAGCGCTGGTGGTGCAGAGCGCCGGCAGCGGCACCGAGCTGGCCCGCCTGCCGCTGGGCGATGCCATGCACCGGCGCTATGGCGCCCCCTACCTCTGCGTACACCGGGCCGACCTGCATTCGTTGCTGCTCGAAGCCGTGCGGTCACAAGGCTCGGGCACCCTGGTGACCGATGCCCGCATTGCCCAGATCGAAATGAGCGATGACCTCGTCTGCATCTCGAGCAGCGGTGCGCGCGCCTGGGAAGGGGAGGCGCTGGTCGGCGCCGACGGCCTCTGGAGCGTGGCGCGCCGGCGGCTCGAATCGGCGTCGGCGGCCGAGCCGCCCCGCGTCACAGGCCACACGGCTTGGCGCGGACTGGTCGCGCAAGCTGAACTGCCGCAGGCGCTGCGCCGCCGCCGCATCGATGTATGGCTCGGGCCCCGCCTGCACGTGGTGGCTTACCCGGTACGCGGCGGCGATTGGCTCAACGTGGTGGTGATTGCCGAATCCGCCCCGGCCGGCGATGCACGCGACTGGGACCAGGCCAGCAGTCTTGGCGCACTGCAGCAGGCCACGGGCCGCAGCGGCCGCGCCCTGCAAGCCCTGCTCGAAGCCATGCCCGGCTGGCGTGCGTGGACGCTCTGCGACCGCGCGCCGTTGTCCGGCGCGGCGGACATGGCCCACGAGCGCATTGCGTTGGTCGGCGATGCCGCGCATCCGATGGTGCCTTACCTCGCGCAGGGCGCCGGCATGGCCATCGAAGACGCTGTGGCCCTGGCTGAAGCGCTTGGCAACGGTGGGGCGGCCGAAGTGCCGGCGGCCTTTGCGCGTTATGCCGAGGCGCGCTGGCAGCGCAATGCGATGGTGCAGGCAAGGGCGCGGCGCAACGGACAGGTCTTTCATGCCACCGGCCCCATGCGCCTGGGCCGCGACCTTGCCCTGCGCACGCTGGGCGCGCGGCTGCTGGACCAGCCCTGGCTGTACGGGGGCTGAAAAGCCGCTGCGCCCCGGTTCTCAGAGCCTGAATGTCTGCAGGTGCTCGATCCGTTCGGCGAGCCCCTCGGGGCCGAGGTAGTGGCCATGGGAACCGTCGCGCACCTCCAGCAACGTGGCCTCGAGTTCGGCCAGCATCGCATCGCGCTCGGCGGCGAAAGCGGGCGACACGTCGATGCCGGCCTGCGTGCATGCATCGGCGATCAGGTGGGCGCTTGCGGGCGCGCCGCAGGCCGCGCACTTGACGATGGCAGCCACGTTCGGCTCGGCCCCGTTCGCGAGCAGCGCATGCGTGAGTTCGGGTGAAATCTGGCCGTCGATGTTGCGCAAGGCGTCGCGCGCCACCGGAGCGCCCGCACGGACCAGCGCCATGGCTGCGGCAAAGGCACCGTTGCCTATTGCGACGTCCGTGGCCAGCGCACTTCCCTGCTGCGGTCCGTCGAAGCTCACGCCTGCGGCGGCGAGCTCGGCCACCAGCTCTGCATCGTCGCTGGCAATGGCGTGGTGCAGCGCCGCGCGCGCAGTGGCCGGCAGCCGGCGCAGCGTTCCGTTGGCCAGCGGCGTGCGCCAGTCGATCACGGCGCGGCAATAGAAGCTCACCAGCTTGTCCATCAGGTCGAGGTCCAGGCCATGGTCCTGGTGCCGGTCGTCAAGGTACTGGAGCAGGGCCTGGCCGGAAAAGTAATCGCCGGTGGGTGCCAGCGGGTCTTCGTCGAGATGCAGTGCCCCAAGGGCGCTGTACAGGTCGGGTGCGATGGTGCTCACGCCGTCTTCATGCAGCGCATGCGTCCAGGCCGGCGGCAATCCGTGCTTCCATGCGGTGATGTGGCCGTGCTCAGGGCCGGGCTCGACCACCGCATAAACCCGGTCCAGATACTCGAAGCCCCCGAATGGCAGGTGCGTGAGCTTGCCGCTCCAGTCGCGGCCATCTTCTTCGGCAGCTTCTTCGGCAAGTTCCTGCTCATGCGCGATCCAGCCCTGCAGGTCGCGATAACCGTCACTGCCGTTCCAGAACAGCTCCGACCAACTGACGGATTCGATGTTGCCGTTCATCGGCAGCGACAGGTCGTAGTCGAGCCGGCCGCCCGCCGTTTGCCGCCACAGTTCGAGCAGCGGCTCGGGAATGGGGCCCGCGCACAGCGCCTGGATGGCGGCGATCTGCTGCGCGGGCATTGGGGGCTGCGCGTCGAAGATCACGCGGTCCGCGAACAGGACCACGCCATGTTCGCGCAGGTTGGCAAGCTCTTCGAGCGAGAACTGGACATCTTTCATTGGCAGCGCCTCCGTTGATGCCAATGTAGCGCTTTGTGCAAATGGAGCAAGCACTTGCAAGGTGGCCGCGTGCGGCCTGCATCAAAGGTCCGTGCGCAGTTTCCAGATCTCGGGGAACAGCACCACGTCGAGCATCTTGCGCAGGTAGCTCACGCCGCCCGTGCCGCCCGTGCCGCGCTTGAAGCCGATCACGCGCTCGACCGTGGTCACATGGCGAAAGCGCCAGAGCCGAAAAGCGTCTTCCAGGTCGGTGAGTTTTTCGCCGAGCTGGTACAGGTCCCAATGGTCGTGCGGGTTTCTGTACACCGTGAGCCATGCGGCCTCGACACCGTCGCTGGCTTCATAGGGCTGCGTCCAATCGCGTTCCAGATGATCGGCGGGCACCGGCAGGCCACGGCGCGCCAGCAGCTTCAGCGATTCGTCATAAAGCGAAGGCGACCGGTAGGCTTCGTCGACCTGCGCCAGCAGATCGGGCCGGTGCGCATGCGGCTTGAGCATGGCGGCGTTCTTGTTGCCGAGCGCGAACTCGATGCAGCGGTACTGCGCGCTTTGGAAGCCGCTCGAGTTGGCCAGGTAGGGCCGCATGGCGGTGTACTCGGGCGGCGTCATGGTCGAGAGCACGGTCCATGCGCTAACCAGCTGTTCCATGATGCGGCTCACGCGGGCGAGCATCTTGAAAGCGTCGGCCAGTTTTTCTTGCGCGATGCAGCTGGTGGCGGCGCGCAGCTCGTGCAGCATGAGCTTCATCCAGAGCTCGCTGGTCTGGTGCTGCACGATGAAGAGCATTTCGTCGTGCGCGGGCGAGAGCGGGTGCTGCGCGTGGAGGATCTGGTCGAGATGCAGGTAGTCGCCGTAGCTCATCGACGCGCTGAAATCCAGCTGCGCCTTTTCTTCGTGAACGATTTTTTCGGTGCTCATGATGCTTGCCAGCGGATCATCGCCAGACCACGGCGGTGTAGGAGGGGAGGCCCGGTACCGAATCTTTGGCGGGATAGACGAAACGCACGACATCGTTCTTGCGCTTGAACTCCTGGTAAGTCTCGCCGCCCGGAATACGGCCCTTTTCGGCCGGCGCGTAGCCTGCGGCGCGCACTTCCTTCACCAGCCGCTCGAAGGCCGCCTTGTCGGTCAGCGAAAGCTGGATGTTGTTCTCGCCGGCGCGGCTTTCCGCGTAGGTGGACTTCATGAAGCGGATCGTGTGGTCGTCGACCACCTTGTCGTATTCGATCATGCTGACCTCGGGCGTTACGGTCTTGTCGGCGTAGGAAAAACCTTGGGCCTTGACGTGTTGGCGGAACGCATCGGGCGTGAGGGCGACGAAAGCCTTGAGCTGGTCAAGCGTGTAGCTCGCCTGCTGTGCGAAGGCCGGTGCGGCCAGCATCAGGAGTGAGGCGAAGAGGGTGATCAATTTGTGTTTCATGGGTACGTGCTGCTCAGGTCACTGCGTTCTTGCGGTTGAATTCTTCGCGCTGCCACTCGCCCGCCTCCAGCACCTGCACAAGGTGCTCGACGGAGTTCCACACATCCTCGAAGCCGAGGTACAGGGGCGTGAAGCCGAATCGCAATATGTCGGGCATTTGCGAATCGCCTGCGCGGTAGTCGCCGATCACACCGCGCGCAATCAGCGCCTGCACGATCGCGTAGGCACCTTCGCTGCGGCTCAGGCATACCTGCGAGCCGCGGCGCGCATGTTCGCGCGGCGTGACGAGCGAAAGCCCCTGGCCCGCGCAGCGCTCTTCAACGAGCGCAATGAAAAGATCGGTGAGCGCGAGCGACTTGGCACGCAGTGCGGCCATGCCGCCCTTGCCGCCGTCGAATGCCTCGGCCGCAAGCACGGTGTCCAACCCGCATTCGAGCCCCGCCAGAGCGATGATCGGTTGCGTGCCGCAAAGGTAGCGGCCCACGCCCGGCGCTGGCCGGTAGTGCGGCGTGAATTCGAAAGGCGCCGCATGGCCCCACCAGCCCGACAACGGTTGCTCGAACTTGCCCGCATGCCGCGTATGAACCCACACGAAGGCCGGCGCGCCGGGGCCGCCGTTCAGGTACTTGTAGCCGCAGCCGATGGCGTAGTCGGCATTGCTTTCATTCAGCGCAACCGGTACGGCGCCTGCGGAGTGCGCCAAGTCCCACACCGTGAGGGCGCCTGCGGCGTGCGCTGCGGCGGTGGTGGCCTTCATGTCGTGCATGGCGCCAGTGCGGTAGTTCACGTGCGTGAGCATCAGCACGGCCACTTCGTCGGTCAGCACCGAGCCGGGGCCTTGCAGCTCGTTCGCTTCGATGAGCTTGAGCGTGAAGCCGCGCTCGCGGCACAGGGACTCGGCAATGTAGAGGTCGGTCGGAAAGTTGCTGCGCTCGCTGATCACCAGCTTGCGGCCGCTGTCCTTTTGCTGCGAAAGCGCCGCAAAGAGCACCTTGTAGAGATTGACCGAGGTGCTGTCGGTGCACACCACTTCGCCGGGTGCGGCGCCGATCAGCCGGGCCACCTTGTCGCCGAGGCGCTGCGGCAGGTCGAACCAGCTGGCCGTGTTCCACGAACGGATCAGGCCCTGGCCCCACTCCTCCGCAACGACCTGGGCGATGCGTGCCGGCGCGGCCTTGGGCAGCACGCCGAGCGAGTTGCCGTCGAGGTAGATCACGCCATCGGGCAGGGTGAATTGGTCGCGCAGCGAGCGCAGCGGGTCTTGCGCGTCTAGCGCGCGGCAGTCTTCAAGGGTCGTCATTGGGTGGGTTTCAGCGTGGAAGTTCGCGCAGCACGGCGCGAACGGGAGAGGCATCGGCGCTGACCAGCTTGAGCGGCAGCGCGATGAGTTCGTAGTCGCCTTCGGGCACGTCGTCGAGCACAAGGTTCTCGAGCACGCGCAGGTCGAGGCGGCGGATGCGCTGATGGCTTTCCAGCGTCTTGCTGTCGGCCGGGTCGATGCTGGCCGTGTCGATGCCGATGAGCTTCACGCCCATGGCCGCCAGGCGCTCGACGGTGGAAGGTGCATACGCTGCGAGCTGCGGGTCCCAATGGCCGACGGGCATGGTGGCATAGGTGCGCACCAGCACGCGCTGCGGCAACTGGCTGGTAATGGCGTGGGAGATGTGCTCCCATTCGATCAGCGGGCCCTTGGCGATGGCGTGAATCACGCGGCAAGTGCCCAGAAAGGGCGCAAGGTCGACTTGGCCGATGGTCTGGCCTTCGGGGTCGTAGTGCAGGGGCGCATCCGCATGCGCGCCGATGTGCGGCGAGAGCTTGATCTCGCTGACATTCACCGGGCAATCCGGCGAAATGGTTGCGGCCCATCGCTGCTGGTAGGGCGTGTCGCCGGGAAACACCGGCGCGCCTTCATGCACCGGCGGCGAAATGTCCCAGATGCGGGGTTGAGCTTGCAAAGAACGCATGGCGCAAAGTTAGCGCCGGGAGCGGGGTCGTGGTGTCGGTTATTTCCAACACACAACGTGACGAGATGATCGGCTCAGGAGAGCAGGGCTGGCAGCCCGTGCCTGGCGCGTGCGCGCTCGCAGGCGTCGCTGCCGGCTTGCAGCTCGTGGCACGGATTCGGCCGCCACTCGTAGATGCCGCAGGCTACCGACTGCCCGACCTTGCCGGTCAGCGCAGCGCAGCGCATCGGCGTGTGGTCGGTGCCGCGCATGCGGCACAGGGCGTCGTTCACTTCGACGGCAAGGCCCGAGGGCACCTTGCCGCCGTTGTCGTCGAGCTCGTGGACGCTGAAGTCGACGCGGTAGCTGGCGCAGCAGGCGCCGCATTGCTGGCAATGAGACACGCGGCCGCGCCTTCAGTTTTTTTCAGAGCCTGCCGAGCAGCAAGAATTCCATCAGCGCTTTTTGCGCATGGAGCCGGTTCTCGGCCTCGTCCCACACCACCGACTGCGGGCCGTCGATGACTTCGGCCTGCACTTCTTCTCCGCGGTGGGCGGGCAGGCAGTGCATGAAGAGGGCGTCGGGCTGGGCGACGCGCATCATGTCCTCGTCGACGCACCAGTCGGCAAAGGCCTTGCGGCGAGCCTCGTTCTCGGACTCGTAGCCCATGCTGGTCCAGACGTCGGTGGTGACAAGGTCGGCGCCGCGGCAGGCTTCCATCGGGTCCTTGAAGACCTCGTAGCTGTCGGCCGAACGGAGGCCCGCCACCGACTGGTCGACTTCGTAGCCGCTGGGCGTGCTCACATGCACCTTGAAGCCGAGGATCTCGCTCGCCTGCAGCCAGGTGTTGGCCATGTTGTTGCCGTCGCCCACCCAGGCCACCGTCTTCCCCTGGATCGAGCCGCGGTGCTCGATGTAGGTGAAGATGTCCGCAAGGATCTGGCAGGGATGGAACTCGTTGGTCAGGCCGTTGATCACCGGCACGCGCGAATGCGCCGCGAAAGTATCGATCTTGGTCTGCTCGTAGGTGCGGATCATCACCAGGTCGACCATGCGGCTGATCACCTTGGCGCTGTCCTCGATGGGCTCGGCGCGGCCAAGCTGGCTGTCGCCGGTGGTCAGGTGAACCACGCTGCCGCCCAATTGGTACATGCCCGCCTCGAAGCTCACGCGGGTGCGTGTGCTGGCCTTTTCGAAGATCATCGCCAGCGTGCGGTCGGTCAGCGGCTGGTGCTTTTCGTAGGTCTTGAACTTCTTCTTGATGATCGCCATGCGATCGAAAAGATAGGCGTACTCGTCGGCCGTGAAGTCCGAGAACTGCAGGTAGTGGCGGATGGCGTTGGGCGTGGCGGCGGTCGTCATTGCGCTGCTGGCTCCGACAGGAAGGTTTTCACGATGGGCGCGAGGATGGCGACGATTTCGTCGGCCTCGGCAATGCTCAGGATGAGCGGCGGCACGAGGCGGATCACCTTGTCGGCCGTCACGCTCAGCAGCAGGCCGGCATCGCAGGCGCGGTTCAGGATGACGCCGCAGGGCCGGTCGAGCTCGATGCCCAGCATCAGGCCCTGGCCGCGGATTTCCTTCACGCCGGGAAGGCCGCCGATTTCGCGCTGCAGCGCGCTCTTCAGGTGCTCGCCAACCGTGGCGGCGTTTTCGAGCAGCTTGTGCTCTTCCATGATGCGGATGGTCTCGATGCCGGCACGCATGGCGAGCGGATTGCCGCCGAAGGTGGTGCCGTGGTTGCCCGGGCCGAAGATGTTGGCGGCCTTGGGGCCGGCCACAACTGCGCCGATCGGCACGCCCGAGCCCAGGCCCTTGGCCAGCGGCATCACGTCGGGCTTGATGCCGGCCCACTGGTGCGCAAACCACTTGCCGGTGCGGCCCATGCCGCATTGCACTTCGTCGATCATCATGAGCCAGTCGCGCTCGTCGCACAGGGCGCGGACCTGCTTCAGGTACTCCCAGCGCATCGGGTTGATGCCGCCTTCGCCCTGGATGGTTTCGAAGAACACGGCCACCACGTTGGGGTTGCCTTCGGTGGCCTTCTTGAGTGCCTGGATGTCGTTCAGCGGCACGCGGATGAAGCCCTCGACCAGCGGACCGAAACCTGCCTGCACCTTCGGGTTGCCTGTGGCCGACAGGGTGGCGATGCTGCGGCCATGGAAGGCGGCCTCGTAAACCACGATTTCGGGCCGCTCGATGCCCTTGTCGTGGCCGAACTTGCGCGCGAGCTTCAGCGCGGCTTCGTTGGCCTCCAGGCCGGTGCAGCAGAAAAAGGCGTTGGTCAGGCCCGAAAGCTCGGTCAGCTTGGTGGCAAGCTGCTCCTGGCCGGGCACGTGGTAGTAGTTGGAGCTGTGGATCAGCTTGCTGATCTGGTCCTGCAGCGCCGGCACCAGCTCGGGGTGGTTGTGGCCCAGCGTGTTCACGGCAATGCCGCCAAGGCCGTCGAGGTACGCCTTGCCCGAGGTGTCCCAGACTCGGCAGCCCTGGCCGTGCGACAGCGCGATCGGCAGGCGACCGTAGGTGTTCATGACGTGGGGCGAGGTGGGCTGGGCGGTAGCGCTCATTCGGGTTCTCCAGATAGGGAACCGCGGATTCTAGGCGTCCGGTTCGACAGCTTCATTGAGGATTCCGCATTACAGCAATGCCCTTGGGCCGGGCAGCAAAGTGGCGCGGATAGAATCTCTTGCTGCACCGCAGCACCTGCCTGCGGGCGCCTCATTCAACGATGATTTCCCCCACTGCCAAAGAAATCTTCATCCAGGGCATCACCCATGATGGCCGGACTTTTCGCCCGAGCGACTGGGCCGAGCGGCTGGCCGGCGTCATGTGCTCTTTTCGTCCTGGGGGCGCCTATCCCGGAAGCCACCTGAGCTATTCGCCGTGGTGCGTTCCCACCACCATCAACGGCGTGAAGTGCGTGGTCGTGAACCGGGCCCTGCGCGATGCCGAGCCCATGGCCTGGGACTTCTGCGTCAATTTTGCGCGCGACAACGACCTGCAGGTGGCCGAGGCTTGCCTGGTTCCCGACGCGCCCGGCGCACCGCCCAAGACCTGAGCCGGCCGGCCCTGCTTTTTCCACAAAGCGATCGCCCATGAAAAAACCGCCCGAAGGCGGTTTTTTACACTTTGCTGCAGCGCACCCCGATCAAACGGCGGACCGGAGAATTCCGATCCGGGCTTGCCTGACAGGTGTCAGGCGGCTGCCTTTTCAGGCGCGAGGGCGAGGGCCTTGACCTTCGCCGACAGGCGGCTCTTGTCGCGAGCTGCCTTGTTCTTGTGGAAGATGCCCTTGTCGGCGACGGTGTCGACGATGCTCTGGGCCTTCGCGAAGAGTTCGCTTGCCTTGGTCTTGTCGCCGGCCAGAACGGCCTTTTCGACGTTCTTCACGGCGGTGCGGTATTTGGAGCGCAGCGAGGTGTTCGCAGCGTTGAGCTTGGTGTCCTGGCGGACGCGCTTACGGCCGGAGGCGAGGCGCGGGTTCTTTTTCTTGGGCTTGGCGGATGCCATGATTTAGTTCCTTAGGTGTCTGAGGATGATGCAGCAAAGCCCTCCATTATAGGCCGGGTTGGGTTTTTCGCCGAATCGGGGGCTTGCCGGGCCCTACACTCGCCCCGTGTCACTGCTCAAATCCGCCTCCACCGTTTCCCTTCTGACGCTCGCATCGCGGATCACGGGCCTCGTGCGCGACGTGCTTTTTGCCTCGGTGTTCGGCGTCAGCGCCCTGACCGACGCCTTCAACGTCGCCTTTCGCATTCCCAACCTGTTCCGGCGGGTTTTCGGCGAAGGCGCTTTCAGCCAGGCTTTTGTTCCGGTGCTGGCCGGGCACAAGACCGAGGCCGGTGAAGAGGGCGCCAAGGCGCTGATCGACCATGTGGCCACGCTGCTCACCTGGGCGCTGGTGCTTGTGTGCGCGGCCGGCGTGGTCGGAGCGCCCTGGCTGGTGTGGGCCATGGCCAGCGGGTTGGAGGGCTTCGACGCGGCCGTGGTCATGACGCGCTGGATGTTCCCCTACATCGGCTTCATGTCGCTCGTGGCGCTGGCGGGCGGGGTGCTGAACACGTGGCGCAAGTTCGCGGTGCCGGCCGCCTCGCCCGTGCTGCTCAATCTTTCATTGATTCTTGCCATCACAGTCGGTGCGCCGCTTTTCAGGCGCTACGGCATCGAGCCGATCTATGCGCAGTGCGCCGGGGTGCTGCTCGGCGGCGTGCTGCAGCTGGCGCTGCAGGTGCCCGCGCTGCGCGCGCTGGGCCTGATGCCGCGCATCGGCGCGAGCTTTGGCGCACTGCGCGCCGCCTGGACCGACCCGACCACGCGCAAGGTGCTGAAGCTCATGCTGCCCGCCTTGCTGGGCGTGAGCGTGGCGCAGATTTCGCTGCTCATCAATACGCAGATCGCCTCTCACCTTGCCACCGGAAGCGTCACCTGGGTGGTCAATGCCGACAGGCTGATGGAGTTTCCCACCGCGATGCTCGGCGTTGCGCTTGGCGTGGTGCTGATGCCGCAGCTGGCCGGCGCGCGCGCCGCCAAGGACGACGAGCGTTATTCTGCCCTGCTCGACTGGGGCCTGCGGCTGGTGGTGCTGCTCTCGGCGCCGTGCGCCATTGCGCTACTGCTGTTTTCGCAGCCGCTGGTCGCGGTGCTTTTCCACAACGGGGCCTACGGTGCCGAAGACGTGAAGCGCACCACGCTGGCATTGATGGGCTACGGTGTGGGGCTGGTCGGCATCGTGGCCATCAAGGTGCTTGCGCCGGGCTATTACGCCAGATACGACATGCGCACGCCGGTGATCATTGCCGTGTCGGTGCTGGTGCTGACCCAGTTGCTCAATGTCTTTCTGGTGCCGGTGCTGCAGCACGCCGCACTCACGCTGACCATCGGCCTTGGCGCGGTGGTCAACGCCATCTGGCTGCTGGTGGGCTTGATCCGGCGCGGCAGCTACAAGCCGGAGCCGGGCTGGGGCAAGTTCATCCTGCAGGTGGCGGCGGCCACGCTGGTGCTGGCCGCCTTGCTGGCCTGGGGCTCGTACTATTTCGACTGGATCGGCCTGCGTGCACAGCGCTTGCACCGCATCGCCCTGCTTGCAGCGTTGATTGCTGGCGCCGGGCTGCTGTACTTTGCGGTGCTGGCTGCGGTGGGCGTGCGGCTGCGCAGTTTCATGCGCCGCTAGAGCAAGACGGAACAGATTCCGACAGCAAGGGCCAGGCCGGCACCACCGCTGCGGCAGCGGGTGTTTTCGTATTGCGCAAGCTGAAAACACCGCCTTGACGCTCCCCGAATGCTCCTCTACAAAGACACATGACGTTCAGCTTTCAGGTTCCCACGGCACTGGCGTATTTCGAGTCGCTGGTGCAGAGCGACGACCACTTTCCGCTGCTCGAGGCAGCCGCCAGCCTTGCGCAGGACGAATACCCCGACCTCGACGTGCAGCAGGTGCTCGGCGATGTCGATCAGCTGCTGGCCCGCCTCAAGCGCCGGCTGCCCGCAGACGCCGCGCCGCTTGCCCGGCTGCGCGCGCTCAACCAGTTCTTCTTCAACGACCTGAACTTCGGCGGCAACGTCAACGACTACTACGACCCCGACAACAGCTACCTGAACGCCGTCCTGCGCACGCGCCGCGGCATCCCCATTTCGCTGGCGGTGCTGTGGATGGAACTCGCGCAGGGCCTGGGCCTGCAGGCGCGCGGCATCGGTTTTCCGGGGCACTTCATGCTCAAGGTCACGCTGCCGAAGGGGCAGGTGGTCATCGATCCCTTCACCGGCAAGTCGCTCTCGCGCGAAGAACTCGGCGAGCGGCTCGAGCCGTACAAGCGCAGCAACGGGCTGGTCGGCGATTTCGACGTGCCGCTGGGCCTTTATCTCCAGCCGGCCAGCTCGCGCGAAATCATCGGCCGCATGCTGCGCAACCTGAAGGAAGTGCACCGCGCCCAGGAAGACTGGCAACGGGCCATTGCCGTGCAGGACCGCCTCATTGCGCTGCTGCCCACCGCCTGGGGCGAGTACCGCGACCGCGGCATCGCACATGCCGAGCAGGGCAACACCGCCGCCGCGGTGCGCGACCTGGAAACCTACCTGGAGCATGCGGAAGACGCGCTGGACGTCGACGTCATCGCGGAGCGGGTGGCCGCCTTGCGCCGAGCGGCCAACTGATGAGCGCCCGGAACGGCGTTGCCGACGCCTCCGATCTCGGCACGCTTCACGAATTCCATGGCGTGCAGCCGGTGCTGCCGGTGTCCGACGTGACCCGCGCCGCGCGCTGGTTTCGGGACATATTGGGTTTCGAGCTCGACTTCATCGCCGGCGAGCCGCCCAGCTATGCGCGGGTAAAAAAGGGCGACCGAACCTATGGCGATCCGGTCTACCTGCGCCTGTGGCAGTGCAACACGCGAGACGCCGTGCCTTGGCGCGGCGAAATCGTGATCCACGTGGGCAAGGACATCGACGGGTTGCACGCCGCTTACGTGAAGCGCGGCGTCACCATCGTCGAACCTCCCACGTCGCAGCCCTGGGGCCTGCGTGAATTCGCGATCCGCGAACCCGACGGACATGTCCTCCGCTTTTGCGGCTATCTGCCCTGAATTCCTGATACATAAAATTACAAATGGAGCGGCGCCAACGTGTCGATCCGGCTTCCGCTCGTCCGACGTGTGAACAGGAGCGCGCAGTTTTCAACGCCTCCGGCTTCATTCAACAACCTTCAGGAGAAACGACATGCGATTCATGGTTCTGGTCAAGGCGAACAAGGATTCCGAAGCGGGCGTGATGCCCAGCACCGAAGTGCTCACGGCCATGGGCAAGTTCAACGAGGAGCTGGTCAAGGCCGGCGTGCTGCTGGCAGGCGAAGGGTTGCATCCTTCCTCCAAGGGCGCGCGCGTGCGCTGCGAAGGCCTGAAGCGAACGGTGATCGACGGCCCCTTTGCCGAGACGAAGGAGCTGCTGGCGGGCTTCTGGCTGCTCCAGGTCAAGTCGAAGGAAGAAGCCATCGAATGGATCAAGCGCAGCCCGTTCCAGGAGGGCGAGATCGAGATCCGCCAGGTGTTCGAGGCTTCCGATTTCGGCGACTCCATGACACCCGAGCTGCTGGCGCAGGAAGACCGCCTGCGCGCCGAGACCGAAGCCCGTACCAAGACCGGCAACTGAACAAAACCGCATCAGGAGACCTGCCATGCGCTTCATGTTGCTGATGATTCCCCACGGCTACGAAACCGCCGCCCCCGGCACCATTCCAGACGACGTCGAGGCAGTCGGGGCCATGATGGCCTACAACGAGTCGATGCAGAAAGCCGGCATCCTGATCAGCTGCGACGGCCTGCACCCGCCCTCGATGGGCGCGCGCGTGAGCTTTCCGGGCCGCAAGCCCAAGGTGGTGGACGGCCCCTTTGCCGAAGCCAAGGAAGTGCTCGGCGGCTACTGGATCATCGACGTGCCTTCGCGCGCCGATGCCATCGAGTGGGCCACCCGCTGCCCCGGCGGCGAGAACGAGGTCATCGAAGTCCGCCAGATCCAGGAAATTGCCGACTACCCGCCCGACGTGCAGGCCTTGACCACCGAGCTGGCGTCGATGCAGGCCCTCAAGAGATAGGCCTTCATGGCTCAGTCTTCCCGCGCCAGCCGGATGCCCACCAGCGTGTAGCGTGTGTCCGGTGCGTTCCAGTTGCGGTAGGCCGCGCGGGCATAAAAGGCCCAGGTGTGCCACGAGCCGCCGCGGCGCACCCGCACTTGGCCATCGGCGGGGCCCTGCGGGTCGTCGACTGGCGACTGCGCGTAGTATTTATCGCCATGCCAATCGGCCACCCACTCCCACGCATTGCCGTGCATGTCGTAGAGGCCCCAGGGGTTCGGCGCAAAGCTGCCGACCGGCGCGGTGAAGGCGTAGCCATCGTCGCCGTCCATCGCCATGGGTTGCCAACGTGGCCAGTACCGGGCGCTGTTGGCATCGAACACGTTGGCCGCGCCCAGCAGCGACCGGGGTTCGTCACCCGGGCTGTAGCGGCTGCGGGTGCCGGCGCGGCACGCGTACTCCCATTCGGCCTCGGTGGGCAGCCTGTAGCGGCGGCCTTCGGTCTTGCTCAGCCATGCAGCCAGCGCCGTGGCGTCGTTCCAGGTGACGTTGACCACCGGGTGGTCGTCGCCTTGCGCAAAGCCCGGGTTGCGCCACGAATAGCGTGGGTCGCGACCCTCGAAGGCATCGCCGCGCTGGGTAGTGGCCGGGTCGTAGTCGGCGCGCCAGCCGTAGCCGCCGGTTCGGTCGGCCACCGACTCGGGCATGTAGCCCGAGGCTTCGATGAAGCGCCGGAACTGGCCGACCGTGACTTCGTGCTGGCCCATCCAGAACGGGCGCGTGATGCGCACCCGGTGAACCGGTCCTTCGTCGTCCAGTTGCGTGAATCGCGCTTTCGGCAATTGCGGAAAGGCGCGCGCCAGCGATTCGGGCGCCTCGTCGCTGCCCATCAGGAACTCGCCGGCCGGCAGCCTGACGAAAGCCATGCCGAGGCTGTTGCGTTCCACTTCAGCGGCGTGGGCGGCGCCGAAGACCATGGCCAGGATCAGGAGGCAGCGCTTCATGTGCGCATGCTAGGGCAAGCAATGGACAAAGGGGAAGCGCGCACATGAACAGTGGCGGCAACCATGAAGCGGTGCATCGCACCATCGAGGCCGTGTGGCGCATCGAGTCGGCAAAGATCATTGCAACCGTCGCGCGCATGGTGCGCGACGTAGGGCTGGCGGAAGAGTTGGCCCAGGACGCGCTGGTTACTGCACTCGAACAGTGGCCAGAATCGGGTGTGCCGGACAATCCGGCCGCCTGGCTCACCGCGGTGGCCAAGCGCCGGGCGCTCGACCGCCTGCGCCATGGCCAATTGGCCGAGCGCAAGGCGCCCGAGATCGGCCGCGAACTCGACGCGCGGCATGAAATGGCCCAAGCCGATTTTGCGGAAGCAGTGGATGCGGCCATCGACGACGACATAGGCGATGACCTGCTGCGCCTGGTGTTTACCGCCTGCCACCCGGTGCTTTCGACCGAAGCGCGCGTGGCGCTCACGCTACGCCTGATGGGCGGCCTCACGACCGATGAAATTGCCCGAGCCTTTCTCGTGCCCGAGGCCACCGTGGCGCAACGCATCGTGCGGGCCAAGCGCACGTTGCTCGAAGCGCGGGTGCCCTTCGAAGTGCCGCGCCGGCACGAACTTCAGGCGCGGCTCGCCTCGGTATTGGAAGTGCTCTATCTCATCTTCAACGAAGGCTATTCGGCCACGGCCGGTGACGACTGGATGCGGCCTGCGCTCTGCGACGAAGCCATGCGCCTGGGGCGCATCGTGGCCGAGCTGATGCCGGACGCCTCGGAGGTGCACGGCCTCGTGGCGCTGATGGAAATCCAGGCGTCGCGCACGGCCGCACGCATGGGGCCGTCGGGTGAACCGGTGTTGCTGCTCGAGCAGAACCGCGCGCGCTGGGACCAGATGCTCATCCGCCGCGGCCTGGCCGGACTGGCTCGCGCGGAGGCGCTGGGCGGCGCGCTCGGCCCCTATGCGCTGCAGGCCGCCATCGCGGCTTGCCACGGCCGTGCGCGCACCGCGGAAGAGACAGATTGGCCCCGCATCGCCGCGCTGTACGACGCACTGGCCGAGCTGTCGCCATCGCCCATCGTCGAGCTGAACCGCGCCGTTGCGCTTTCGATGGCCTTCGGGCCAGCCGCGGGGCTGGAAGTGGTCGATGCGCTTGTGAACGAGCCGGCATTGCAGGGCTACCACCTGCTGCCGACCGTGCGAGGCGACCTGCTTTACAAGCTCGGCCGCCGCGACGAGGCGCGCAGGGAGTTCGACCGCGCGGCGTCGCTCACGCGCAATACGCGCGAGAAAACCTTGCTGCTGGCGCGCGCCCGCGCCTGTACTTCGCCGGAAAGCTGAGCTTGGCGCCCCTCCGGGTCAGGCCTTCGACAGCGTTGCGGTGGCCGAGGGCGAGCCCGGCAGCCCAAACTGGTGCCATGCGCGCCGCAGTTGCGTGTCCGAACCGAAGCCCGAAATTTCCGCCGCCCGCGTCACACTGGCGCCCGAGGCCAGCGCGAGCTGCGCCGCCGCCAGCCGCAGCCGCCGCAGATAGGCCAGCGGCGCCACGCCCGCGTGCTCCACGAACAGCCGCGTCAGGTGCCGCGCCGAGGTGTGCGCCACCTCCGCCATGCGAGGCACGCTCCAGTCGGCCTGCGGCCGCTCGCTGACGGCGTCCTGCACACGGTGCAGGGCAGCGTGCAGATGGTTCCGGTAGGCCAGAAAGGGCGAAAGCTCCGGGTCGTGCGGACCGCGCCGCTGCGCCACCACCATTGTCTGTGCCACCTGGGCCGCGAGGGCTTCTCCGCACACGCCCGCAATGCGGTGCAGCACCAGGTCGATGCCGGTCGTGACGCCTGCGCTGCTGTAGACCGGCGGGTCGATCACGAACACGCGGTTGGCGACCACGTCGCAGCGCGGCTCCACGGCGCGCAACTCGTCCAGGTGATGGTGGTGCGTGGTGGCGCGACGGCCGGAAAGCGCACCTGCATGCGCCGCCAGCAAGGCACCGGCGCAGACGGTGATCAGCTCGAGCCTGCCCGGCTCGAAGCGCTGGCCGCGCAGCCAGTGCAGCAGGTCTTGCGTCTCGGGGTTGTCGATCGGAATGAAGTCACCTGGCAGCCCGACCAGCACCACCCACGCAGGGCCATGCCACTGCACCGGCAACGGCGCAAGGTTGGCAAGCGCGACACCCACCGAGCCGACCGAGGTGGGCCGCGGACTCGCGAATTCGATCTCGAAGCGCTCGGGCCGGCCCGCGGCACGCAGCCGCTGGTTCGCGATGCGCAACGCCTCGGCGGGGCCGGCCCAGTCGAGCACCAGGCTGCCCGGCAGCAGCACGAACACTACGCGGATGGATGGTTGCCGGAGTTCCATGCGTAGTCCATCTGGCGCGCCGTGCGTTCGGCCAGCGCGCGGCCGGCCAGCCGCTCGACCAGGTACAGGCTCATGTCGACGCCTGCGCTGATGCCCGCGGAGCTGACGATGCGGCCACTGTCGATCCAGCGTTCGCCCTCGCGCACATCCAGAAGCGGAAACTGTTCGCGCAAGTCCGCGATGTCTTCCCAATGGGTGGTGACGGCCTCGCGCGTGACCACGCCGCTTTTTGCGAGCAGGAACACGCCGGTGCAAACCGAGGCGACCAGCTGTGCGCCGGCTGCGCATTCGGCAATCCAGCGCAGGGTGGCAGGGCTTGCCATCGGCGCATCGACCACGCCGCCGGGCACGATCAACACGTCGGGCCTGGGGCTGTCGGCCAAGGCGTGGTCGGCGAGCAGGCGCAAGCCGGCGCGCGCCTGCACGGGGTGGCCTGCGCTTGCGAGTGCCACGGAAGCGACCTCGAACGGGGCCTGCGTCCCGGGGTCGAGGCGCTGGCTTACGCGGCTTGCCGTGGTGAACACTTCGAAGGGGCCGGCAAAGTCCAGCGCCTCGACCCCGTCATAGGCGAGGATTTGCACGCGCAACGTCATGCGGCCACCCCTTCGGTGGATGTGGCACCGGCGCGTTCGAGCGCCTGCGCCACGCTGCAGACGGTGGCAAACCGGCCGTCCAGCACCGCAGCGGTGCGGGCCTTGATGTCGGCCGCCGCAAGCGTGCGGCCATCGGGCTGCACCATGTCGAAGGTCAGCGTGGCATCGGTCACATAGTCGACCTCCCAGCCCAGGTCGGACGCATGGCGCGTGGTGGTCTCGCAGCATTGCTCGGTGCGGATGCCGCTCACGATAAGCCGGCCGATGCCCTGCTGCGTGAGCCAGATGTCGAGCCCGCTGTTGACCAGGGCGCTGTGGCGATGCTTGGTAAAGGTGGCAGCGGCCTCGAATGCCGCCAATCCTTCGATTGGCCGCACCAAGCCCGATTCGACGGCGAAGGGGTGGCTTGCAACGGCCGGCTCGTCGACGTGGAAGACGCGCACGATCGGCACGCCGGCGGCCATGCAGCCTTCGATCAGCGCATTCTGGGCGACGAAATAGGGGCGGGCAACATCTTCGGACCAGTAGGCGCGCTGGCGGAATGATTCCTGCGCATCGATCACTATCAGACACGATTTCATGGATATGGGCTCGAAAGGCGGAGTGAATGATGCCGCCTATTCTTGGGCGCCGCCAGCCCGCAGTCCGCGCCGAAGCGGACCAGAACCGATCAAATCAGGACATCGGAGCTAGACCAGGCCGGCAGCCTGCAGCTCTTTCTTGAGGTAAGCGTAGAAAAGCGGCGCCGCCACCAGCCCGGCCGGGCCGAACACCGCCTCGGCCACGAACATCACCGCCAGCAGCTCCCATACCCGCATCTGCGTTCGGCTTCCGACCACCTTCGCGTTGATCACGTATTCGGCCTTGTGAATGATGATCAGGAACACCAGGCAGGCCAGGGCCGTAACGGGCGACACCGACAGCGCCACCAGCGTGATGACCGAATTGCAGACAAGGTTGCCCACGATGGGCACCAGGCCCGCCACGAAGGTCAGCGTGATGAGCGCCGGCGTGTAGGGCAGATGAGGGCTCCAGAGCGGCATCAGGAACAGCAGGAAGATGGCGGTCAGCAGGGTGTTGAACGCCGCAATCCAGAACTGCGCCGCAACGATCTGGCCGAAGGCTTCGCCAAAAATGGTGATGCGCCGGTACAGCTGCGCAGAAAGCGGCCGGCGCTGCAGCGGGGGCGGTGCAATGGCGGCCAGCCCGCCCACGATGAGGCCCACGTAGGCGAACAGCAGCCCACCCAGCCAGGCCCGCCCGGCCAGAGCCAGCGAGCCGGCCTGCGCCCGCAGGTAGTTGGCCACCACGCGCTGCACTTCAGCCGCACCTTCGGGGAGGTACACCGCAATTTCCGGCGGCAGCTTGAGCCGCAGTTCCAGCACTGTACGGGCCGTGTAGTCGAGCAGTTCGCGGTACTGGTCGGGTGCGTCCAGGATGTACTCGCGCGCCTGCGACAGCCCCAGCGAGATCAGCGCAATGGGCGCCAGCAGCACCAGAGTGACCGCCAGGATGCGCGCCAGCACATCGCCGCGGCCCGGCTGCAGCCCGAGCCGCGCAAGACCGGCGCCGATGAGGCGTGCGAACCATCGCGTGGCCAGAAAGCCGATGCACACGCACAGCAGCCCTGGCAGCAGGTGCTGCCACATCACCAGCAGCAGCGCGGCCGGCATCAGCAGATAGCTGGCCAGCACCACGTTGCGCGAGGCGGGCTGGGGCTTGGTGTCGATGTTGACGACGAGCGGTTTGGCCATCAGGGTCCGGGTGCTGCGCTTGCTGCGAGCCTCGGAGAGGGGATCAGCCGACCACCACCGCGGCGCCGGTGCCGCGTTCGGCGATGGTGCCGATCTCGTACACCGCTTCGCCGGCCGTGCGCAGCGTGGCAGCGCACGCGGCAGCCTCGGCCGCGTCGATCACCACCACCATGCCGATGCCGTTGTTGAAGGTGCGGTTCATCTCGATGTCTCCGATGCCGGCCACCTTCTGCAGCCAGGCAAAGAGCTCGGTCTGCGGCCAGCTGCCCTTCTTGAGGTGGGCGGCCGTGCCTTCGGGCAGCACGCGCGGAATGTTCTCGAGCAGCCCGCCGCCGGTAATGTGGGCCAGCGCCTTGATCGGGTGCTTGGCCAGCGCCTCGAGCACCGGCTTCACATAGAGGTGGGTGGGTTCCATCACGGCCTGGCGGAAGGGCTTGCCGTCGAGCGTGGCGGGCAGGTCTGCGCCGGCGCGTTCGATCACCTTGCGCACCAGGCTGAAGCCGTTGGAATGCACGCCGGCCGAGGCCAGGCCCAGCACCACGTCGCCGGGCTTGACGTTCTGGCCGGTGAGGATTTTCGATTTTTCGACCGCGCCGACCGCAAAGCCCGCCAGGTCGTACTCGCCGGCCGGGTACATGCCAGGCATTTCGGCGGTTTCGCCGCCGATCAGCGCGCAGCCCGAGATTTCGCAGCCGCGGGCAATGCCGCCGATCACGGCCGCGGCCGTGTCCACGTCGAGCTTGCCGCAGGCGAAGTAGTCGAGGAAGAACAAGGGCTCGGCGCCTTGCACCAGCACGTCGTTGACGCTCATGGCCACCAGGTCGATGCCCACGGTGTCGTGCATGTTCCATTCGAAGGCCAGCTTGAGCTTGGTGCCCACGCCGTCGGTGCCGCTCACCAGCACCGGCTCCTTGTAGCGCTTGGGCACCTCGAACAGGGCGCCGAAGCCGCCGATGCCGGCCAGCACGCCTTCGCGCAGGGTCTTCTTGGCCAGGGGCTTGATGCGGTCGACCAGGGCGTCGCCGGCATCGATATCGACACCGGCATCCTTGTAGCTGAGCGGGGTGGGCGTAGGGGAAGTCATGGTCGGACGGTGTCGAGAAAGGGACGGGAAGGAGGCGAAGAGGTGGAGGCGCCGGCAACCGAAGCGGCCGGGCCGATAGAATTCCTCACGATTTTAAGGGCCCCAGCGGCCCCTTCCATGAACCTTCCCGGGATGAAACAGCTCGCGCTCGATATCGGCATTGCGACGGGCCCCAGCTTCGACGCTTTTTTTGCCGGCCCAAACGAGGCGGCGCTGCGGCACCTGCAACTGTGGGTGGGCGGCGCCGGCAATTCGGTGCCGCACTCTCCTGTGCCTACCTATCTATGGGGCGAAGGCGGCAGCGGCAAGACCCATCTGCTCGAATCGGTGCGTGTCGCACTGCGCGAGCAGGGCGCGAGCGTGGGCTGGCTGCACGCCGGCCTGCTGGAGCCGCCCGAGTTCGACGAGCGCTGGGGCGCCGTGCTGCTCGACGACGTGCACCTCTACACCGCCGTGCAGCAGCACGCGGCCTTCAACTGGTTTGTCAATGCACAAACCCTGCAGCGCGGGGTGGTGGCCGCCGGGGCACTGCCGCCGGCAGACCTGGCGCTGCGCGAAGACCTTCGCACCCGGCTCGGGTGGGGCCATGTGTTCCACCTGCAGGTGCTGAGCGAAAGCGAGCGCCGCGCGGTGCTGCGCCAGGCGGCCGATGCGCGAGGCGTCATGCTGTCGGACGATGTGCTCGACTACATGCTGCACCGCTTCAGCCGCGACCTGGGCAGCCTGATGGAGCTGCTCACGCAGCTCGACGGCTATGCCCTGCAGACACAGCGCGCGATCACGATCCCGCTGATCCGATCCATGCTCGAAAACGAATAAGAAGAGCTTCAACCAACAATGATCAAGAAATTCATCGACAAGCTGCTCGGCAAATCGGCCGGCGGCGCGCAGGGCAAGAGCCGCTTCGGCAAGCGCCAGGAGGTGCCTGCGGAGGTTCACAAGATCGATCCGGCCCTGGTCGACGAACGCGCGAAAAACGTGGTTACCACGCTCCAGCAGGCGGGTTACGAGGCCTACGTGGTGGGCGGCGCGGTGCGCGACCTGCTGCTGGGCCTGCGACCGAAGGACTTCGACGTGGCCACCAATGCCACGCCGGAGCAGGTCAAGTCGCTTTTCCGGCGCGCCTTCATCATCGGACGGCGCTTTCGCATCGTGCACGTGGTGTACGGCCGGGGCCGCGAGCATGAGGTCATCGAGGTCTCGACCTTCCGCGCCTACATGGACAACGCCGCCGCCGAGCAGGTGGCCGGCAACGAGCGCACCAGCAAGGGCGAACTTGCGAGCATGAAGCATGCGGTGGACGCCAGCGGCCGCGTGCTGCGCGACAACGTGTGGGGCCCGCAGGAAGAAGACGCGGCCCGCCGCGACTTCACGGTGAACGCCATGTACTACGACCCGGCCAACCAGATCGTGGTCGACTATCACAACGGCATCAAGGACGCGCAGAAGCTCACCCTGCGCATGATCGGCGACCCCGCCACGCGCTACCGCGAAGACCCGGTGCGCATCATTCGCGCCATCCGCTTCTCGGCCAAGCTCGCGGCACTGGGCTTCAAGATGGAAGCCAAGACGGCGGCCCCGCTGGTCGAGTCGAGCAAGCTGCTGGCCGACGTGCCGCAAAGCCGGCTGTTCGACGAAATGCTCAAGCTGCTGCAAACCGGCCACGCCATTGCCACTGTCGAGCAACTGCGCAAGCTGGGCCTTGTCACCGGCATCTATCCGCTGCTCGACGTGGTGGTGGAGCGCGCCGACTCCCCTTTCGTGAAGGCCGCCCTGCAGGACACCGACCGGCGCGTGGGCGAAGGCAAGCCCGTGGCGCCCAGCTTCCTGCTGGCCTGCGTGCTGTGGGCCGATGTGCGCGATGGCTGGGCACAGCGCATCGAAGGCCGGCACGGCCAGCGCCCGCAGCCGCCGTTTCCGGCGCTGCAAGACGCCATCGACGACGTGTTCAACGCCCGCATCGGCGACGTATCGGGCCGCGGCAAGCTCGCCGGTGACATGCGCGAGATCTGGATGATGCAGCCGCGCTTCGACAAGCGCACCGGCTCCACCCCCTACAGCCTGGTCGAGCAGGCGCGTTTTCGCGCCGCCTTCGACTTCATGCGGTTGCGCGCCGACGTGGGCGAGGTCAGCGAGGCCATTGCCGAATGGTGGCAGGAGTTCAGCACCGCCGACGACCTGCGCCGGCAAGACCTGCTGGAGCAGGTGCGCGACGAACAAAAGACCCGGCAGCGTGTGCGCACGCGCGACCCCGTGGCGGCAAAGCCCCGCGGCGAGGCGGCGGCGCGCCAGCGGCAGGACGGCTCCGATCAGCGGCAGGCCGACGACGAGGCGGAGACTGAAGTCGAAGCCGGTGCCGTGCCGCCCGACGGCGAAGCGGCCGCGCCGCGCAAGCGCCGCCGTCGCCGCAAGCCCCGAACCGGAGGTGGTGGCGGCGAGGGCGGCGGGAGCGCCGCGGCCGAATGAGCGCACCAAACCGGCCGAAGGACGGCAAGAAGAGCGGCGGCGGCGATCGTGCGCCCTCGCGCGGCGGCCCGTCGCCCAGGCCCACGAGCGGGCCCGCGCCCGCGCGGCGCGCGCCCAGCCGGCCTTCGGGCAAGGTGGCGTTCGGAAGCCCTGCCGCTCGCCGCATGCGCGAGGACTATCCGACCGTTCAGGCCTTCGTCGCCATCGGCGCCAACCTGGGCGACGCCCAGGCCGCCGTGAAAGCGGCAATGGACGCCATCGGCGCCATCGAGCGCACCGTGGTCACGGCGCGTTCGTCGCTTTACCGCAGCGCGCCGGTCGATGCCACCGGGCCTGACTTCATCAACGCCGTGGTTGCCGTCCGGACCGGGCTCACCGCCGAGGCGTTCCTGTCCGAGCTGCATCTGCTCGAAGAGCAGGCCGGCCGCGAGCGGCCTTTTCCCAATGCACCGCGCACGCTCGATCTCGACCTGCTGATGCATGGCAATGCAATCAAGGACAGCCCCGCGCTGACCCTGCCGCACCCCCGCATGCGCGACCGCGCCTTCGTGTTGAAGCCGCTTGCCGAAATTGCGCCCGACAAGGTGCCGCGCGCGGCGCTCGCCAGGGTGTCTTCTCAGGTCATCGAGCGAATTCGCGACTGAGCGCAGGGAAGGGGCTGGAGCCCCGTGGAATGGGCGCCTTTGCTCCGCCCATTACACTTGCGCGGTTTTTCATGACGTTGTCACGCAATTGTGGCAACAGCGAACCCAGGAGAGCGCCATGTTCGGCAAGCTGCTGCCCCGCGAGGGGAATTTTTTCGAGATGTTCAACCAGCACGCCGAGCGCATCGTCGAGGCGGCGCGGGCGTTCGAGCAACTCGTGGCCAATTACAACGACGTGCACCTGCGTGAGCAGTACAACCGCGACGTCGACAATGCCGAGCGTGCGGCCGACCGCGTGACGCACGACGTCAACCGGCTCATCCACAAGACTTTCATCACGCCCATCGACCGCGAGCAGATCCACAAGCTCATCAACACGATGGACGACGTGGCCGACCTGATCCAGGACTCGGCCGAGACCATGGCGCTGTACGACGTGCGCCACATGACCGACGAGATCGTGCGCCTCACGGCCCTGAGCGTGAAGTGCTGCGACCGCCTGAAGGACGCCGTCAAGTTTCTCGGCAAGATCGCAGATCCGGCTGTGGCCGAGGCCACGCTGAAGACCTGCGAGGAAATCGACCGCCTCGAATCCGACGCCGACCGCGTGATGCGAAGCGCCATGAGCAAGCTGTTCCGCGAGGAGCCCGACGTGCGCGAAGTGATCAAGCTCAAGGCAATCTACGAATTGCTCGAGACGATTACCGACAAATGCGAGGACGTGGCCAATGTGATCGAGGGCATCGTCCTCGAGAACTCCTGAACGGGTAGCGATCGATGGCAACGGTTCAGGTCGCCCTCTGGGTGGTGATATTGCTGGTCGCGCTCGCGATCGCCTTCGACTTCATGAACGGCTTCCACGACGCGGCGAACTCCATCGCCACCGTGGTGTCGACCGGCGTGCTCAAGCCGGGGCACGCGGTGCTGTTCGCGGCCTTCTTCAACCTGATCGCGATCTTCATCTTCCACCTGAGCGTGGCGGCCACGGTGGGCAAGGGCATTGCCCAGCCCGGGGTGGTGGATGTGCACGTGGTCTTCGGCGCGCTCATCGGCGCCATCAGCTGGAACCTGGTGACCTGGTACTACGGCATTCCCAGCAGCTCGTCGCACGCGCTGATTGGCGGCATCGTGGGCGCCGTGATCGCGAAGACCGGGGCCAGCGGCCTGGTGGCCACCGGTATCTGGAAGACCGTGGCGTTCATCTTCGTTTCACCCTTCCTCGGGTTCGTGCTGGGTTCGATGATGATGGTGGTGGTGGCCTGGGGCTTCCGGCGCGCAACCCCGTCGCGGGTGGACCGCTGGTTCCGGCGGCTGCAGCTGGTTTCGGCCGGGGCCTACAGCCTGGGCCACGGCGGCAACGATGCGCAGAAGACCATCGGCATCATCTGGATGCTGCTGATCGCCACCGGCTATGCCTCGGCCACGGACGCGAGCCCGCCCACGTGGACCATCGTGAGCTGCTACGCCGCCATTGCCCTGGGCACCATGTTCGGCGGCTGGCGCATCGTGAAGACCATGGGCCAGAAGATCACCAAGCTCAAGCCCGTGGGCGGTTTCTGCGCCGAAACCGGCGGTGCGCTCACGCTCTTCCTGGCGACTGCACTGGGCATTCCCGTGTCGACCACCCACACCATCACCGGCGCAATCGTCGGCGTGGGTTCCGCGCAGCGTGCGAGTGCTGTGCGCTGGGGTGTGGCGGGCAACATCGTCTGGGCGTGGATTTTCACGATTCCCGCGGCCGCGTTCGTCGCCGCAATTGCCTACTGGCTCAGCCTGCAGATTTTCTGAGGCGCGCTGCGGCGCATTGGCGCCCGCGTCAAGCAGCTACTGTGAAATCTTTCGGCCTTCTTCGACCTGGTGTTCGAAGTAGCGCTGAAAGCTGAACACGATGCTGGCCATGAGCACGGTGCTGCCGAAGAAGAGCGCAAGCACCACGGCGCCGATCGTGGCCCAGCTTGTGCGGCCCGGCTCGGCGTCCGGCGGAGCGCCGGCGTTGAAGCGGGCGTTCCACTTCTCGGGCGTCATGAGGCCATAGATGATGGCCATCAGCGCGCATCCTGCAATGGTGAAGCCGAGCAGCGGAATCAGTACCCAGCTCCAGCCGTCGTCCACGCCGTACATCCGCACGCGCTCCATGCCGTAGAGGCCCAGTGCCGTGGGAATGGGCAGCAGCCAGCCGAGCCAGTCGCCCACGCCGCGCAGGTAGAAGCGGTGCAGGCCGAGCGGACCGCCAAGAAAAGAGAGCCAGGCGGCAACGGTTTTGTTTTTCATTCGGGTTTGGTGGTGCTGCCTTCGCCGAGCACCTTTTCCATCAGGACCACGTCGCGCCATTCGCCGAACTTCCAGCCGCAGTCCTTGAGCACACCCACCTGCGTGAACCCGTTGCGGCGGTGCACGCCGATGGAGCCGGCGTTGGCCGAATCGCCGATCACCGCGATCAGCTTGCGCACGCCTACCGCTTCGGCGGCCTGCGAGAGGGCAGTCAGGAGCTGCGCGCCAAGGCCCTTGCCGCGCGCGGTTTCGGACATGTAGATCGAGTCTTCCGCCGAGAAGCGGTACGCCGGGCGCGGCTTGAACCAGTTGCAGTAGGCAAAACCCAACACTTCGCCGTTTTCTTCAGCAACGAGGTACGGCAGGTTCTTTCCGAGCACATCGGCACGCCGCGCGGCCATGTCGGCGGCGGAGGGGGCTTCGGTTTCAAAGGTGCCGGTGCCGTTCAGCACGTGGTGGGCATAGATGGCCGTGATGGCCGCGATGTCTTCGTCGCGGCTGGGGCGGATGGTGAGGGTCATGCAGGTCGCAAGCAAACGGCGCAAAGGCCGGAATTCGGAGAAAACGCAGGTCGGGCTATAATCGCAGGCTTTTCAGCGTGTCGCTGGCCGGGTGGCCATGTCGCGTGTCTCGACGTTGAAAGAACACTGTGAGCGGGCTTCTTGTTTAGAAAACGGGCTTGCTGCACCACCCAAGGATAAATCATGGTCGTCATTCGACTCTCCCGCGGCGGCTCCAAAGGCCGTCCGTTCTTCAACATCGTCGTGTCGGACAAGCGCGTTCGCCGCGATGGCCGTTTCATCGAGCGCCTGGGTTTCTACAACCCGATCGCCAAGGAAAACGAAGAAAGCATCCGTATTGCCCAGGACCGCCTGGCCTACTGGAAGAGCGTCGGCGCACAAGCTTCGCCCACGGTCCTGCGCCTGATCAAGCAAGCCGCTGCCGCGGCCCCCAAGGCAGCAGCCTGAATATGGCCCCCACGCTCGGCACTGACGTGTTCTCGCTGCCCCCCGAGGGGGCTGCAGCCGCCTCGGGGCGGCCCGTCGGCGCCTGAGCCGCCCGCACGACGATGCTGCCCGCACTCGAAGCCGCCGAATTGCCGGCGGATGCGATCGAGGTAGGACGCATCGCCGATGCATGGGGCATCAAGGGCTGGTTCAAGGTCCTGCCCCACAGCGCCCAGCCCGAGGCGCTTTTTTCTTCCAAGCGTTGGTTCCTGCAGGCTCCCGGAGCCTCGGCAACCGCGGCTTTCCGGCTCGCAATCCGCGAAGCCAAAGAACATTCCGACTGCATCGTCGCATCGTCCGAAGACGTGCCCGACCGTAACGCCGCCGAGGCGCTGCGCGGCGCACGCGTGTTCGTGCCGCGCTCGAGCTTTCCAACGGCCGGCGACGACGAGTACTACTGGGTCGACCTGATCGGCCTTTCAGTGGTCAATCGGGAAGGCGTCACGCTCGGTACGGTGCGCGAGCTGCTCGCTACAGGCCCGCAAACCACGCTGGTGCTCACGGCCGAAGAAGACGGCAAGACCATCGAACGCATGGTGCCCTTCGTCTCGGTCTTCGTCGACAAGGTCGACCTGGCCGGCCGGCTGATCACGGTCGACTGGCAACCCGATTTCTGATTTCGCCGATACGGGCCTTGCGCGCATGCGCTTCGACGTCCTCACGCTCTTTCCCGAACTGTTCGCGCCCTTGATGGCCAGCGGCGTGACGCGCCGTGCCTACGAGTCGAAGCAGGTCGAGGTCGTGCTGTGGAATCCGCGCGACTTCGCGCAAGGCAACTACAAGCGGGTGGACGACCGCCCGTTCGGCGGCGGCCCGGGCATGGTGATGATGGCGGAGCCGCTCTCGGCCTGTCTCGATGCGGCGCTGGCCGCACGCGGGGCGGAAGCGCCCGTTGTGCTGTTTTCTCCCATCGGCGAAGCGCTCCGGCATGAATCGGTCGAACGCTGGTCTGCGAGCGAGGGCGCGGTGCTTGTCTGCGGCCGCTACGAGGGCATCGACCAGCGCTTCATCGACACGCGCGTCACGCACCAGATCAGCCTCGGCGATTTCATTCTCTCGGGTGGCGAAATTGCAGCCATGGCGCTGCTCGACGCCGTGGCCCGGCTGCAGCCCGGGGTGCTGGGCGACGAGGCCAGCCACGTGCAGGACAGCTTCAACCCGGCGCTGGACGGCCTGCTCGATTGCCCCCACTACACCCGGCCCGAGCAGTGGAACGGGCAGGGCGTGCCGGCACCGCTGCTGTCGGGCCACCACGTGCAGATCGAGCGCTGGCGGCGCGACCAGCGGCTGGCCATTACCGCGGCACGGCGCCCCGACTTGATTGCGGCCGCACGCGATGCGGGCCGCCTGAGCAAGGCCGACGAGACGGAGCTGAAAAAAAAGCTATAATCCTCGGTTCCCCGATCCTCTGCCCGGCCGCGTCCGGCTTTCATTGCGCACCACGGTGAGCAAGGCAATGAAACCAACGGCGCCTTTTGTGTAGCGCGAGCACGATCGAATATCAGGAAATCATGAACCTCATCGAAACCCTCGAGCAGGAAGAAATCGCCCGCCTCGGCAAGAAGATCCCCGATTTCATGCCCGGTGACACGGTCATCGTCAGCGTGAACGTCGTCGAAGGCACCCGCAAGCGCGTGCAGGCCTACGAAGGCGTTGTGATTGCCAAGCGCAATCGCGGCCTCAACAGCGGCTTCACCGTGCGCAAGATCTCCAGCGGCGAAGGCGTGGAGCGTACGTTCCAAACCTACAGCCCGCTGATCGCCGGCATCGAAATCAAGCGCCGCGGCGACGTTCGCCGCGCCAAGCTGTACTACCTGCGCGATCGCAGCGGCCGTTCGGCACGCATCAAGGAAAAGCTGCCGGGCAAGTCGCAGGCTGCCAAGTAAGCTCTGCCTCCTGCCATGCAAAAAGCCGCCGCTCTGGCGGCTTTTTGCGTTGGTGCTCCATGCATGCTTCTTGCGATCCTTCCGTAAAAAGACAACGCCGCTTTTTTAAGCTCTACTCCTTCACTGAAACTCCGCACTTGACCGACTCCTCCGCCCCCATGCAATTTGCTCCCGTCGAACCCGTCAACGCCGTGGTGCCGCCCACGCTGCTGCCGATCGATCCGCGCAAGGCACCTGTGGTCGGCGGTCCTGACGGCCTGCCCGCGGTGGCACCTTCGCAATTGAGGCCCGACGCGCTGCGCAAGCGATTTGCCACTCCCCCGGAGTGGACGCCAGAGCTTCGGCGCGAACCGCGCCTGACCGACCGCGCTCCCGCGCAGGCGGCTGTGCTGGTGCCAATCGTGCAGCGCCCGCAAGGCGCGGCCGTGCTGCTGACGGAGCGCACGGCGCACCTGTCGAATCATTCGGGGCAGGTCGCATTTCCCGGCGGCCGCGTCGATCCGGAGGACGCGAACGTCGCGGCGGCTGCGCTGCGCGAAGCCTGGGAAGAAGTCGGCTTGTCCGCCCACTTCATCGAGGTGCTTGGAAGCCTTCCGACCTACACGACCGTCACTTCATTCGTCGTGACGCCCGTTGTCGCGCTGGTCAAGCCGGATTTCGAGCTCACCATCAATCCCTATGAGGTGGCACTGGCCTTCGAGGTGCCGCTGGCCTGGCTCATGGACCCGGCCAATCACCGGCGCCACACCGTACCTGCGCCGGACGGCACGCGGCGCGAGTGGTATTCGATGCCCTATCAGGACGGCGCCGAAGAGCGCTTTGTATGGGGCGCTACAGCCGGCATGCTTCGCAACCTCTATCGTTTTCTCGCCGCCTGACCCTGGCCTGAACCGGGAACCTCGAGGCGCTCTCGCTATCATCGAAGGATGAGCTTCTTTGCCATCCTGTGTGCGTTGCTGATCGAGCAGGTGCGGCCGCTCGCCCCTCACAACCCGGTGTATGGCGGCGTGCTGGCATGGACTCGCTGGACAAGCCGCAACTTCGATGCCGGAAAGCCGCATCACGGATGGGTGGCCTGGGGCCTCGCGGTGCTGGTTCCCACGCTTTTGACGCTGGGCATTCACTTGCTGCTGGTGTACACCCTGGGGCTGCCGTTCGCGGTGCTGTGGAGCATTGCCGTCCTCTACGTGACGCTCGGATTCCGGCAGTTCAGCCATCACTTCACCGACATTCGCGATGCGCTCGACGAAGGCGATGAGCCGCTCGCGCGCTCGCTGCTGGCTCACTGGCAAGGCGTTGATGCGGCCGAGCTGCCGCGCAGCGAAATCGTGCGGCACGTGATCGAGCACTCGGTGATTGCGGCGCATCGCCATGTGTTCGGCGTGCTGGCGTGGTTCTCGATACTCGCGGCCTTGGGGCTCGGCCCGGCGGGTGCGGTGTTCTATCGCATGAGCGAATTCGTGTCGCGCTACTGGATGCACAAGAACGGCGCGGCGGTGCAGCCTTCGAGTGTTTCGGTGCAGCGCGCTGCCGATCGCGCCTGGCACGCCATCGATTGGCTGCCCGCGCGGATCACCGCGCTGGGCTTTGCCGTGGTCGGCAGCTTTGAAGAAGCGATCGACTGCTGGCGCAACGACGCACGGCGTTTCCGAAGCGAGAACGACGGAGTGATCCTCGCAGCCACCTCGGGCGCGGTCAATGTGCGCCTGGGTGGCGGCGCGTTGAGCCCGATTCCGGTCACCGACCCTCTTCCGCGTGCCCAGGCCGGAGATTCGATGGCCGACGGCCGCCGGCTGGACAGCGGCAGCACACCGGGCCGCGAGCCAGAGCCAGGTCATTTGCGCAGCGTGGTCGGCCTGGTCTGGCGCTCGGTCGTGATGTGGATGGTGCTGCTCGCCTTGCTCACCCTGGCTCGCCTGCTCGGCTGACCCCGGAACACGCCATGCCCGCTGCAATACCGGCCTTCTGGAGCCCGCGCATCGGCGCGCTCGAACCCTATGTGCCCGGCGAGCAGCCGCGCATCGAAAACCTCGTCAAGCTCAACACCAACGAGAACCCGTATCCGCCGTCTCCGATGGCTGTCGATGCGATCCAGCAGGCGGCCGCAAGCGGCCTGGAGCGCTACCCCGATCCCACGTCCCTTGCGCTGCGCGAAGCAGTTGCGCGGCGGCACGGCCTGCGGGCCGATCAGGTTTTTGTGGGCAATGGATCGGACGAAGTGCTGGCGCACGCGTTCTTCGCCTTCTTTCAACAAGCCGAGCCGCTGTTGATGCCCGACGTGAGCTACAGCTTCTATCGGGTCTATGCGCAGCTGTACGGCATCGATTGCGAACTGCTGCCGGTGGACGAAGGCCTCCGCATCGATGTCGATGCCATGGTGGCCAGGGCCCGCCGCGGCAGCGCGGGCCTTGTCATCGCCAACCCCAACGCGCCCACCGGTATCGGCCTGCCGCTCGCGCGCATCGAGCAACTGCTTGCGGCATGCCCCGAGCGCGTGGTGCTGGTGGACGAGGCGTATGTCGACTTCGGCGGCGAGAGCGCGCTACCGCTCGTCGGCAAATACCCGAACCTGCTGGTGGTGCAGACCTTGTCCAAGTCGCGCTCGTTGGCTGGTTTGCGCGTCGGCTTTGCGTGCGGCCAGGCGCACCTGATCGATGCGCTCGTGCGCGTCAAGGACAGCTTCAATTCCTATCCGCTCGACCGGCTTGCGCTGGCGGGTGCCGTAGCGGCCATCGAAGACGAGGCGTGGTTCAGAACCACACGCGACAAGATCGTCGACACGCGCGAAGGCCTCAGCCTGCAGCTCGAAGAGCTGGGCTTCGAAGTCTTGCCTTCGCAGGCCAACTTCGTGTTTGCGCGGCACCCGAGGCGTGACGCGGCCGAGCTGGCGGCACTGTTGCGCGAGCTTGCGGTGCTGGTGCGGCATTTCAAGCAGCCGCGTATTGCGCAGTACCTGCGCATCAGCATCGGCTCACGGGAGCAATGCAGCGTGCTGGTGCAGCGCCTGCAGGAAATCCTGGACAGGCCGTGAGCGCCAGGCTCGGTGCGCCTCAGTAGCGCGGCTGGCTCAACTCGGCGAAGAGCTCGCCGTAGATCCTGTAGCGCGTGGCGCTGATCGGCCCCGGCTTGGCGGGTGAATCGACATTTGCGATCACGCCGCAGCCTGGCTCGTGCAGGTGGGTGCAGTTGTAGAACTTGCAGTCATTCGCGTGTTCGGCAATGTCCGGCATCAAGCTCGCCAGCTGCATCGGCTCGATGTGGTTCAGCCCGAACTCCTGGAAGCCCGGCGAGTCGATGAGGCCCGTGGTGCGTGCTTCGTCCACCCAGTACCAGGTGGTGCTGGTGGTGGTGTGCTTGCCTGAATTCAGCGCCTGCGAGATTTCGCCGGTCAATGCCGTGGCACCTGGCACCAGCAGGTTGATGAGCGTGCTTTTGCCCGCGCCCGAAGGGCCCAGCACCAGCGTGCTCTTGCCCGCCAGCAGTTTCATCAGCGACGCGTAGTCGGCCTCGGCGGACGCCTTGAGCGACAGCGGCAGCACGCCATGGTGCATGCGGCGGTAAGGCGCGAGCTTGTCCCATGCGCGCTCGAACGGCTCCGCCAGGTCGCTCTTGTTGAGCGCGATGATCGGCGTGATGTGCTCGGCTTCGGCGGCGATGAGCGCGCGTGCCAGCTGATGCTCCGAAAACTCCGGCTCCGCCGCAATCAGGATCAGCACATGGTCGAGATTGGCCGCGAACGACTTGGTGCGGATCTCGTCCTGCCGATAGAAGAGATTGCGGCGCGGCACCACTTCTTCGATGGTGCCTTCGTCTTCACTGGCCTGCCAACGCACCCGGTCGCCGACCACGGCCTGGCTCTTCTTGCCGCGCGGATGGCAGATCAGGCGGTCGCCTGCGGGTGTTTCGACCAGGCAATGGCGCCCGTGGCTTGCAATGACCAGCCCGTCATGCAGAACGCGTGCGGATGTACCGCCTCCCTTGGGGAGCGTGCGGGGCGGCTTAGCCAACGGCGAGTTTCCTCATCACGGCGCCGGGCTGGCCACGAGTGCATCGGCCTGGCGTGCGCAATCGAAGTCCGTGATCGAAAGTCCGCCCACGTCGTGCGTATTGAACCGCACCACGCAGCGGTTGTAGTGCACCGACAGATCCGGATGGTGGTCTTGCGTGTGGGCGACGAAGGCCAGCGCGTTCACGAAGGCGATGGTCTCGAAGTAGTTGGCAAAGCTGAAGGTTTTTTCGATCGCGACGTTGGCGCCATCTCCGGTGAGCTTCCAGCCGTCGAGCTTGGCAAGGCCCGAAACGATCTCGGTGGCGCTCAGTGCGTGGCGTGGAATGGCTTTCCAGTCCTTGGGCTTGAACATGCTGCTCATGGGCTCGGCTTCCGCGGAAAAATATCGTTGTTCAGGCCGCCGCCATGCGCGCAAGGCGCTCGGAGGCCGGGGGATGGGAATAGTAGAACTTGACGAACACCGGATCGGGCGTGAGCGTCGACGCGTTGTCCTGGTAGAGCTTGAGCAGCGCGGCCGACAGGTCGGCGCTGCTGGTCTGCGCCACAGCGTAGGCGTCGGCCTCGAACTCGTGCTTGCGCGAAAGCCGTGCAGGCAGCGGCGCAACGAAGAAGCCGAACACAGGCACCGCGAGCATGAACAGCAGCAGCGCCAAGGCATTGTTCGGTGCCTCCATGCTGGGCTCTACGCCCAGCCCCGTGTAGAACCACACTTGGGTGGAGACCCAGCCCAGAAGGGCGAAGCCGGCGAGGCTCAGCGCGAACATTGCCACCAGCCGCTTCACGATGTGCCGGTGCTTGAAATGGCCGAGTTCGTGTGCGAGCACTGCCTCCATCTCGGCCGCGTTCAGCTGGCGCAGCAGCGTGTCGTAGAACACCACCCGCTTGCTTGCGCCAAAGCCCGTGAAGTAGGCGTTGGCATGTGCGCTGCGCCGGCTTCCGTCCATGACGAACAGTCCCTTGGCCCGAAAGCCGCAGCGCGCCATCAGCGCAGTGACGCGTTCCTTGACGGTGGGATCGTCCAGCGGCTTGAACTTGTTGTAGAGCGGTGCGATGAACATCGGGTAGACGACCATCAGCAGCAGGTTGAAGCCCATCCATGCCACCCAGGCCCAGAGCCACCACGTGGCGCCGGCCGCGCCCATGAGCCAAAGAATCAGCGCTGCAATCGGCAGCCCGATGGCCGCGCCGATCAGCGTGGAGACGACGGTGTCGCGCAGCCAAAGGCCGAACGTCATCTTGTTGAAGCCGAAGCGCTCTTCGAGCCTGAAGGTCTGCCAAAGCGTGAAGGGCAGTTCGAGCAAGCCGCCGATGGCCGCGAAGGCCGCCAGCAGGGCCAGCTGCTGCACCATGCCGCCGCCAAGCCACGCGAGCAGCAGCTTGTTGAGCACGTCGAGGCCGCCCAGCAGCGTCCAGCCCAGCAGCAGCGCCGTGCCCCACGCCATCTCGACCATGCCGAAGCGCGCCTTGGCAATCGTGTAGTCGGCGGCTTTCTGGTGGGCGGCGAGCGTGATCTTGTGCTCGAAAGCGGCCGGGACGGCGCCGCGGTGCCGTGCGACATGGCGCACCTGCCGCGATGCGAGCCAGAACTTCACGAGCAGGCCAATGACCAGTGCGGCCGCGAAGGCAGTGGTGAAGATGAGCGAGTAGGACATGGAGCGTCGAGTTTAGCCCTCGGGCCCAGCCGACGCTGGCCTTAGACGACAATCCTGCAATGCCCGAATCCCTTGACCCCACGATCGTCACGACCCCGCCGGTCCTGAAGAAAAGCGACCAGAACCTGGTCTGGCTCGACTGCGAAATGAGCGGCCTCGACCCCGAGAAAGAGCGCCTGCTCGAGATTGCCGTGGTCGTGACCGGCCCCGATCTCACGCCCCGCATCGACGGCCCGGTGCTGGTCATCCACCAGAGCGACGCGGTGCTCGACGCCATGGACGCCTGGAACAAGGGCACGCATGGCCGCAGCGGCCTGATCGACAAGGTGAAGGCCTCCACGCTCGACGAGGCCGCGGCCGAGCAGCAACTGATCGAATTCATCGCCAAATACGTTCCCCGGAGCGGCTCTCCGATGTGCGGAAACACCATCGGGCAGGACCGGCGATTCCTGGTCAAGTTCATGCCCAAGCTCGAGGCTTATTTTCACTACCGCAACCTCGACGTCAGCACCCTCAAAGAGCTGGCCAAGCGCTGGAAACCCGCCGCCTACAGCGCCTTCAAGAAGCAGCAGGCGCACACTGCGCTGGCCGATGTGCACGAGTCCATCGAGGAGCTCGCGCACTACCGGGAAACCTTTTTGAAGTTGACGGATTAGGTAAAAACCCCGAGTCGTGCCATAATCGAGGGCTTCGCTGATCGGGGTTTTCCGGTCAGCGTCTCTTGCATCTCCCTATCTTGCACACCGCGCCCGGTCACATTTGCTGATCAAAAAGGGCCGCAGCCTCCGGCGAAAGCCAGAAGTTGAACGTCGTTGGATGGTTGATGTTTTTAACCACCAACGGGGCGCCGCCTACGGCAGCGCTCGCGTTTGAGATTGATATTCACATGACCGACGCTTTTGAAGCGCAGGGCGAGTTCGCGCCTGTGCAATCCACCAACAACAACGAATTTGTCGCTGCCGCGGACACCATGTCCGAAGCGCCGATTCTCGATGCGCTCGACGCCGCTCCCGAAGCGGCCGTGGCCGAAGAAGCCCGCGTTCCCAACGGCTTCATCAAGCTCGGCCTCGCGCCGGAACTGATTGCCGCCGTGGCGGACCTGGGCTTTACCCAGCCCACCACCGTGCAAGACAAGGTGATTCCGCTCGCCATGGCCGGCGAAGCCGGCCAGGACGGCAAGGCCCGTTTTGTCGACCTGATGGTGTCGAGCCAGACCGGTTCGGGCAAGACCGCCGCTTTCCTGCTGCCCGTGCTGCACACGCTGCTCAAGCGCCAGGCCGAAGCCGAAGCCGAAGCCAAGGCCGAGTTCCAGCGCCTGGCCGCTGAAGCCGCCGCCCGCGGCGAGGCCGTGCCCAAGAAGCCGAAGCGCAAGGACCCGACCAACGCCCGCCATTTCAAGGCTGCCACCCCCGGCGCCCTCATCCTGTGCCCCACGCGCGAACTCGCGCAGCAGGTTGCGCACGATGCCATCGAGCTGGTCCGCCATTGCCGCGGTTTGCGCGTTGCCAACGTGGTGGGCGGCATGCCCTACCAGTTGCAGATCGCCAAGCTGCAGAACGCCGACCTCGTGGTTGCCACCCCCGGCCGCCTGCTCGACCTGCAGCGCTCGTCGCAGCTCAAGCTCGACAAGGTCAAGTTCCTGGTGGTCGACGAAGCCGACCGCATGCTCGACCTCGGCTTCTCGGACGACCTGGCCGAAGTCAACCAGCTCACGATCGAGCGCCAGCAGACCATGATGTTCAGCGCCACCTTCGCGCCGCGCATCCAGCAGCTGGCCCAGCGCGTCATGCGCGAGCCGCAGCGCATCACCATCGACAGCCCGCAGGAAAAGCACGCCAACATCAAGCAATCGCTGTACTGGGCCGACAACAGCCAGCACAAGCGCAAGCTGCTCGACCACTGGCTGCGCGACACCAGCATCAACCAGGCCATAGTGTTTGCGAGCACGCAAGTCGAATGCGACGGCCTCGCCAACGACCTGCAGCAAGAAGGCTTCAGCGCCGTGGCGCTGCACGGCGCCCTGAGCCAGGGCCTGCGCAACCGCCGCCTGATGGCGCTGCGCCAGGGCCAGGTGCAGATCCTGGTGGCTACCGACGTTGCCGCCCGCGGCATCGACGTGCCCACGATCACCCACGTCTTCAACTTCGGCCTGCCGATGAAGGCAGAGGACTACACCCACCGCATCGGCCGCACCGGCCGTGCAGGCCGCGACGGCCTGGCCATCACGTTTGCCGAGTTCCGCGATCGCCGCAAGATCATGGACATCGAGCAATACAGCCGCCAGCAGTTCAAGGCTGAAGTGGTTGCAGGCCTCGAGCCGCAACAGCGCATGCCGCAATCGCGTCCGCCCATGGGCGAGTACCGTGGCGGCCGCGGCGACAACCAGTCGCGCGACCGCAAGTTCGGCAATGGCGGTGCAGGCGGCGGCGGTGGTTACCGCGGCAACAACGGCGGGGGCTATGCCGGCGCCAGCGGCTTCAACGACCGCAACTCGCGCGGCCCGGCGCAGGGCCAAGGCCCGCGCGGCTTCCAAGGCGGCAACAATGCCGGCTTCGGCGGCGGCCGTGACGACGGTGGCAATGGCGGTGGTGGCGGTGGTTATGGCCGCAAGCCGGGCTGGGGCGACAGTGCCCCGCGCGGTGGCCATGGCCACGGCCACGGTGGTGGCCGCGGCGACGGCGGTTTCGCGCCGCGCGAAGGCTTTGCACCCCGCGAAGGTTTTGCTCCACGCGGCAATGGCGCAGGCCATGGCGGCCCGGGCAAGGTCTTTGTGCCGCGCGACGCACAAAAGCGTGCATTCAAGCCTACGCGCTGATCCATTCCAGAGCGGCCGACCGGCCGCTTTGCCCCAAAAGAAAGCCCGCGCTTCGCAAGAAGCGCGGGCTTTTTGCTTGAGGGTTTTCGTGGAGGCAATTCGCCCGAAATTTGATTGACACCTGAACAGATGAAAAGTAATGTAATAGGGTATTGCTTCCCCGGTCCGTGCCGCGGCTGCCGGTTCATCGACATCTGCTTTTCAAATCTCGAATATGAAAATTGCGATTCTTGGTGGTGGTCATGGCGCCTACGCGGCTGCCGCGGACTTGTCCGAAGCCGGTCATGAGGTGCGCCTGTGGCGCCGCGATGCGGCGGCGCTCGAGGCGGTGGCGCAAGCCGGCGCCATCACGCTGAAGGACGCCGACGGCACGCGCGAGGTGCCGCTCGCACTCGCCACCGCCGACATCGCTGCGGCCCTGAAGGGCGCTGAACTGATCGTTCTTCCCACGCCCGCCATTGCCCAGCACGACATCGCGCTGGCCATGGCGCCGCACCTGGCCGACGGCCAAGTCGTCTTCCTGCCGCCCGGCACCTTCGGCAGCTACGTGATGGCGCGAACGGTGAAAGAGGCGGGCAGCCGGGCCGACGTGGCCTGGGCCGAGACCGGCACGCTGCCGTACCTCGCGCGCAAGCACGGCGAGCGCGAAGTGAACGTCACCATCCGTGCCATCCGCCTGCCGACCGGCGTCTACCCGGCCCGCAAGGAGGCCGAGGCGATCGAAGTGATCCGCAGGGCCTATCCCGCCGTGCACGGCTGCGGCGATGCGCTGTCGGGCGCGCTCATGAATGCCGGCCCGGTCATCCACCCGCCGCTCATGGTGATGAACGCCGCACCGCTGCAGCACTTCGAGCGCTGGGACATCCACAACGAAGGCACCCAGCGTGCGGTGCGCGACGTGACCGACCGGCTCGACCGCGAGCGCATGGCCGTGCGCGAGGCCCTTGGCCATGGCGCGCCGCACTATCCGCTGGCCGACCACTACAACAACGACCAGTGGATGTACGGCGATGCGCACAAGCAGCTCGTCAAGTCGGGCGACTGGCGCGAGAACATCGACCTGCACACGCACCGCTACATCACCGAAGACACCGAACTCGGCCTCGCATTTCTCGCCTCTGCCGCGCGCCATGCGGGCGTGGACGCGCCCATCGCACACGGGCTGCTTGCCATCGTCGGCGGTTTTCTCGGCCGTGACTTGCGCCAAGGCCCGCGCACCTTCGAAAGCCTGGGCCTCGCAGGCCTGAGCGCAGCGCAACTCAAGCAAAGGCTGCACGATGGCGAATGAACGCGCGACGCTGCCACGCTTCGCGGCCGTCGGCGCCGGCCGCATGGGGCGCGGCATCGCGATTGCGTTCGCCTATGCCGGCCACCGCATCTCGTTGATCGATCTTCGCCAGCGCAGCGACGAAGCCTGGCAGCGCCTGCAGGGCGAGGCCCGGGCCGAGATCGAAGCGAGCCTCGCGGGCCTGGCGCAGCTCGGCGTGATCGATGCAAAGCAGATACAGGCCATCGCCGAACGGGTGAGCCTGGTGAGCGCCGCCGAAGCACCGCAGGCTTTGGCCGCAGCAGAGCTGGTGTTCGAAGGCGTGCCCGAAACCATGGAGGCCAAGCGCGAGGCGTTCGAGCAGATCAACCGGCATTGCCGCGACGACGCGATCCTTACCTCGACCACCAGCAGCATCCTGGTCACGCAGCTCGCGGCGCTCGTGCGGCTCCCCGAGCGCTTCCTCAACATGCACTGGCTCAACCCGGCGTATGTGATTCCGGTGGTCGAACTCAGTTGCCACCCGGGCACCGATGCGGCCGTGCTCGCACGCACCAAGTCCTTGATGGAACAGATCGGGAAGCTGCCCGTGGTCTGCGGTGCATCGCCGGGCTACATCGTGCCGCGCCTGCAGGCATTGGTGATGAACGAGGCCGCCCGCATGATCGAGGAGGGCGCCGCCACCGCCGAGGAGATCGACAAGGCCACGCGCTACGGCCTGGGCCTGCGCTTCGCTGCGCTTGGCGTGGTCGAGTTCATCGACTTCGGCGGCTGCGACATCCTGCACCATGCCAGCCGCGAAATGTCGGCGTCGATCGACAAGGGTCGCTACACCGCGCCCGCCATTGTCGATCGCATGGTCGAAGAAGGGCGTCTCGGGCTCAAGAGCGGCAGCGGCTTCTACAGCTACGAAGGCCGCGACATCGCCGCCTACCGGCGCGACGTGCTCTCGCGCACGCTCGGCGAACTGAAGCATGCCGGCCTGTGGCGCGCGCCTGCCGACGAGACGCTGTCATGACCATTCGCCGCACCTTTGCCGACCTGTCGGTGGGGCAGGTGCATTACGCGACGTGCGGCGATGCAGATGCGCCGGCCGTGTTGCTGCTGCACCAGTCGCCGCGTAGTTGGGCTGAATATCGCGCCGTGCTTCCACTGATCGGTGCGCGCTGTCGGGCCATCGCGATGGACACGGCGGGCTTCGGCGATTCCGCTGACGGCGGCGTGCCGGCGAGCATCGAGCAATGGGCGCGCGTGGCGTGCGAACTGCTCGATGAGCTGGGCATCGCGCGCGCCAATGTTGTGGGCCACCACACCGGCGGCGTCGTGGCCATCGAACTCGCGGCCGCCTTTCCCGATCGCGTGCGCGGCTTGGTGCTGTCGTCCACGCCGTACACCGACGAAGCCTTTCGCCGCGCGCGAGCACAACGGCCGCCCATCGACGAAGTCGCGCCTAGCGAAGATGGAAGCCACCTCGCGGCACTGTGGCAAAAACGGCAGGGCTTCTATCCGCCCGAGCGGCCCGATCTGCTCGAGGCCTTCGTGCTCGATGCGTTGAAGGTCGGTCATCGGGTCGAAGAAGGCCATCGCGCAGTCGCTTCTTATCGCATGGAAGACCGCATCGGCCGCGTAACGCAACCCACGCTCATCATCCGAGCAACCCACGACCCGTTCGCTGCGCCGCATGCGGCAGAGCTGCAGCATCAATTGCCGCAGGCGCGCATCGTCGACATCGAAGGCGGCATGGTTCCCTTGCCCGACCAGATGCCGGGGGCCTTCGCGCGCACGGTGCTCGATTTTCTCTCCACGCTGCCATGAAGGCCGTTCGCATCCACGGTTTCGATGCAGTGCCCGCGCTGGAAGAGGTGCCCGACCCGGTGCACAGGCCTGGCCGCGCCATCGTGCGCATGCAGGCGGCCACGGTCGGCCACATCGACCGGACCGTGTGGCGCGGCAGTTTCCTGCGGCATCCACCGCTGCCGTATACGCCGGGCGTGGAAGCCGCCGGCATCGTCATCGCAAGCGAACGCTACGCCGAAGGCCAACGCGTCTGGCTGCGCGGCAGCGGCCTGGGGACCTTGTTCGACGGCACCTGGTGCGAGCTGATCGATGCGCCCGACGAAGCACTCGGCGTGCTGCCCGATGCATTGCCGATGCCACTCGGCGCTGCGTTCTTTTCGCCCACCACATCGGCATGGGTGGCCTTGCATGAAGTCGCCAGGCTGCAGCCTGGCGAAGAGGTGCTGGTCACTGGCGCGAGCGGCGCCGTGGGTTCGCTGGCCGTGCAGTTGGCGCGCGAGGCCGGCTGCAACGTGGCCGTGGTCAATCCGGATGCAGAGGCTCCGCCCACGGCAAGTGCAGACCTCTTGGTCGACACAGTGGGAGGCAGCGTTCTCTCGACGGTGCTGCCCGCCGTGCGGCCAGGCGGCCGCGCCGTGCTCATCGGCTACACCGCGGGCCCCACGCTGCAGCTCGACATCGCCCACTTTCTTCAGCGCGACGTGGCGCTGCTGCCGCTCAACATGTTCAGGCGAGAGACCGCTGGCCGTGCGGCCGCGCCCGGGTTGCTCGCGCGCCTGGCAGATGGCCGTTTGCACCTCGACGTGCGGAGCTTTGCGCTCGCAGACGCCGCCATCGCGCTTGGATGGATTGCGCAGCGCGGCCATCGCGGCCGCGCGGTGCTCGTTCCCTAGTCTTCCTCCGGCTCTTCGAGCGGCACGTGCACGTGCAGGTCGATCATCTGCCGAAGGGTCTGCTTCAATTCTTCGGCACGCCGCAGGCCGAAAGGTTCGAGCACGCGCCGCTCGTGGTCGCGCGCGAGTTCCATCAGGTGCTCCACCGCCTTCAGTCCCTTGCGCGTGATGCGCACCAGCGTGATGCGGCGATCACTCTCATGGGGCAACCGCTCGACCTGTCCGCGTGCTTCCATGCGGTCGAGCAGCCGCGTGACGGTGGGCTGCTTGGTCACCGTCACCTGCGCAAGCTGGCCGATGCTGATGGGTTCGCTGCCTGCAAGCGATGCCATCACGCGCCACTCGGAAACAGAGAAGCCTTGCTGCCGTGCCACCTCGTGGAACTCGGAGGAGATCAGCTGGCTGGCCTGCGCCAGCAGCGCGGGCAGGTAGTCATCGACGAAGCGATGTGTTTCAGGAGGTTGCTCAGCCATGAACGCACCTCATGTGAAAGCGCCTCATGCCGGCCGCAGGCACGCTGCTTGCATGTCTAGGGTAATTCATGATTGTGGATACATTCATTTGTCAACATTATAGAAAGCGTGATGTGGCAGCTGAAGCGCATCCTCCCACGAGAAAGAAGAAGGACCCACATGGCTGAGCGTTCATTCGTCGAAGAAGTCAAGAAATTGCGGCTTTCCGGTGGGGAGGTGTTCCGCGGTGAGGGCATTCTGGCTGTCACCAAGGCCTTGCTCGAATCGGGGGTTTCCTATGTGGCCGGCTACCAGGGCGCGCCCATCTCGCACCTGATGGACGTGCTGGCCGATGCGCAGGACATCCTTGCCGAGCAGGGGATTCGCTTCGAGAACAGCGCAAGCGAAGCCACCGCCGCAGCCACGCTGGCGGCCTCGGTCAACTATCCGCTGCGCGGCGCCGTCACCTTCAAGGCCACCGTTGGCACCAACGTCGCGTCCGACGCACTGGCCAACCTGGCTTCGGGCGGCGTCACCGGCGGCGCGCTCATCATCGTGGGCGAAGACTACGGCGAAGGCTCTTCCATCATGCAGGAGCGCAGCCATGCGTTTGCGATGAAGTCGCAGATCTGGCTGCTCGATCCGCGGCCCAACCTGCCGAGCATCGTCGATGCGGTGAAAACGGGCTTCGATCTTTCCGAAGCCAGCAACACGCCCGTGATGCTGCAGCTGCGCATCCGCGCCTGCCATGTGCACGGGCACTTCGTTGCAGGCGACAACAAGCGCGCCAAGTTCACCCTGCAAGAGGCGCTGGAGAACCCGCGGCGCGACGTCAGCCGCATCGTGCTGCCGCCCGCGAGCTTTGTGCACGAACAAGAGAAGGTGAAAGACCGCTGGCCCGCCGCCGTGCGCTTCATCGAGGAGCGCCAGCTCAACGAGTTCTTCTCCGAAGACGCCGACGACATCGGCATCATCGTGCAGGGCGGCAGCTACAACACGCTGCTGCGCGCGCTGGAGCGCCTGGGCCTGGCCGACGTGTACGGCAATACCCAGGTGCCGCTCTACGTGATGAACGTGGCCTACCCGGTCATCGAGAGCGAAGTGATCCGCTTCTGCGAGGGCAAGCGTGCGGTGCTGATCGTCGAAGAGGGGCAGCCCAACTTCGTCGAACAGAACCTCGCGACCATCCTGCGGCAAGCGGGCTCCACGACTGTGCTGCACGGCAAGGACATGCTGCCCGTGGCGGGCGAATACACGGCGTCCGAGCTGCTGAAGGGTGCGCGCACCTTCTGCGAGCGCTACGAGCGGCTTGCACCGCTGCCCGTGCCTGCGCCGGTGCGCAAGGTGATCCCGCTGAAGGAAGTCGCCGCCATCGGCGTCGATGCGGCACCCGAGCCGGCCATGCCGTCCACAGCGCTCGGCGATGTCGTGCATGCGCGCCCGCCGGGCTTTTGCACCGGTTGCCCCGAGCGACCGATCTTCAGCGCGATGAAGCTGGTCGAGCGCGAACTCGGTGCGCATCATGTGAGTGCCGACATCGGCTGCCACCTGTTCTCGATCCTGCCGCCCTTCAACATCGGCAACACCACCATGGGCTACGGCCTGGGCGGTGCCGGTGCGGCGGCGCTGAATGCGCCCGCCGGCAAGCGCGCCATCTCGATGATGGGCGACGGCGGCTTCTGGCACAACGGCCTCACGAGCGGCGTGGCCAACGCGGTGTTCAACAAGAGCGACAACCTCACCATCATTGTCGACAACAACTACACCTCGGCCACCGGCGGGCAGGACATCCTTTCGTCCAACGCCATCAACAAGACGCGCAGCACCGGCCACGAGATCGAGCGTGCCGTGCGCGGCGTCGGCGTGGAGTGGGTAAAAACAATGCGACGCACCTACGACGTGGCAGGCATGCGCGACGCGCTGAAAGAAGCGCTCACCACGACCAAAAAAGGGCCGAAGGTCCTCATCGCCCAATCGGAGTGCATGCTCAACAAGCAGCGCCGCGAGAAGCCATTGGTGCGCAAGGCCATCGCCGACGGCAAGCGCATGGTGCGCGAAAAGTTCGGCGTCGATTCGGATACCTGCACCGGCGACCACTCGTGCATCCGCCTGTCGGGCTGCCCGTCGCTCTCCATCAAGCCCAACCCCGATCCGCTGCGCGTCGATCCCGTTGCCACCGTGCTCGACAGTTGCGTGGGCTGCGGAAACTGCGGGGATGTTTCGCATGCCGCCGTGCTGTGCCCGTCGTTCTACAAGGCGCAGATCGTGAGCAACCCGACAGGCTGGGACAAGCTGCGCGAACGCGTTCGCAGCGCCGTCATCGGCTGGCTGCAGCGCGGCGACGCGCGCCGCCGCGAAGCCTATGCCTTCTGAAGCGATGACGACCAAGGCCCAACCCATCAAGATCGCGATCCTCGCCATGGGCGGGGAGGGCGGCGGCGTGCTCGCCGACTGGATCGTCGACATGGGCGAGGCCAGCGGCTACGTCGCCCAGACCACCTCCGTACCAGGCGTGGCGCAGCGCACGGGCGCAACCATCTACTACGTGGAGCTCTATCCAACGGCGCAGGCCGCAGCCGATGGCGGCAGGCCCGTGCTGGCGCTGATGCCGCTGCCGGGCGACGTGGATGTGGTGCTCGCGTCCGAACTGATGGAAGCGGGCCGGGCGGTGCAGCGCGGGCTGGTCACCAGCGACCGCACCACGCTCATCGCATCCACGCACCGCGTGTTCTCCATTGCCGAGAAGAGCGCGCTGGGCGACGGCCGCGTCGACAGCACGCAGTTGCTCGCGCACACGGCCCGGGCCGCCAAGCGCTTCATCCGTTTCGACATGGCGCAGGCCGCCGAAGCCTCGGGCAGCGTGATCAGCGCGGTGCTGTTCGGCGCGCTGGCGGGATCGGGCGTGCTGCCATTCAGCCGCGCGCAGTTCGAAGCGACCATCGAGCGCGGCGGCGTGGGCGTCAAGCCCAGCCTCAAGGCCTTTGGTGGCGCATTTGCCCGCGCGCAGGCCGGCGACGATGGTGAGACACCGCCGGAAACCGCGGCGGCTGTGCCGACTCCGCAACCACGTCACCCGGCCGTGCGCGCGCTGGTCGAGCGCGTACAGCGCGACTTTCCGCCCGCGGCGCAAGACTTCCTGTTCGAAGGCGTGCGGCGCCTCATCGACTACCAGGACCCGGCCTATGCCGGCTTCTACCTCGATCGCATGGCTGCCATTGCGGCGCTGCCCGGCGACAGCGCCCACCGCCTGCTGCGCGAAACGGCTCGCCACCTCGCGCTCTGGATGTCCTACGAAGACACCGCCCGTGTCGCCGCGCTCAAGACCCGCGCCACCCGGTTCGAGCGCGTGCGCGGCGAGGCCCGCGTGCAGCCCGGCCAGGTGCTTGCCATCAACGAATACATGCATCCGCGCCTGCAGGAAATCTGCGAGACGCTGCCGGGCGGCATCGGCCGCTGGCTCATGAACTCCACATGGCCGAAGAAGCTCGTCGAGCGATTGACGCAGCACGGCCGGGTGATCCAGACCAGCTCGCTGCACGGCTACCTGGTGCTGCGCATGGTTGCGGCATGCAAGCGCTGGCGCCTTTCGACGATGCGCTATGCCGAGGAAAACCGCCGCATCGAGGAATGGCTGCAGCGCATTGCCGCCGCCGCGGGGCACAACCCTGAGCTGGCGGTGGAGCTCGCGCAGTGCCAGCGCCTCGTCAAGGGCTACAGCGACACGCATGAGCGCGGCATCCGCAACTACGACACCGTGATGCGCGCGGTGGAACGCGCCGGCCCCCGGCTCGCGCCCGCCACCCTGCGCGAACTGCGCGACGCCGCACTTGCCGACGAACACGGCCACAAGCTGCAAGCCGCGCTGGCGCAGCACGCACTGGCCTGAAGAGAAACAACGGACGCACGATGACCGCACCCACCGCCACGCTCCAGCTTCGCGTTGCCGAAGCGCGCGAACTCAATCCGCTCATCCGCATGCTGCGGCTGCGCGCGGAAGACGGCCGTCCGCTGCCCGGCTTTGCCGCCGGTGCACACATCCGCGTTCAGGTGAAGCTGCCCGATGGCAAGACCGACTGGCGCCACTATTCGCTGATCAACTTCGCGACGACGCGCAATGCGACGAACGCCCCCACGGAGTATGTGATCGCGGTGCGCAAGGAAGCCGAAGGCCGCGGTGGTTCGCGCTTCATGCACGAGCAGCTGAAAGAGGGCGACACCCTGGCCATCGAAGCGCCGAAGAACGACTTTCCGCTGCACACAGGTCCCGGCGGCTCGGTGCTGGTGGCGGGCGGCATCGGCGTGACGCCGCTGGCCACCATGGCCGCGCGCCGCCGCGCCGAAGAGGCGCCGGTGCGCATGCACTACGCCGGCCGCAGCCGCGACCTGATGGCCTTCCTGCCCGAGCTCCAGGCGCTGCTCGGCGACGACCTGCGCGTGCATGCCGATGCCGAAGCCGGCGCACCGCTCGATATCGATGCGCTGCTCGACGACGTGCCGGCCGGCGACCGCCTCTACGTCTGCGGCCCCAAGGTCATGCTCGACGCCGTGCTGGCCCGCACCCAGGCGCGCGGCTGGGTGCATGACCGCGTGCACTTCGAACTCTTTACGGAGCCGGTCGCGGAAGAGGGCGACCAGCCCTTCGAGGTGGAACTCGCCCAATCGGGCCAGCGCTTCACCGTCGCGGCCGACCAGAGCATTCTCGATTGCCTCATCGACAACGGCTGCGACCCGATGTTCGACTGCAAGCGCGGCGAATGCGGCGTGTGCGCCGTGCCAGTGCTCGAAGGCGAGATCGACCACCGCGACTACGTGCTCACGGCCCGCGAGAAGGCCGAGGGCAACGTCATGCAGATCTGCATCTCGCGCGCCAAGGGTGTGCGCCTGGTGCTCGACATGTGAAGGAGCCACGAGAACCATGCCTTCGTACCGAGACAACCCCGAAGCCGTGCGCGCACTCGTGCAGAACGACCGCGTGCACCGCGACCTGTACACCAGCCAGGAACTCTTCGAGTTGGAACAGGAGCACTTCTTCGCCAACACCTGGAACTACGTCGGGCACGAGAGCCAGCTGCCCAAGCCCGGCGACTGGATCAGCAACGAAATTGCCGGCCGTCCGCTGATCGTCGTGCGCCACACCGACGGCAGCGTGCGCGCAATGATGAACCGCTGCGCCCACAAGGGTTCGCGCCTGGTGAGCGCACCGTGCGGCAACACCGGCAAGTTCTTTCGCTGCCCGTACCACGCATGGACCTTCAAGACCGACGGCTCGCTGCTGGCGATTCCGCTGAAGACCGGTTACGAGAACACGGCGCTGCACGAGTGCGAGTCGGCCAAGGGCCTTACCACGCTGAAGCATGTGCGCAGCCACCGCGGCTTCATCTTCGTGAAGATCAACGATGCGGGACCCGACTTCGACGAGTACTTCGGTGATTCGCTGAGCTCCATCGACAACATGGCCGACCGCTCGCCCGAAGGCGAGCTCGAGATTGCCGGCGGTTGCCTGCGTTTCATGCATCAGTGCAACTGGAAGATGTTCGTCGAGAACCTCAACGACACGATGCACCCCATGGTGGCGCACGAATCGTCGGCCGGCACTGCAAAGCGCATGTGGGCCGACAAGCCCGCCGACGAGCCCAAGCCCATGGCCGTGGAGCAGTTCGTGCCTTTCATGTCCGACTACAAGTTCTTCGAGGACATGGGCATTCGCACCTACGACCACGGCCACAGCTTCACGGGCGTGCACTTCAGCATCCACAGCAAGTACAAGGCAATTCCCGAGTACGACGACGCCATGAAGGCGCGCTACGGCGAAGAGAAGACCGCGCAGATCCTCGGCATGGCGCGGCACAACACCGTGTACTACCCGAACCTCACCATCAAGGGTGCGATCCAGGCAATCCGCGTGGTGAAGCCGATCTCTGCCGACAAGACGCTGATCGAGAGCTGGACCTTCCGCCTGAAGGGTGCGCCGCCCGAGCTGCTGCAGCGCACCACCATGTACAACCGGCTCATCAACTCGCCGTTCTCGGTGGTCGGGCATGACGACCTGCAGGCCTACCGCGGCATGCAGGCCGGGCTGCACGCGAGCGGCAACGAGTGGGTCAGCCTGCATCGCGACTACGACCCGTCGGAGCTGAAGGGCGGCGAGATCACCACGGGCGGCACCAACGAACTGCCGATGCGCAACCAGTACCGCAGTTGGGTGCAGCGCATGACGGAGACGATGTGATGGCCGGCACCGATATCACTCGCCAGGACTTGATCGACTTCGTCGTGAACGAAGCGCGCCTGCTCGACACGCGCCGCTATGAGGAGTGGAACGCGCTCTTCACCGACGACGCCTTCTACTGGGTGCCCCTCGTGCCCGACCAGGAAGACGGGCTCAACCACACCTCGCATCTTTACGAAGACAAGCTGCTGCGCGAACTGCGCATCGAGCGCCTCAAGAGCCCGCGTGCCTTTTCGCAGCAGCCGCCGAGCCGCTGCCACCACTTGCTGCAGTTGCCGGTGGTCGAGACTTTCGACGCCGAAGGCAACCGCTTCGTGGTGCGCACCGAGTTCCACTACACCGAATCGCAGGGCGACGAACTGCAGTTCTACGTCGGCACCTTCTTCCACTACCTCACGGTGCAAGATGGCGCGCTGCGCATGACGCTCAAGCGCGTGAACCTGCTCAACTGCGACGCGGCGCTGCCCGCCGTGCAGCTCTTCATCTAGGGACGCGATGCAAGACTCCACCGTTTTCGCCACCGTCCATCAAGTCTTTGCGGCAACTGCCAAGCGCACGCCGCAGGCCGAGTTCTTGTTCACCGAGTCGGTGACCGCTGCCGCCTACGGCATTCCGGCCGGTGCCATCCGCTGGGGCGAGGCAGCCGCCGAGGTCGAGCGGCTTCGCACTGCCTACGCGAACGCCGGCTACGGCCATGGCCACCGCGTCGGCCTGCTGCTGGAGAACCGGCCCGCGTTTCTCTTCCACTGGTTCGCGCTCAACGCGCTGGGCGTGAGCGTGGTGCCGATCAATGCAGAGATGCGGTCGGCGGAACTGGTGTACCTGATCGGCCACAGCGAAATCGGCCTGGCGGTGACGCTGCCTGAGCGCGCGAATGATCTGCGCACAGCCGCTGCGCAAGCCGGCGTGCCCTTCGAGACCATGGGACCCGAAGACGCGGTGCCGAGCGCCAAGGTCGCCGCGCCGCGGTCGCACGAACCCATCGGCGCCGGCACCGAATGCGGCCTGCTCTACACGTCAGGCACAACTGGCCGACCCAAGGGTTGCATCCTGAGCAACGCCTACTTCCTCCGTGCGGGCGAGTGGTACGCGGCGCTCGATGGCGTCTGCAGCATCCGGCCCGATGCCGAGCGCGTCATCACCCCATTGCCGCTCAACCACATGAACGCGATGGCGTTCTCCACCATGGTGGTGCTGGTGGCAGGCGGCTGCCTGGTGCAGCTCGACCGGTTTCACCCGAGGACATGGCTTGCAAGCGCTCGCGAGAGCGGCGCGACCATCGTTCACTACCTGGGCGTGATGCCTGCGATGCTGCTGTCGGCCCCGCGATCTGCCGCAGACCGCGACCATGCGATCCGCTGGGGCTTCGGCGCCGGTGTGGACCGAAAGAACCACGCACCCTTCGAGGAGCGCTTCGGCTTTCCGCTGGTGGAGGCGTGGGCCATGACCGAGACCGGCGCGGCCGCCTGCATCATGGCCAACCGCGAGCCGCGCTTGGTGGGCACGAGCTGCTTCGGCCGGCAGGAAAACTTCGTGCAGATCCGCCTCGTGGGCGAGGACGGCAGCGACGTCGGTACCGACGCTCCGGGTGAACTGCTCGTGCGCTCGGCCGGAGACGACCCGAAACGCTACTTCTTCTCCGGCTACCTGAAAGACGACGAGGCCACGCGCGAAGCCTGGGCGGACGGCTGGTTCCACACCGGTGACCTCGTGCGCCGCGACGCCGAAGGAAACTTCTTCTTCGTCGACCGCAAGAAGAACGTGATCCGCCGCAGCGGCGAGAACATCTCCGCCGTCGAGGTCGAGAGCGTGCTCAACCAGCATCCGGCGGTGAAGACCTCCGCCGTGGCCGCAACGCCCGATGCGGTGCGCGGCGACGAGGTGCTGGCTTGCATCGTGATGCGCGAGGGCGCCGATGCCGCGCAGCGCGAGCAGATCGCCGCGAGCATCGTGCAGCACGCGCTCGCGCAGCTGGCCTACTACAAGGCGCCGGGCTACGTCGCCTTCGTCGACGCGCTGCCGCTCACGCCGTCGCAGAAGATCCAGCGCGGGCAGTTGCGAGAGATGGCGCAGTCGCTGCCGGGGCAGGGCCACTGCATCGACACCCGCTCGATGAAGAAAAGACAAGTGGGGCAGGCATGACCAGGCAACGGCTCTCCTACGAAGGCGTTGCGGTCGCCGTGCCCATCACGGTGCCCTACGTGCGTTATTCCACCCGCACCGCGCACTGGTTCATCGGCCAGGCCATCGAGGCGCTGGTCGAATCCAGCGGCGTTGCCAAGGAACAGATCGACGGCCTGTGCCTCAGCAGCTTCTCGCTCGCGCCCGACACGGCCGTGGGCGTCACTCAGCACTTGGGGCTTTCGCCGCGCTGGCTCGACCACGTGCCCACCGGCGGTGCCTCGGGCGTGATGTGCCTGCGCCGCGCCGCGCGCGCCGTGCAGGCGGGCGATGCCGACATCGTCGCCTGCGTGGGCGCCGACACCAACCATGTCGACTCCTTCCGCCAGACGCTCGGCAGCTTCAGCAACTTTGCGCGCGATGCGAGCTACCCCTACGGCTCGGGCGGACCGAACTCGATCTTCGCGTTCATCACCGCCAACTACATGCGCACCTACGGCGCCAGGCGCGAAGACTTCGGCCGCATCTGCGTGGACCAGCGCACCAATGCGCTCGGCAATCCGAATGCGATGTTCAAGAAGGCGCTGACGCTGGACGAATACATGGCTGCGCGGCCGATCTCCGACCCCATCCACCTCTTCGACTGCGTGATGCCCTGCGCCGGCGCCGACGCCTTCCTGGTGATGAGCGAGGAGCGCGCGCGCGACCTGGGCCTGCCGCACGCGGTGATCCGCGGCGCCATCGAGCGCCATAACGCCTATGCCGAAGACCCGGTGATGGTGCAGGGCGGCTGGCGCATGGACCGCGACGACCTGTATGCACAGGCCGGCGTCCAGCCCGCACAACTCGACTTCGTGCAGACCTACGACGACTACCCCGTCATCGTGATGATGCAGTTCGAAGACCTGGGCTTCTGCGAGAAGGGTGAGGGCCCCGCCTTCGTGCAGGCCCACACGATGACTTTCGACGGCAGCTTTCCGAACAACACGAGCGGTGGGCAGCTTTCAGCCGGGCAGGCCGGCGCGGCAGGCGGTTTCCTCGGCATGGTCGAGGCGATCCGCCAGCTGACCGGCCAAGCCGGCAAGCGCGCGGTACCCGACGCGCAGCTGGGCCTCGTTGCGGGCTTCGGCATGGTGACCTACGACCGATGCCTGTGCACAGGCGCGGTCATCCTGGGGAGACCCGCATGACGATGCCTTTGATGCGCCCCCCGCGCAAGAACCCGGTGCTGCGCACACGGCAGATGAACCTGCCGCCCGGCGCGCGCGGCCGCGTGGCGCTCGGCCTCACGGCGGCCGCAGCCGAAGGCCGCTTCGAGCTGCAGACCTGCGAAGACTGCGGCACCGTGCAGTACCCGCCGCGCGAGGTCTGCCACAAGTGCCTCTCCGCCGCGCTGCGCTGGCGCACGCAGAGCGGCGAGGGCGAACTGCTCGGCAGCACCACGCTGCACCACAGCAACGACCTGTTCTTCCGCGAGCGGTTGCCCTGGCGGCTGGGCCTGGTGCACCTGGATGCCGGCCCGACGCTCATGGTCCACCTGCATGGGGAGGTCGGCGATGCGCCCCAGCGCGTCCGTGTCGGCGCCCGGCTCGACCGCGCAGGCCAGGCCGTTCTCATTGGTTTTCCGAATGAAGGGAGTCCCCACATGGCCGACGACAAGATGCTGCGCGAGATGACCAGCGACCCGAAGTTCCGCAAGGTGCTGGTGACCGACGGCAAGACCGAAACCGGCCAGGCCATCGTGCGTGCGCTGGTGAAGGCCGGTGCCGACATCGTCTGGGTCGGCCACGCCGAGCCGTGGAAAAAGGTGGGCGACGGGCTCGACGACATCTCGGCTCTGCCGCAGGTCACGCTCGTGCCGCTCGACCTCACCAACGGCCGCCAGGTGACCGAGCTTGCAGGCTCCATCGGCGGCAAGGTCGACATCGTGATCAACAACGCCGAGGTGCACCGCACCTTCGGCATCGGCGCGCGCCGCGGCACCGATGTGGCCAAGGCCGAGATGGACATCAACTACTTCGGCCTGCTGCGCCTCGCGCAAGAGTTCGGCCCTGCGCTCAAGGGCCGCTCGGCCGACGGTGCAACGGGCGCGACCGCATGGGTCAACCTGCTGTCGATCTACGCGCTCAGCAACTTCCCGCCGCACGGCACCTTCAGCGCCTCGAAGGCTGCGGCGCACTCGCTTGCGCAGTGCCTGCGCGCAGAGATGCGCCCCGCCGGCATCCGCGTGATCAACGTGTTCCCCGGCCCCATCGACGACGAATGGAACCAGCACACCCCGCCGCCCAAGCTGGCGCCCACCGCGCTGGCCAACGCCATCGTCAAGGCGCTGCGCGATGGGGTCGAAGACGTGTACCCCGGCGACGTGGCACAGGAGTGGCTGGAGCGCTGGCGCGACAACCCCAAGGTGCTCGAACGCGAACTCGCGGCGGGCGGCTGAGAACAGGAGCCACACAATGACAACCACCACCGAACTGATGTCCGCCGCCGAAATCCTCGGCGGCCTGGTGACCGCCATGGCGAGCGGCCGCATCCGCGTGATCGACCTCACGCAGACGCTCACACCCGAGTTCCCGCAGATCGCATTGCCGCCTGAGATGGGCCAATGCTGGCCCTTCCGCATCGAGGAAGTGTCGAAGTACGACGAGCGCGGCCCGGCCTGGTACTGGAACAACTTTTCGTGCGGCGAGCACACCGGCACCCACTTCGATGCGCCGATCCACTGGATCTCGGGCCGCGACCTGCCGAACAACTCGGTCGACACCATTCCCGTGCAGCACTTCGTGGCGCCGGCCTGCGTGATCGACTGCTCGGCCGACGTGCAGACCAACGACGACTACCTGCTGAGCGTGGCCGACATCGAGCGCTACGAGGCCGCGCACGGCCGCATTCCCAAAGGTGCCTGGGTGCTGATGCGCACCGACTGGTCCAAGCGCAGCGACCCCGAGGCGTATCAGAACTTCGACGAGACCGGCCAGCACACGCCCGGCCCGAGCACCGAGGCCGTGCGCTTCCTGGTGGAGCAGCGCGACGTGCTGGGCTTCGGCTCCGAGGCCATCGGCACCGATGCCGGGCAGGGCTATCACTTGCGCCCGCCGTATCCGTGCCACTACTACATGCACGGCGCGGGGCGCTACGGCCTGCAGTGCCTGAGCAACCTCGACCTGCTGCCGCCATCGGGTGCGGTGCTGATCTGCCCGCCGCTCAAGATCGAGAAGGGCAGCGGCAGCCCGCTGCGCGTGCTCGCGCTGGTGGGAGCACACGCATGACGCCGAAGGTCGCAGCGGTTACCGGCGGCAGCGCCGGCATCGGCAAGGCGATCTGCGAAGACCTGCTCGCGCAGGGCTACGAAGTGGTCTCGCTCGCGCGCCGCAAGGCCGAGATCGATCACCCGAAGCTGCACAGCATCGAGGTCGACCTGGGCGATCGGGCGGCGACGGGCGGGGCGGTGCGCGAGCTGGTCGCGCGCTTCGAACCGACCACCATCGTGCACAACGCCGGCGTGATCCGCGCCGCGCTTCTGCCTGAGGTGAAGCTGGACGATCTCGATGCGCTCGTCGACCTGCACCTGGGCTGTGCGATCCAGCTCGTGCAAGGTGCATTGCCCGCGATGCGTGCACAGCGCTTCGGCCGCGTGGTGCTGCTCTCGTCTCGCGCGGCGTTGGGCCTGGCCACCCGCACCAGCTATTCCGCGACCAAGGCCGGCATGCTGGGCATGGCACGCACCTGGGCGCTCGAGCTCGCGGCGGACGGCATCACGGTGAACGTGGTCGCGCCCGGTCCTATCCGCACCGACATGTTCTACGACGTGGTCGAGGCCGGCAGCGAGAAGGAACGCGCGCTCGCGGCCTCAGTGCCCGTCAAGCGCCTCGGCGAATCGGCCGACGTGGCACGCGCCGTGCGTTTCTTCGCCGCGCCCGAGAACAGCTTTGTCACCGGGCAGGTCTTGTACGTCTGCGGCGGCACCAGCGTCGGCAGCCTTGCCCTCTAGTTTTTCAGCGTTCGTTTCGTCACTCATAACACCCTGGAGCACCGCCATGAAAGTCCTGAACCGAATTCGCACCCTTGCGGCCATTGCCGCGGGCCTCGGCGCACTCAGCGCCGCCAGCGCATGGGCCGCAGATCTCAAGGTCGGCTTCATCACGTCGCTTTCGGGGCCGGTGTCGTCGCTCGGCATTCCCTATGAAAAGGGCATGAAGGCCGCGCTCGCCTACAAGGCCGACCTCGGCGGCCGCAAGATCCAGCTGGTGCAGCTGGACGATGCGTCCGACCCGACGACGGCCGCGCGCAACGCCCGCAAGATGATCGACGAGGACAAGGTCGACGTCATCATCGGCACCGCGGGCTCTCCGGGCGCACTGGCCATTGCCGGCGTGGCGCGTGAAACGAAGACGCCGCTGATCTCCATCGCCAACGCCAACCTGCCAGGCGAAGAGGGCGCATGGATGGTCACGCTGCCGCAGCCCGCGCCGTTGATGGTGAGCGCGGTGGTCGAGCGCATGAAGAAGTCGGGCGTGAAGACGGTGGGCTACATCGGCTTTTCGGACGCGTGGGGCGACCTTGTGTACGGCGCGTTGCAAAAGAGCGCGGAGCCGGCCGGCATCAAGATCGTGTCGAACGAGCGCTATGCGCGTGGCGATTCGTCGGTGACCGGCCAGGTGCTGAAGATCGTCGCGCTGCGCCCCGATGCGGTGATTACCGGAACCTCGGGCACGCCCGGCGCGCTGCCCTACCTGGCACTCGCGGAGCGCGGCTACAAGGGCCAGATCTACGGCATGCACGCGCTGATCAACCCCGACTTCGTGCGTGTGGGCGGTGCGTCGGTCGAGGGCTTGCTGGCCCCCACCGGGCCGGTGATCGTGGCGGAGCAGTTGCCCAGCGAGAACCCGATCCGCAAGGTGTCGATGGACTTCCGCGCGGCCTACCAGAAGGCCAACGGCGCACCGCCGACCGATGCCTTCTCTGCCTACACCTTCGATGCATGGCTGCTGTACCTCGACGCGGCGCAACGTGCACTTGCCACCAAGGCGGAGCCGGGCACGCCGCAGTTTCGCGAAGCGCTGCGCGACGCCATCGTGAGCACCAAGGAGCTGGTGGGCACGCACTCGGTCTACAACTTCAAGCCGAACGACCGCTATGGCTCCGATGAGCGTTCACGTGTTGTCGTGAAGCTCGAGAAGGGCCAGTGGAAGCTGGTTCCCTGAGATGAGGCCTTGTTTTTCCCACGAAGCAACGCAAGCCGGAGCAACCAAGATGAAACAGAACCTAGTTCGAGTCCTCGGCCTCGCCACAGTCGCAATGGCAGCCGCGCAAGCCATGGCAGCCGACCTGAAGATCGGCTTCATCAGCTCGCTTTCAGGTCCTGTCGCGGCGCTGGGCGTGCCGTACGAAAAGGGCATACGCGCAGCCATTGCAGAGCATCCGGAAATCGGCGGCCGCAAGGTCCAGCTCATCGTGCTCGACGATGCCTCCGACCCCACGACCGCGGGGCGCAACGCACGCAAGCTCGTGACTGAAGACAAGGTCGACGTGCTCATCGGCACATCCGGCGTGCCGGGCGCAATGGCCATTGCCTCCGTGGCGCGCGAACTCAACACGCCGCTCATCTCGCCCACGCCCGTGACCATTGCCGGCCCCGAGGGCGCGTGGACCGTGACCGTGTCGCAGCCGTTCCCGCTCATGGTCGCGGGCGTGGTGGAGCGCATGCAGAAGTCTGGCGTGAAAACGGTGGCCTTCATCGGCTTTTCCGATGCGCTCGGCGACCTGGCCTACGACTCGCTTGTGAAGAGCGCCGACAAGGCCGGTATCAAGGTGGTGGCCAACGAGCGCTATGCGCGCAGCGATTCCTCGGTGGCAGGGCAAGTGCTGAAGATCGTCGCGGCCCGACCCGATGCCGTGTTCGCGGGCAACTCCGGCACGCCCGGTGCGCTGCCCTACATCGCGCTTGCCGATCGCGGCTACAAGGGCAAGATCTACGGCACGCACGGGCTTATCAATGCCGACTTCGTACGCGTGGGCGGCGCCTCCATCGAAGGCCTGCAGGTGCCGAGCGGCCCGGTGCTCGTGGCCGACCAGCTGCCTGACAGCAATCCCATCAAGAAGGTGTCGATGGGCTTTCGCAACGCCTACCACAAGGTGAACGGTGCGGTGCCTACCGATGCTTTCTCCTCGTACACCTACGACGCCTACCTGCTGCTGGCCGATGCCGCCTCGCGCACCAAGGGCGAGCCGGGCACGCCGCAGTACCGCACGGCTCTGCGCGACGCCATCGTGAGTACGAAGGAGCTGGTGGGCACGCATGGCATCTACACCTTCAAGCCGGACGACCGCTATGGCTCCGACCAGCGCGGCGTGGTGATCGTGCAGATGAACAAGGGCCAGTGGAAGCTGGTTCCCTGATAGAAAAACCGAGCGCCGCCGATGACCAGCTACCGCCATCATCCCGACCGCATTGCCGCCCTGGTGCAGGACGACCGCGTTCACCGCGACCTGTACCTGAGCGAGGAGATCTTTGCGCTCGAGCAGGAGCGCCTGTTCGCGAACACCTGGGTCTTTCTCGGCCATGCGAGCCAGGTGCCGGAGGCGGGCGATTTCGTGACGCAGGAGGTCGCAGGCCGGCCGCTTCTTATGGTGCGGCAGCCCGACGGCGCGGTGCATGTCATGTACAACCGCTGCGCGCACAAGGGCACGCAGCTGGTCACGGATGAATGCGGCAACACTGGCCGCTTCTTCCGCTGTCCCTACCACGCATGGACCTACAAGCTCGACGGCGCGCCGCTCGGCCTGCCTCTGAAGAACGGCTACGAGGGAACCCAGCTCAAGGCTTGCGAATCGGGGCAGGGGCTGTCGGTGGTGAAGCACGTGAAGGTGTACCGCGACTTCGTCTTCGTGCGCCTCTCCGAGGCCGGCCTCTCATTCGAAGATTACTTCGGCGAGGTGCTCGGCGCCATCGACAACATGGTCGACCGCTCGCCGGAAGGCAAGCTCACCGTCGGCGGCGGCGTGCTGCGCAACATCGTCCATTGCAACTGGAAGATGTACCTCGAGAACATCAACGACACGGTGCATCCGATGTCCACGCACGAGTCGGCCACCAAGGCGGCCGAGGCGCTGTGGGAAGGCCACGCGCCCACCGATCCCAAGCCCATGGCGATGGAGCAGATCCTCCCCTTCGGTTCGGGCTACGAATTCTTCGACAAGATGGGTGGCCGCGTGTTCGCCAACGGGCACAGCGTGCTGGGAGTGAACTTCAGCATTCACTCCAACTACGCGCAGTTGCCTGAGTACGAAGCAGCGATGCAGGCCGCGCACGGCGCCGAGCGCGCGGCCGACATCCTGCAGCGCTCGCCACAGAACTCGGTCCTGTATCCGAGCCTTTCGGTGAAGGGCTCTCCGCAAGCTATTCGTGTGATCCGTCCGTTGGCCGCTGATCGCACGCTGATCGAAGCCTGGAGCTTCCGCGCAGCGGGCGCGCCGGCGCTGCTCTTCGAGCGGGCGATGAGCTACAACCGGCTCGTTTTCTCGCCGATGTCGGTGGTGGCGCACGACGACGTGCACCTGTTCGAAAGCATCCAGCAGGGGCTGCGCGCCGGCGGAAACGAGTGGGTGAGCCTGCACCGCAACTTCGACGCGGCCGAGCTCGCGCAAGCCACCATCACCACCAACGGCACCAACGAGCTGCTCATGCGCAACCAGTTCCGCGCCTGGGCGAAGGCGATGGCTTCGGAGGTGGCAGCATGACCGGCGATCCGCGCGATTTTGTCGCCCATGAGGCCGCATTGCTCGACGAACGGCGCTTCGACGACTGGCTGGCGCTCTTTGCCGACGACGGCCACTACTGGGTTCCATTGCTTGGCGCCGCGCAGGCCGATCCGTTCTCCCACAACTCGCTGGCCTACGAAGACCGGCTGCTGCTGCAGCTGCGTGTGGACCGGCTGAAGAATCCGCGCGCCCATTCGCAGCACCCCGCAAGCCACAGCCAGCATGTGCTCCAGCCCTCGCGCATCGAGAGCGAGACCGGCGACGAGGTGCGTCTTCGCACGCCGTTCCTCTACGTCGAGGCGCGCGGCGAATCCCAGATCTTGCTGAGCGGCACGACCCGCCACCACCTGGCGCGGACGCCCTCGGGCTGGCGCATCCGCGAGAAGCGCGTCGACCTGCTCAACGCTGCGCGCGCTCTGCCCGCCATTCAGTTGTTCATCTGAGTTTCCGTTCCTTCCATTCTTTCTCACTGGAGCTACGACATGAAGAGCCTGATGCTGACCTTGACGCGCGGTGCCATCGCCGCGGCGCTGACTGCCTGCGGCGTTGCGAGCGCGCTTGCGGCCGACCTCAAGGTCGGCCTGAGCGTCTCGCTCTCGGGCCCCAACTCTTCGCTGGGCGTGCCGTATGCGAAGGGCATGCAGGCCGCGCTGGCCTACAAGCCCGAGATCAATGGCCGCAAGGTGCAGCTCATCGTGCTGGACGACGGCTCGGACCCGACGACCGCCGGGCGCAATGCGCGCAAGCTCGTCGAAGAAGAGAAGGTCGACGTGCTCATGGGCACGTCGGGCGTGCCGGCCGCCATCGCAATGGCTCAGGTGGGCCGCGATGCGAAGACGCCGATGATCGGCCTCACGCCGATCCTGCTCGATCCGAGCGAGAACTCGTGGGTCATGACGGTCGCGCAGCCCACGCAGCTGATGATCGATGCGGTGGTCGAGCGCATGAAGCGCAACAACGTCAAGACGGTGGGCTACATCGGTTTTACCGACGCCTGGGGCGACCTGGTCTACAACGCGCTCATGAAGGCCGCGCCCGAAGCCGGCATCAAGGTGGTGAGCAACGAACGCTACGCGCGCGCCGATGCCTCGGTGACCGGGCAGGTGCTGAAGATCGTCGCGCTGCGGCCCGATGCAGTGATGACCGGCGGCGCCGGCACGCCGGGCGCATTGCCGTTCCTTGCGCTGCAGGAGCGCGGCTACAAGGGCGGCGTGTACGGGCAGCACGGCCTCATCAACCCCGACTTCGTGCGCGTGGTCGGTGCCTCCGGACAGAACGCACTGATGCCCACCGGCCCGGTGATCGTCGCCGAGCAGTTGCCCGACAACTACCCCACCAAGAAGATCGCGACCGATTTCCGCGCGGTGTTCCAGAAGGTGAACAACGCGCCGACCAGCGATGCCTTCTCCGCCTATTCCTTCGACGGCTGGCTGGTGTTTGCAGATGCCGCCTCGCGGGCCATGAAAAAGGCCGAGCCGGGCACGGCGGAGTTTCGTGTCGCGCTGCGGGATGCCATCTTCAGCACCAAGGAAGTGGTGGGCACGCACGGCGTGTACAGCTTCAAGCCCGGCAGCCTCTACGGTGTGGACGAGCGCGCCCGCGTGATCGTCAAGCTCGACAACGGCCAATGGAAGCTCGCCCCCTGAGCGGCCCGCTCTTTCGCAAACGACAAGAACGACGAACAAGAAGATGAAAGCAATGCCTGAGGTTTTCCTATGACGTGGGACGTCGCGCTGATTCTCATCACCGACGGCCTCGCCAACGGTGCCGTCTATCTGCTGGCCGGGCTCGGGCTGGTGCTGATCTTTTCCGTCACGCGGGTGGTGTTCGTGCCGTTCGGCGACATCGCAGCCTTTGCCGCACTGTCGCTCGCGGCTTTCGAAACCGGCCGTGTGCCGCCGACCATCGGCATGGTGGCCGTGCTCACGGCGCTGGCGCTGGCAACGGAAGTCGGAAGCCTGCTGCGGCGCGGCGAAGCCGCTCGCATTCCCAAGGCGGTGCTCATGTGGGGCGTGCTGCCCGCGATTCCGTGTGTGCTTGCCTGGCTTGCGGCGCGGCCCGGTGTGCCGGTGGCGGTGCATATCGCGGTGGCGGTGCTGCTGGTGGTGCCCATTGCACCGCTGCTCGCACGCGTGGTGTTCCAGCCGATTGCCGATGCGTCGGTGCTGGTGCTGCTGATCGTTTCGCTGGCGCTGCACTTCCTGCTCTCGGGCCTGGGCTTGCTGTTCTTCGGCCCTGAAGGCTCGCGCACCACGCCGCTCACGAGTGCGGTGTTCACCCTGGGCGACGGGTTCACGGTCAGCGGCCAGGTGGTGCTGATGGTGGGCGCGGCCATTGTGCTGAGCGGGCTGTTCTTCCTGGTGTTCGAGCGCACTGTGGCCGGCAAGGCGCTGCGCGCCACGGCCGTGAACCGGGTGGGTGCGCGGCTGGTCGGCATCCGGCCGGTGCGCACGGCGCTGCTGGCCTACGGCTGTGCCTCGCTGCTGGCCGGTCTCATCGGTGTGCTGATCGCGCCGGTAACGACCATGTACTACGACTCGGGTTTCATCATCGGCTTGAAAGCCTTCGTCGCCGCGATCATCGGCGGGCTCGTGAGCTACCCGATGACGGCCGTGGGCGCACTCGCGGTCGGCGTGGTGGAAAGCTTCGCATCGTTCTGGAGCGGTGCGCTGAAAGACGTGATCGTGTTCAGCCTGCTCATACCGGTGCTCATGCTGCGCTCCTTCATGGCCGCGCACTCCGAAGAGGAAGAAGACGAGGTGGACCAATGATGAACGGCAACCGCAAACGCATGGGCTGGATCGCCCTCGTGGTCGTCGTGCTGGCGCTGGTGCCGGCGGTGGCGGGCAGCTTCACGGTTTCGTTGCTCAACGACATCGGCATCGGCGCGCTGGTGGCGCTCGGGCTGGTGCTGCTCACCGGCGTGGGCGGCGCAACCTCTTTCGGTCAGGCGGCCTTCGTGGGCATTGCGGCCTATGCCACGGCGTGGCTCACGACCACGCAGGGCATGTCGCCATGGATCGGCCTCTTGTTCGCGCTGCTGCTCACCGGACTCTCGGCGCTTGCCATCGGCATGCTCACGCTGCGGCTCGGCGGGCACTTCCTGCCGCTGAGCACCATCGCGTGGGGGTTGTCTATCGCAATGCTGTTCGGCAACGTCGATGCGCTCGGGCGCCACACAGGGCTGTCGAACATTCCGGCGCTGCAAGTCGCGCGCTGGTCGCTGGCCGATCCGCGGTCGATGTACTACCTGATCTGGGTGGTGGTCGGGCTGGCGTGCCTGTTCAGCCACAACCTGCTGCAGTCGCGCCCCGGCCGTGCGATTCGCGGGCTGCGCGGCGGCGCCACGCTGCTGGCGAGCGTGGGGGCCGATGCATACCGCGTGCGGCTCACGCTCTTTGTCACGGCCGCGCTCTTTGCGGGGCTGGCGGGTTGGCTCTATGCGCACATGAACCGCTTCGTGAGCCCGTCGCCCTTCGACGTGCGCGCAAGCATCGAGTACCTGCTGATGGCGGTGGCCGGCGGGCTCGGGCAGCTGGCGGGCGCATTGGTGGGAGCGGCCCTGGTGCTGGTGCTGAAGAACGGCCTGCAGGACGTGCTGCCCATGCTCACCCAGCGCGCCGGGCAACTGGAAGCCGTGGCTTTCGCAACGCTCTTCATCCTGCTGCTGCACTTTGCGCGCGGCGGTCTCATGGGCTTGCTGAGGCGCTGGACGCGCCGCAAGGGCGGCACCCAGGGTTCGTCGCGCTACGACGCGCCCACGGTCGATCCGCTTCCGCATCGCCAACTGCCCGCGCGCGGCACGCAGGTGCTGTCGGTGAAAGGTGCGGTCAAGCGCTTCGGCGGTCTGGTGGCGGTGAACGATGTGAGCTTCGAGGTGAACGCGGGAGAAATCATCGGCCTGATCGGACCCAACGGCGCGGGCAAGTCGACGATGTTCAACCTGCTGACCTGCACGCTGCCGATGAGCGCGGGCCAGGTGCGCTTTCTGGAGCATGACATCGCCGGCATGCCGCAGCGGCAGGTGGCGCGGCTGGGGCTGGCGCGTACCTTCCAGCACGTGAAGCTGCGGCCGCACATGAGCCTGCTCGACAACGTGGCGCTGGGCGCGCATTCGCGCACGCGCTCGGGTGTCTTGAAGGCCGGCCTGCGGCTGGACCGCACCGAGGAAAAGCAGATCCTGCAGGAGGCGCAGCGCCAGCTAGACCGCATCGGCCTGGGCGACCGCGCGCACGAGCTCGCAGGCAGCCTGCCGCTGGGCACGCAGCGCATTCTCGAAATTGCGCGCGCCCTGGCTGCAGACCCGGTGCTGCTGGTGCTCGACGAGCCCGCGGCCGGCCTGCGCCGCAAGGAAAAGATGGCGCTCGGCGACCTGCTGCGCAAGCTGCGCGAAGAGGGCGTGACCATCCTGATCGTCGAACACGACATGGACTTCGTGATGAAACTGGTGGACCGGCTGGTGGTGATGAACTTCGGCTCCAAGCTCGTGGAGGGCGTGCCGTCCGCGGTGCGCGCGGACGAGCGTGTGCAGGCGGCTTACCTGGGGAGCGTTGTATGAGCGCCGCACGGCCGCCCGAAGGCGCGGGCCCCCTTCAGGGGGTACGCGAAGTACATGCAGTGACAAGCCTGGGGGTGACGAAATGAGCGCGATGCTGGAGATCGGCGACCTGCATGTGTCGTATGGGCAGGTCGAGGCGGTGCGCGGCGTGTCGCTCGACCTGCAGCCCGGGCAGATCATCTCGGTGATCGGGCCCAACGGCGCGGGCAAGACCACGCTGCTGGCCGCCGCCATGGGCCTGCTGCCCTGCAAGGGCACGCTGCGCTTCGAGGGCGAAGACCTGCAAGGGCTCGATGTGGAGGCGCGCGTGGAGCGCGGACTGTGCCTGGTGCCCGAGAAGCGCGAGCTGTTCGGCGAGCTCACCGTGCTGGACAACCTGCAGCTCGGCGCCTATGCCAAGCGGCTGCGCGGCGATGCAATGAAGAAGCGGCTGCAATCGGTGTACGACCGCTTTCCGCGGCTCGCGGAGCGCCGCGCGCAGCGCGCCGACACGCTCTCGGGCGGCGAACGCCAGATGCTGGCGGTGGGCCGCGCCCTGATGTCGGCGCCGCGCCTGCTGATGCTCGACGAGCCCAGCCTCGGCCTGGCACCGCTCATCGTGCGGGACATTCTCACCATCGTGCGCAAGCTGCGCGAAGACGGCGTGTCGATCCTGCTGGTGGAGCAGAACGCGCGCGCGGCGCTCGAAACCTCGGACCACGGCTACGTGCTCGAAACCGGCGAGATCGCGCTTTCAGGCGCTTCGGCCGAACTGGCGAGCGACCCGCGGGTGCAGGCCACCTATCTTGGCGGAGGCACGCACGATGACGAGTGAGCCGCGCGCGATGCCTCCGGCGCAGCGCACGCTGCCGGCCATGCTGCAGCGGCAGGCGGCGATGTTCGGTGCGCGCCCATTGCTGCGCATTGCGGGCTCTCGCTGGTCGCACGCCGATGCGGCAGAAGCAGCGGGCGCTCGCGCCGGCGCACTCGCGCAAGCGGGCATCGAGCGCGGAGACCGCGTGGCCGTGATGTGCGGCAACCGCATCGAGTTTCTTGAAACCTTTTTCGGTGCCGGTTGGATCGGTGCTTCGACGGTGCCGGTCAACACTGCCTCGATGGGGCCGCAGATCGAGTACTTCCTTTCACACAGCGAAGCGAAGCTGCTGGTCATCGAAGCCGGGTTTCTGAGCCGCCTGCAGGCGGCCGACCTCGGCCGAACGAAGCTCAAGGAAATCTGGATCGTCGGCGAGGCTGCTGAAGGCGATTCCGCCGCGTGGCTGGCACCGGCCAGCGTGCGCGTGCTGGCGTATCCCTCCGGCGGCCCGGCTGCTGCGCCGGCCGACGTGCAGCCCGGCGATCCGCTCGCCATTCTGTATACCTCTGGCACCACGGGTCCCGCCAAGGGCGTGGTCTGCCCGCATGCGCAGTATTTCTGGTGGGGCGTGAACAGCGCCGAGGTACTCGGCGTGGCGGCGGACGACGTGTTGTGCACCACGCTGCCGCTCTTTCACATCAACGCGCTCAACACCTTTGCGCAAGCCGCGCTCACGGGCTCCGAGGTCGTCTTTGAAACACGCTTCTCGGCCTCGGGCTTCTGGCCTTCGATGCATGCGAACGGCGCCACCGTGGTCTACCTGCTGGGTGCCATGGTGCCGATACTGCTCGCGCAATCCGTGGGCGAGGGCGAGCGCAACCATCGCGTACGCATCGGCCTCGGCCCCGGCGTGCCCGACGCCGCGGGCAAGGCGTTTTTCGAGCGCACCGGCGTGCGCCTGCTCGAAGGCTATGGCTCCACCGAAACCAACTTTGCCATTGCCACCGCGCCTGATTCGCCACGCGGCGGCGTCATGGGGTGGCTGCGGCCCGGCTTCCAGGCGCGCGTTGCCGACGAAAGCGATGCGGAGCTGCCCGCCGGAGAGGCTGGCGAGTTGCTGCTGCGCGCGGACGAACCTCATGCCTTCGCAAGCGGCTACTTCAACATGCCAGAGAAGACGGTCGAGGCCTGGCGCAATCTGTGGTTTCACACCGGCGACCGCGTGGTGCGCGATGCCGACGGAGCCTTCAGGTTTGTCGACCGCATCAAGGATGCGATTCGCAGGCGCGGCGAAAACATTTCTTCGTTCGAAGTCGAGCAGGTGCTGTTGAGCCATCGCAGCGTTGCGTCTTGCGCGGTGTACCCGGTGCGTTCGGAACTGGCGGAAGACGAAGTCATGGCCGCGCTGGTGCCGCGCGAGGGCGAGCGCATCGATCCGCTGGAACTGATGAGCTTCTGCGAGAGCCGCCTGCCGTATTTTGCGGTGCCTCGCTATGTCGATGTATTGCCCGACTTGCCGCGCACCGAGAACGGCAAGGTTCAGAAGTTCAAGCTGCGCGAGCGCGGTGTCGGCGCGCAGACCTGGGACCGTGCGCTGAACAAGCGATAAGCCACATTCGCTAGAATAGTTCAGAACTAAACATTTCAGGTATGCATGCAAATCCATTGAGCGGCCGCCACGCCCTGGTGACTGGCGCCGCACGCGGCATCGGAGCCGAAATCGCCCGCACCCTTGCTGCTGAAGGCGCCACGCTGACCTTGCTTGGGCGCGACATCGATTCACTTCAACGCGTGGCGGTCTCGCTCCCAGGCCAGGGCCACGGGGTTGTGGCCGCCGACGTGGCCGATGCGCAAGCGGTGCAGGCCGCCTTCGCGCAGGCACGCGCCGGGCGAGGGCCCATCGCAATCCTGGTGAACAACGCCGGCGCCGCCGAAAGCGCGCCTTTTCTCAAGACCTCGGTCGAGCTGTGGCAGCGCATGCTGTCGGTCAACCTGACGGGCAGCTTCTTGTGCGCGAAGGCGGCGCTGCCCGACATGCTCGAGGCGGGCTGGGGCCGCATCGTCAACATTGCCAGCACCGCTGGCCAGAAGGGCTATGCCTACGTGGCCGCCTACACGGCAGCCAAGCATGGCGTCATCGGCCTCACGCGCTCGCTTGCGCTCGAAGTGGCCCGCAAGGGCGTGACGGTGAACGCGGTATGCCCCGGCTACACCGACACCGACATCCTGCGCGCGAGCGTTGCCAACGTGGTCGGCAAGACCGGCCGCAGCGAAGCCGATGCGCTGGCCGAGTTTTCCAACGTCAATCCGCAGCGGCGCATCGTGCAGCCCGCCGAAGTGGCCGATGCGGTGCGCTGGCTGTGCGGCGAAGGTGCGGCCTCCGTGACCGGGCAGTCGGTATCGGTTTCGGGCGGGGAGGTCATGTAATGCGCAACGATGCCTCGCACGCCGCGCTCAGCGACGCCGAAGAACTCGGCCACGAGGCACGCGCTGGCCGTGAAGACCACGCCATGCTCAAGCTGTGGCTGCGCATGCTCGCAAGCACCACCCAGATCGAGGCCGAAATTCGGCGCCGGCTGCGCGAGCGCTTCGGCATTTCGCTGGCACGCTTCGACTACATGGCGCAGCTCTATCGCTACGAAGAGGGCCTGAAGATGCGCGTGCTGTCGCGCTACCTGATGGTGACGGGCGGCAACGTTACCGGGCTGACGGACGAGCTCGAGCGCGACGGCGTGGTGGCGCGCGCGCACAGCCCCGACGATCGCCGTTCGTGGATCGTGAGCCTCACGCCCAAGGGCCGCGCCAGCTTCGAGACCATGGCCAAGGAACACGAGCAATGGATTCTCGAAATGTTCTCGGGTCTCGACATGAAGACCGTGAAGCAGATGCATGCGCAACTCGGGCAGCTTCGCGTGCACGTGATGCGCAGCGAGCCCTCGGGCGAGGAGGGCTGATGAGCGCAAGCGAGGCAAACGCGCCCAGCGCCGAGTTCCGCCGCGCGCGGATGATCCGCTTTTCCGACTGCGATCCCGCGGGCATCGTGTTCTACCCGCAGTATTTCGTCATGCTCAATGGGCTGGTGGAAGACTGGGTGAGCGAAGGCCTTGGCATCGACTACCACGCGCTCATTTCGGAGCGGCGCATCGGCTTGCCCACCGTGCGGCTCGAAGCCGACTTTCGCGCGGTGAGCCGTATGGGCGACCAGGTCGCGCTCGGCCTGTCGGTCGAGCGGCTGGGTTCACGCTCGATGTCGCTCGTCTTGCGCTGTTTCGAGCCGGCCGGCGGCGAACTGCGCATGCAGGTGAAGCAGGTGCTGGTGACGACTTCGCTCGAGAGCCATCGCGCGGTGGAAATTCCGCAAGACTTGCGCGCGGCCATCCTGCGCATGTCGCCTTCTTCCGCCGCGTGAAGAAAAAGCTCAGGCCTGCGGCTCTTCGTCTGGCCCGCGTGCGCGCTGCTTGAGCCAGCCGCTAAGCTCTTTCTTTCCCTTCGCGTTGGCCTGGCGCCAAGCCTCCCGCGCGGCCGCAATGAAGCGCTCTTCAGCCGCGTCGGGCACTTCGGAGGCGCGGTCTTCTTCGTCGAGCCAGCCGGCTTCTACCTCGCAATGCCGCTCGATCTGCCGCGCCAGGGTGTCGCCGATGGGCCGCGAGCTCTTGATCTGGCTCCACATGCTCGGGGAGATTTCGATCTTCCTGGCAAAGGCCTGGTCCAGTCCCTTGGCAGGCAGGCCGGCAGCAATGGCCCCTTCGAGAAAGCGGCGGTGCAGCGCAAGAACATTGCGGCGACGCGCGACGGTGAGATTGGGCACTTTTTGAAAACGACGACGAAGGGACGAGAAACGATTGTCCCGGTTGTCGATGGTGCCGTAAACACTATTTACGGCCAGAAAGAGCAGCGAGCTGCAGTACCCGCAGCGGCAGGCTCAGCGGCTGAAGCCCCCGAAAACGCCGTAGGCGATGATCCCGGCGGTTGCAAGGCCGCCGACGATCAGGCAGATCACCTTGGTGGTGCGGCCGCTGCGGCGGCTTGAACGGGCCCAGTGCTCCGGACCGATCAGGTCGATGGGAACAGTGGGTTTGCCTAAGTCTGACGCCTTTTCCATGGCCGGAAATATAGCGTAGCCCGCGAGCCGGAACAAAAAAATACCCGCCGAGGCGGGTGCAACGAGCTTGAGCTTCGAGCTTATGGGCCCCCGTCGCCGGAGTTCTTGTTTTTCTTGCGATGCATGACAGCAAACCGCAAGATGCCATGCCAAACGCTCTGTCCGTGCGGGACAGGGTCGGTTGCTAGTGAAATCACTTTAGAAAAGTGTGAAATATTGCCGTATGGACCAAGAAATCATCACCGAAGGCCTGAAGCGGGCGTTGGAAAGCTGGGTTCGCCACGCTTCCGCCGAACAACTGTGGCGTGTGCTCCAGACCGGTGGCCTGAGCCCCTCCATCGCGGTGGACGGAGACGCCGTTCATGTCCGCGTCGACCTTGGCGGCCCGCTCAACCCGCTGTCGGAGTTGGGCAGGACCGATGGGCGCCTGCCCATCACGGAGGCCTTTCTGGGCGAAAGCGCCATCTGGGGCAAGCCGCCTCCGCAGGGCGACGAAACGCGGGAGCAGTGGTTCCTGGCGAGTGAACTGGCCCAGGAGCATGCGCGGCAGTTCCTGCTTGCGGAAGTTGGCGAAAAGCGCGAGCTGTTGTCGCGCTTTGTCGAAGGCTGGATGGCGGGTTGATCGAAGGAGGGCGGACCTGCTGCCCTGGGGATTGCGCATGCGAAACCGGCGCGTCATGATCCGCACCCGATCCGATCACCAGGCGGCCTGGCGCGCGGCAGCCGATTCACCGGCTTGTCATGCGGCGCGCCTAAGTTCCTTTCGCACACCAACGAGGATATTCGCCATGAACAGCCTGAAGAAGATTTGCACGGCCCTGTTCGGCCTCGGCATGTTGTTTGTGGCCGCCGCGCCGGCTGCCGCGCACGAAGAACGCGCGCGCCGCCGTGCCGACAACGCGCCGCTGGTCATCGGGCACCGGGGCGGGGCCAATGGCTACTTGCCTGAGCACACGCTGGAAGCCTATGCGCTGGGCATTTCGCTGGGTGCCGACTACATCGAGCCCGATCTGGTCGCCACCAAGGACGGCCACCTGATCGCGCGGCATGAGCCCAACCTCATTGACACGACCAACGTCAAGGAACTGCCGCAGTTTGCGAATCGGCGGCGCACGGTCGTGCTCGACGGTGTTCCGACCGACGGCTTCTTTGCCAGCGATTTCACCTTGGCTGAAATCAGGCAATTGCGCGCCGTGCAGTCGTTTCCGGAACGCGACCAGTCCTTCAACGGCAGGTTCCAGATCCCGACGCTGGCCGAGGTGATCGAGCTGGCCAAGCGCAAGTCGCGCGAGGAAGGCCGGCGCATCGGCATCTATCCGGAGACGAAGCATCCTACCTATCACCAGGACATCGGGCTGCCGCTGGAAGACCGCCTGTTGGCCGTGCTGAGTGCCGCGGGCTGGAACCAGCGCAACGCGCCGGTGTTCATCCAGTCGTTCGAAACCGCCAATCTTCGCTATCTGCGCAGCAAGACGAGCGTGCGGCTGATCCAGCTTGTGGATGCGAACGACGTAAGGCCAGACGGCTCGCTCGACTTCAGCAAGCCCTACGACAAGCCTTACGACTGGGTCGTGTCGAACCGCGACGGCCAGTTCAAGGACTTGCTGACTCCGCGCGGCCTGCAAGAGGTGAGAGGGTATGCGGACGGCATCGGTCCGTGGAAGCCGTATCTGATTTCGAGCGCCTGCAAGTCGGTGCAGAACGGCGCGTGTGCCGACGTCACGGGCGACGGCCTGGTCGACGAGCGCGACCGTGTTCTGCTGCCGCCCTCCGACGTGATTGCCAATGCGCATCGGCTGGGATTGCTGGTCCATCCGTACACCTTCCGCAGCGAGCAGAAGCGGCTGACCGGCAGCTTCGGCGGCAATCCGGTCAACGAGTACCTCGCGTTCTACGAGGCCGGCGTCGACGGCTTGTTCAGCGACTTTGCGGACACGGCAGTGGCCGCGCGCGCGATGTTCCTGCTCAAGCACGACCCCGACTATGCCGGCTGCCTCGTCAACTCACGCAAATGCGAGCGCAATAACGATTGACGCAGCGGTGTTCCGCCAGCCGTTCACCAAGCCGATGCGCTGGCCACAGCAGAACCTGGCGCCTGCACGTTCTGGACGGAACCGGCGGGCGCCTTGCCGATGCTGGTCGCGAACCATCGAAAGGTGTTGACCAGGTGGTCGCCGCGCCCGGTCGTTCGCACGAAGAGATAACCGGACGTCGCATTGCCCAACTCGTCCACCGGAATTCCAGCGGATCGAAGCGCTGCGATCTCTGCGTCGGCGCTCAGGTCGAGCGGCAGCTGCAATGTAATGGTCGCGTTATGAATGACTTGATTGAGCATTGCCTTGGCCTCCGATGAAAGCCGCCAGCATCCGCCTTGGGATGCTCATCCGTGCGCCGGTCCGCGGTAAGAAATGTGACTTTTTCACATTGATGGCAAAACTCGGAAAAGCAACTGCCGAGAACTAAAGTTTCCGGTGCTGCTGCCGATAAGCAGAGGTGTATTCATCTCCTGCTGTCTGCTGCCCTTCATGAAGCTCCGAACCCGAATTCTCTTTTTGTGCGCCGCGGCGCTGCTCGGCATGGTCGTACTGGCCTCCGTCTCGCTGTCGACGCTTCGCCAATCGATGATGAAGGAGCGAACCTCGCAGCTCTCCACGCTGGTGGTGCTGGCGAATGCCTCGCTGGAACGCCTTCATGAGCAGGAAAAGTCGGGTGAACTCACGCGCGACCAGGCCCAGGCAGAGGCGAAGAAGCTCATCGGCAGCCTTCGCAAGGACGAGCTGTATTTCTTCGTGCGCGGCTACACGAATGACGTGAACTATGTGCACCCGAACCCCAAGCGCGTGGGCATCGTGGACGCCAAGGGCGGCAAGGAAGCCGGCGAGCGCTACCGCGCCGCGCTGGCGGGCCAGAAGGTTGCCACGCTCACGGCCTATGGCACCCGCCCGGGAGCCAAGGAAGAGGTGCAGAAGCTCTACGCCATCGTCAAGTTCGAGCCCTGGGACTGGATCGTGGGCTTTGGGGACTACATCGATGACATCGACACCGTGTTCTGGCGCAACACGGCCATCCTGCTGGCAATCGGCGGTGTGCTCATGGTCGTTGTGGGCGGCATGGCCTGGGGCATGGCGCGCAACCTCTACCGCCAACTCGGCGGCGAGCCCAGCTACGCCTCCGAGGTGGTGCGCCAGATCGGCGCGGGCGACCTGGGCATCGAGGTGCAGCTGCGCCCGGGCGATACCGGCAGCCTGCTGCATGCAATGCACCAGATGCAGCGCAGCCTGGCTGGCACGGTGACCGAGATTCGCGGTTCCACCGACACCATTGCCACGGCCAGCGGCCAGATCGCTTCAGGCAACCTCGACCTGTCCTCGCGCACCGAAGAACAGGCCAGCTCGCTGCAGCAGACCGCCGCGTCGATGGAAGAACTCACGTCCACCGTGAAGCAGAACGCCGACAACGCGCGCCAGGCCAACCAACTCGCCGTCACGGCCTCCGAGGTCGCGGTGCGCGGCGGCGACGTGGTCGGGCAGGTGGTCGACACCATGGGCTCGATCAATGCGTCGTCCAGGAAGATCGTCGACATCATCGGCGTGATCGACGGCATTGCTTTCCAGACCAACATCCTTGCGCTGAACGCGGCCGTCGAAGCGGCGCGCGCCGGCGAGCAGGGCCGCGGATTTGCGGTGGTGGCGTCCGAAGTGCGCAATCTCGCGCAGCGTTCGGCCGGCGCGGCCAAGGAAATCAAGTCGCTGATCGACGACTCGGTCGACAAGGTGGGTACGGGCAGCGACCAGGTGGCCGAGGCGGGCAAGACGATGCAAGAGATCGTGGCCAGCGTGCGCCGCGTGACCGACATCATGGGCGAGATCATGGCTGCGAGCCAGGAGCAGACTTCGGGCATCGAGCAGGTCAACCAGGCCATCTCCCAGATGGACCAGGCCACGCAGCAGAACGCCGCGCTGGTGGAAGAGGCCGCGGCTGCGGCGGGCTCGCTGCAGGAGCAAGCCGATAGCCTGGTGCAGGCGGTGCGGGTGTTCAAGGTGTGAGCGGGTCGCCGCTGTCCCGGAGGCATAAAAAAACCTCCCTGCCTTTCGGCGGGAGGTTTTTTTATTTGCGGAACGCGCGCCGCAACTGCGGCACGGTACTCACAAAAAAATAGCACGGGAACCGTGCTATTTCTGGTGTTGGTGGTGGGCCCTGAGTGACTCGAACACTCGACCTACGGATTAAGAGTCCGCTGCTCTACCAACTGAGCTAAGAGCCCTTGCTCAAAACGTTTTGCGTTTTTAGGCAAGACCGCAAGTATAGCGTAAAAATTCTGGCGTTCAACGATTTTGTACGGGGCGGCGGTACGATTCGCCATCATCGACGGGCCTGCCCTCAACCAAGGAGATTTCCATGATCGACACAATCACCGACATGCCCCATGTCGTGATCACCGGCGCCGCGGGTGCGCTGGGCCGGGCGGTGGCCCAGCACTTCATCGAGCAGGGCGCCCGCCTTGCGCTGATCGATCACCGCGCCGACCGTCTGGCCGAGGTTTTTCCGGGCCTGGACAATTCTCAGCACTTGCTGCTCGAAGGCGACGTGACCTCGCTACCCGACATGTCGAACCTGGCCACCCAGGCACTCAAGGCTTTCGGCCGCATCGATGCGCTGGTCCACATTGCGGGCGGCTTCGAGATGGGCGAGGCAACCCATGCGCTCTCACGCGCAAGCTGGGACCGGATGATGAATCTCAACGCCTGGTCTTTCGTTGCGGTCACGCAGGCGGTGTTGCCTTCGATGATCGAGCGCGGCTCGGGGCGCATCGTTGCCGTTACCGCCAAGGTGGCGGCGCGCGGCCTGCCTGCCATGGCCGCGTATATCGCGTCGAAAAGCGCACTGCAGCGCCTGGTGGAAGCCATGGCTGCAGAAGCCGCACCGCATGGCGTGTGCGTCAACAGCGTTGCGCCCAGCGTGCTCGACACGCCGGCCAACCGCCAGGCCATGCCCGATGCGAACCCCGCGGAATGGGTATCGACCTCGGTCGCTGCGCAGACCATCGCTTTCCTTGCATCGCCTGCCGCCGCTGCGCTCCACGGACAGCACCTCGCGCTCGACACCTGACGCGCTCCTCCTGAGCCGAGATTGAACAAACGCCCTGGCGCAATGCCGGGGCGTTTTGCTTTGCGCCGCCGCAAAGACAGCCGCCGAGCGAGGCAGGCGCTTTGTCATGGGTGCAGCGGGCGCGGGCGGGGCGATTGTCTCCCTCCAGAAGGGGCGCATCGCTCATGTGCGCAGACGCCGCAATTTCTACAGTGACTCCACGGCAAAACGCTCTGGCCCGCTCCGGGCCCCAAGCGGCGCCGGTTGGCTATCTCACTGGGGAACACACATGGAACCGCTCGAAACGCTGCCGAGAACCTTCACGACCCTGCTGCGGGAAGACACAGGCATGTCGTTCATGGAGTTTGCGCTCATCGGCGCGCTGGTGCTGGTTGTGTGCCTGCTCCTGCTGCTTGCCGTGCGGCGCAGTGCCTGAAGTGCAACAGACCCTCTTCATTCGGAGCACAGACCCATGACGGAATTCGAAGCCTTCCTCGATCTGCTGACGCTGCTGGCATCGGACTTCCGCATGGGCGGGCTGTTTGTCCTGCTGGTGATGGCGGCGGTCAGCGACGTGCGCTTCTACCGCATTCCCAACTGGCTCACCTTCGGCGGCATGGTCTTCGCACTCATCTACGGAACCATTGCGGCGCGCACGCCGCTGTCGGGTGCGCTGCATGCGCTGGGCGGATGGGGCACGGGCCTGGCGATCATGCTGCCGTTCTATGCGCTGGGAATCATGGGCGCGGGCGACGTCAAGCTGATGGCGATGGTCGGTGCCTTTCTTGGGCCGTACCAAACGCTGCAGGCCATTCTCTTCACATGCATTGCCGGCGGCGTCACTGCAATCCTCTTTGCCATTCACCTGCGCCGCCTCGGCCGGATGCTGGCCAACGTCAAGGCTACCGCGCAAGGCATTGCGGTCTCGGGCATTGCAGGCGTGCGGCCGTCCGGAACGATCGAGGCGGGGCAGTCCATCGGAAAGCTGCCTTACGGCATCTGCATCTGCGCGGGGACGGTCGCACAAGTCCTCGCGCACCAACTGGGCTTCGTCTAGCCCCTTCTTCTTCTTCACTCTTCATTCACGGCGGAGACTCGCATGAAAAACATCAAGGCGCTCGGGCTGCTTCTGCTGGCCCTCCTGACCGGCCTGGCGGCCGCGGTCTACGCAGCGGGCTGGGTTTCCCGACAGGGCGGAATCGCTTCCAACAAAGTGGTCGTCGCCGCCGTCGACATCGAACTGGGCAGCCGGGTCAACCCCCAGATGCTGTCGATGGTCGACTGGCCTAGCGGCTCGCTGCCGCCCGGATCGTTCACCGACGCCAAGGCGCTTGAAGATCGCGTGGTCAAGGTCGGCGTGCTGCGCGGCGAGGCTCTCCTGGAAGGCAAGCTCGCACCCGTCGGCACCCAGGGCGGGCTCTCGGCGGTCATTGCCAGCGGCAAGCGCGCCATGACCGTGCGGGTCAACGACGTGGTCGGCGTGGCGGGTTTTGCGCTGCCCGGCAACTACGTCGACGTGATGGTCAACGCGCAGCAGGACAAGAGCCGCGGAGAAGAGGGCCGCCAGATCAGCAAGACGGTGCTTGAAAAAGTGCTGGTGCTGGCCGTGGCGCAAGAGGCCAACCGCGACGACACCAAGCCCAAGGTCGTCAGCGCTGTCACGCTGGAGCTCTCGCTCGAAGACTCCGAAAAGCTCGACCTTGCCCGCAGCGTGGGAACCCTCTCGCTGGTGCTGCGCAACCAGATGGACAAGACCACGGTAGCCACCGCGGGCATCACCAAGGGCCAGCTGTTCGGCGAGAAGGAAATCCTGCCGATCGCCACCACCGTGGCGGAACGGCCGGCCCCGGTGCGAGTGCCGCGTTCCGCCCCTGTGGCGATGCGGCAATCCGAGTGCGTGGAAGTGATCCAGCACGCAGCCCGCTCGCTCAACTGCTTCTGATCACCCTGTCCGGAGGAACCACAAGTGCAATATCTCTCTTCTTCACCCGCCTGGCTGCTGGCGGCGCTCACGAGCCTGGCAATGCCCGGGTTTGCGGCGGAGCTCGCAGCCCCGGCTCCGACGCCTGTTGCGGCGACATCGGCGCCCGCGCCGGCCGCCGCACCCGCCATGCGCCGCTGCACGGCCATCATTCCGGACGACCAGCCCACCTACGCGGTGCTGGGCAAGTCGGTGGTCATTCCACTCAAGGCACGGGTGGCGCGCATCGTGGTCAGCGGGCAGCCGCCGAACCGCGCACCGGCGGCGGCAGCCGCAGCTCCGGCAGGGCAGCCTGCACCGGCGGCGCCCACTGCCCAGAATGCAGGCGACGGCGTGGCCGATGTCGACGTGATGCTGCTGAGCCCCAACGATCTCTTCTTTCGCGGACGGCAGGCCGGCTCGATGAATGTGGTGCTGCAAAGCGCCGAAGGCACCTGCTACATCAAGGACGTCATTGTCACCATCGACCCGGGCGCACTTCAGTCGAAGCTGGCCGAGTTGATGCCCGAAGAGAACCGCATCCGCGTGCGCAGTGCAGAAAAATCGATCGTGCTCACCGGCGAGATCAGCGATGCCCTCAAGCTCGACGACGTGATGAGCCTGGCCATGGCCTACGGCGCCGACGGCAAGAAGGTCGTGAACCTGCTGCGCGTCACGGCGCCGCAGCAGGTCATGCTCGAAGTGAAGATTGCCGAGATCAGCAAGACGCTGCTCGACCGGCTGGGCGCACGCGTCGGCTTGAGCCGCACAGGCGGTGGCGGCCGCGACAGCTACTCGCTGATCTCCAGCTTCCTGAGCGGCGGCGGAGGCCTGATCGAGGCGCTGAGGATCGGCCGCACGTCCATCGGCATCGATGGCCAGAAGGACGATGGCCTGGTGCGCATCCTGGCGGAGCCCAACATCATGGCCATCAGCGGCCAGCAGGCGAGCTTCCTTTCGGGCGGAAAGATCTTCATTCCGGTTGCGCAGAGCGCTGCCGGCGGCGGCGGAACGAACATCACGCTGGAAGAAAAGGAGTTCGGCATCGGGGTCAAGTTCACCCCCACCGTGCTCAACGGCGGCCGCGTCAATCTCAAGATGGTTTCCGAAGTGTCGGACCTGTCGCAGACCGGCTCGCCCTTCACCACCGTGACCGGCGTCACCGCCGTGCTGCCTTCGCTGACGGTGCGCCGTGCCGACACCACCGTGCAGCTCAACGACGGGCAGAGCTTCGTCATCGCCGGGCTCATCAAGAGCAATGTCACCGAGTCGATCAAGCGCTACCCAGGGCTGGGCGAAGTGCCGGTGATGGGGGCGCTGTTCCGCAGCACCGAGTTCCAGAACGACCAGACCGAACTGATGTTCGTGATCACGCCGCGCCTGGTGCGGCCGCTGGCCGAGGTGCCCCGCGTTCCGACCGACAACCACGTCGTTCCGAGCCGTGCGGAGGTGTACCTGAACGGCAGCCTCGAAAGCGCCACCCCGGCACCGGTTGCACCGGCCGGCAACACCCAATGACCTCAGCCAGGAGCACCACCATGTTCATCAAGTCGACCACTCTCGCGCTCGCGCTGCTCCTGGGCGCCGGGTGCTCCCACGTCACGCCCAACTACGACGCGCGCTTTGGCGATGCGGTGCGCGATGCCAGGAAGAAGATGACCCTCAATCCCGATGCGGGCAAGGACGGGAATCCGATTGCCGGCATGGACGGCCGCTCGGCGGGCGAGTCGATGAAGCAGTACCACGACTCCTACAAGACGCCGCCGCCGGCGGTGAATGTCATCAACATCGGCGGCGCCATTGGTGGCGGCGCCAAGTGACCCGGCTTGCATTACCAACCCCGTTCTGAAAGGAGCGCGCCACGAACTGCAACAACTCATTCTCCCAACCTGTTTAACGAACCAACGAAATCCATTCGTCTATTTGAATCTTTGAAGGAAAAACTCATGAACAACGTCCTCCAGGCCATTGGCCAATACACCCGTAGCTTCCTGCGCGACGACGATGGCGCCCAAGTCATCGAGTACGCGCTGATCATCGCGGTCGTCTCGATCGCGCTGGTTGTTGCACTGAAGGGGCTTACCGCCAACGGCGGCGGCTTCTCGACCTTCATCGCAACTGTGACCAAGTGCCTCACGACAACCACTTGCCCATAAGCAGCTCGAGGCGGAGCGGGCACAGCGTTGTCCGCTTCCGCTGTTCCCACCGTCCATTCAACACAGAAACGAGGTCATCACCATGTTCAAGTCATTCCTGAAAGACGAGAGCGGCGCTCAAGTCATCGAGTACGCGCTGATCATCGCCGTCGTCTCGATCGCGCTGGTTGTTGCGCTGAAGGTGCTCACTGCCAACGGCGGCAGTTTTTCGACCTTCATCACAAACGTGGCCGACTGCCTCAAGGGAACCGGGCCCTGCGCATGAACGGACGGAGGGCGGGGGCGCTTTGTCCATCCGCCGCCCACCATCCGGTTGGCACTCAGTACAAAAGCGAGGTACTCATCATGTTCAAGTCGTTCCTCCGGGATGAAAGCGGCGCCCAGGTGGTGGAGTACGCGCTGCTCATCGCGGTGATCTCGATCCTGCTGATCATCGCGCTGCAGCCACTGGCAACAGGCACCGGTTTCGGCGACCTCGTCGATCGCGTTTTCATCTGCTTCAGCGGCGCGGACTGCGACTGAAGCGCCGGGCTTTTTCGAACCGCCACTACTGCACAGGAAGCCGATCATGCAAGCCCACACTTCCGGCCGCCGCCAGGGCGGTGCGATGATCATCACCACTGCATTGGTCCTGCTGTTTCTCCTCGGATTCATGGGCATTGCGCTGGATTTCGGCCACCTGTTCGTCGTCAGGACAGAGTTGCAGACGGCCGTGGACAGCTGCGCCTTGGCCTCCGCACGCGAACTCGACAAGCAGGCCACGGCAATTGCACGTGCGCAGAGCGCCGGCCAGACCGCCGGCAATGCCAATCGGGTCAACATGCAATCGACCACCTGGAGCGGGCAGGGCCAGTTGATCGTCGCCGACATCACTTTTCGCGATGCTTCCTATGCGCCTACGGTCGACCCCGCCGTAGCTGTTTATGCGCAGTGCGTGCACACGCAGCCCAACATCGTCATCTGGCTCATGAAGGCCATGGGCGCCTTCTCCGGCAATGCCGCCGCCTATCCTGCGACAGGCAGTGTCCTGGCCAGCGCAGTGGCCACACGCGCCAGTGCACAAACCACTTGCCCGATCCCCGTCGCACTCAAGCCGAAGGCGGGAGGCGTCGCGCCCAACTATGGGCTCAACGTCGGCGACTGGGTCAAGCTGATCCAGGCGCAGAACGCATCGGCCGGCGGCGAGATCGGCTGGGCCAATCTCGACGGCAGCAACAGCGCCTCGGAGACCGAATCCGAGCTGAACAATCACTGCGGAACGAAGGTGGGCGACACACTCGGTACCCCCGGTGTGCAAACCTCGGTCGTCGATGTCTGGAACCAACGCTTCGGCATCTACAAGAACACCGGCGATCCGAGCGTGCAGCGGCCCGACTACACGGGCTATGCCTATACCGCGCTCACCTGGCCCGCGCAGTCCAACGCCTTTGGCGACTTCGTGGCCAAGCGCGCGGCCTTCGCATCCTGTGCCGCCACCGGCAAGGTGAAGGATTGCGAAGACCTCACTGGGCTTTCGCTCAACAGCTTCCAGAAGCTGGCTGCATCCGGCAACGTTGCCGGAGGCCACAAGCAGTATGGGCTGGACAGGCGCATCGTCACGGTGCCGGTAATCGACGGCGGCGGCCGCGTGATCGACTACGCCTGCATGCTGATGCTGCAGCCGCTGAGCATTCCCATGAGCGACACATGGCTGGAGTTCCGCGGCAACGCCGGCGCGGCCGGCAGCCCCTGCACAACGAGCGGGCTCGCCGGTGGCACGGCAGGGCCCCTGGTACCCGTTCTGGTGAGGTGATGCGAATGAAAAGAACTTCGAACCACAGTCAGCGCGGCGCCGCGCTGATCGAGTTGGCACTCATCACGCCGCTCCTGCTGCTGCTCACCTTCATCACGACCGAGTTCGGCCGGGCAATGTACGAGTACAACCTGGTCGTCAAGTCGACACGCGACGCGGTTCGCTACCTGTCGGTCCAGACGCCGGGCACGCACATCACCGAGGCGCGCAACCTGATGGTGTACGGCAACACTGCCGGCACCGGCACACCGCTTGCGCGCGGCCTCAGCCTTTCGAACGTGCCCGTGGGCACCTGCTGCACCTGGCAGCCAGCGGGCGCCAACCCGCTCATCACCACGGTGACTGTGCGCATCAGCAGCTACACCTTTCATTCGCTCTTTCCGTCGGTGTTGGGGGTGGTGTTTGCCGATGCGAACGGCAACATCGTCTTCAGCGACATCACCGCCACCATGAGGGCTCCATCATGAGACACCGCACATCCGGGGCGACCACCGTGGAGTTTGCGCTGGGACTGCTCATATTTCTCATGCTGCTGCTGGGCATCGTGGACTTTTCGCGCATGCTGTTCACGTGGAGCATGGCCAGCGAGGCCACGCGTGCCGGCGCGCGCTACGCGGTGGTGTGCGACGACACCGCCCAGCAGGCGCTGGTGCTGGCCCGCATGCAGGCCTTGCTGCCGCAGATCACTGCGGTGAGCGTGGCCTGGACGCCCGCGAGCTGCACGGCCGCCACGTGTGAAGGCGTCACGGTGGGCATTACCGGGCTCAACTACCAATGGATCTCGCCCATCGTAGGAGCGACTGCGCCCCTGATTCCCATGCCGAGTTTTTCGACCTTCCTGCCGCGCGAAGTCATGCGCAAGGACCCCCACAGCCCGACCATCTGCTCGTAGTGACGAAACGGAACCCGCCATGAAGATCTCCATCATCTCCCCCAACCCCGGCCATCTGCAGGACATGCGCAAGGTGCTCGAGGCCCGCTCACATGTGGTCTCGTCGTTCGAAGGCGGAAAGAGCCGGATGCAATGGGTGGTCGAGCGATCGGCGCCCGAGCTGCTGCTGGTGGACGGCATGTGCTGCGACCCCCAGGAGATTGCGATGGTGGAGCAGCTCACGATGCGCCATCCCGCGATTGCGGTGGTGCTGCTGTGCGCCATGCAGACGCCCGAGTTCCTGATCCTTGCCATGCGCTCGGGGGTGCGCGAAGTGCTGCCTTCGCCGCCGGAGCCGGCGGCCCTCGAGGCGGCGGTGGAACGCATTGCGCTCAAGATGGCCGGCACGCAGGCGCGCGAGCCCGGCCAGGTGGTTGCCTTCATACCGTGCAAGGGCGGCAGCGGCGCCACCTTTCTTGCGACCAACATCGGGCATCAGCTCTCCATGCGCCGTTCGGTGCTGCTGATCGACCTGAACCTGCAATTCGGCGATGCGCTGTCGTATGTGTGCGACCTGCGGCCTACCTCCACGGTGGCCGACGTGGCGCGGGACATCGGCCGGCTCGATGCTTCATTGCTTGCTGCAAGCACGGTAAAGGTGGCACCGGGCTTCAGCATTCTTGCCGCTCCTGAAGACCTTTCGCGCGCCCTGGAAGTCAAGGCCGAGCACATCGATGCGATCCTGCAGGTGGCGGTGGCGCAATACGACTTCGTGCTGTTCGACCTGGGCCTGCGCATCGATCCGCTCGCCATCCGTGTGATGGACCGCGCGGACCGCATCTTTCCGGTGCTCCAGCCCAGCTTGCCCCACATCCGCAACGTGACGCGGCTCATGCAGATGTTCAAGTCGCTCGGCTACGCGGCCGGCAAGGTCGAGCTGCTGGTCAACCGCAGCGCCGGCGGCACGGAAATCGGCTTGTCCGACATGCGCCGTTCGCTCGGCGGTGCCACGCTGGTCAGCGTGCCCGACGGCGGCAAGGACGTGGATGCCTCGATCAACCGCGGCGTGCCGCTGGCGGAGATGGCGCGGGGCAGCGCACTCTGCAAGCGGCTGGTGGAAGTCGCCCACACGCTCAGTCCACGCCAGAAGGAAGCACCTGGCTTCATCGGCCGGCTCTTCCGCCGAGCCTGACCCCCGCACTGCGCCCTGACGAATCTTCTTTCTCCAACAGCAAGGCAGGTCCACATGTCATTCAGAGAACAGCTCAACGCGATCGAAGCCGAGCCGGTCGCGCGCCCCACGGCGCTTCCCGTGGCCGATGCAGCGCTTTCTTCCTTTGCCTCGGACGCCTACAAGCTCCTGAAAGAGCGCATGCACCTGAAGCTGCTGGACAGGTTTGACCTGGCGGTGCTCGAGACCCTGAAGCCCGAGGTGCTGCGCCAGGAAATCTCCACGATGGTCGCGCGGCTGCTGCAGGAAGAGCCCGAGGCGCTGAACGACATCGAGCGGCGCACGCTGATACGCGACATCCAGCACGAGATGCTCGGCTTCGGCCCCATCGAGCTGTTGATGGCGGACCCTACGGTGTCGGACATCCTGGTCAACTCGCATGACCAGATCTATGTCGAGCGCAAGGGCCGGCTGGAGCTGACGGACGTGAGCTTCACCGACGAGAAGCATCTGCTGCGCATCATCGACAAGATCGTCTCGCTGGTGGGGCGGCGCATCGACGAATCCAGCCCCATGGTCGATGCCCGGCTTCCGGACGGATCGCGCGTCAATGCGGTGGTGGCGCCGGTGGCGCTGGACGGCCCGATGATGTCGATTCGGCGCTTCGCAAAGATTCCGCTGAAGATGGAAAACCTGGTGGAAGACCTCAAGACGCTCACGCCGCAAATGGGGCTGATGCTCGAAGGGCTGGCCAGCGCAAAGATCAACATGCTGATCTCCGGCGGCACCGGCGCCGGCAAGACGACGCTGCTTAACATTCTCTCGGGCTTCATTCCGGCCACCGAACGCATCATCACCATCGAGGACGCGGCCGAGCTCCAGTTGCAGCAGCCGCACGTCGCCCGCATGGAGACCCGGCCGATGAACATCGAGGGCAAGGGCGAGATCACGCAGCGCGCGCTGGTGCGCAACGCGCTGCGCATGCGGCCCGACCGTATCGTGATCGGCGAAGTGCGCGGCGCAGAGGCCGTCGACATGCTGCAGGCCATGAACACAGGCCACGAGGGTTCGCTGACCACCATCCACGCCAACAGCCCGCGCGATGCGCTGGCACGGCTGGAGAACATGATCAGCATGGCCAACCTGAACCTTCCTCATCACTCGGTGCGCCAGCAGATCGCATCGGCCATCACTGTCGTGATCCAGGTTCTTCGCATGGTGGACGGCCGGCGCAAGGTCACCAGCATCCAGGAGATCACCGGCATGGAAGGCGAGGTGGTCACCATGCAAGAGATCTTCGCTTTCCGCCAGACGGGCATGGGACCCGACGGCCGGGTGCGCGGGTACTTCCACGCCACGGGCGTCAGGCCGAAATTCGTCGAGCGCCTGCACTCCTTCGGCGTGGTGCTGCCCGACACCATGTTCGATCCCGACAAGCACTACGAATAAGGAGGCCGTCATGTTCCAGAACCTTGTTGGCGACACGCTCATTACCCTGTCCGTGCTGGTCTTCGTGACGGTGCTGCTGGTGATCGAAGGGCTCTACATGCTCTGGCGCGCGTACCGCGGGCCCGAGGCGCAGAAAATCGGCAAGCGGCTGCAGGCGCTTTCGGCAGCCACCGACCGCATTGCGCAGGCGCGGCTTGTGAAGGACCGAGTGCTCAGCGAGGCGCCGTGGATGCAGCGCGTTCTGCTCAAGCTCCCGCGAGCCCACAGGCTGGACCGCTTCATTCTCCAGGCCGGGATGGAGTGGACGGTGTCCCACGTGCTGCTCGCATGCCTCGTGTCCGGCATGGTTGTTTTCATGGCGATGGTGTCGCTCGCAAACCAGCCCGCCTGGATTGCCCTGCTGGTGGGTGCTGTCGGTGCGGCCGTGCCGCTGCTCTATCTGAATTACCGGCGAAGCCGCCGCCTGGCGCACCTCGAGCGGCAATTGCCGGACGCGCTGGACCTGGTGACGCGCGCACTGCGCGCGGGCCATTCGTTCGCGAGCAGCGTGCAGATGATCGGCGAGGAAATGTCCGAGCCAATTGCGGGCGAGTTCCGCATGGTGGCCGACGAAGTCGGCTTCGGCGTCTCGCTGCAGCAGGCGCTCACCAACATGAGCGAACGCGTGCCGCTCACTGACCTGCGCTACTTCGTGGTGTCGGTGCTGATCCAGCGCGACTCCGGCGGCAACCTGACCGAGGTGCTCGGAAACCTGAGCAGGCTCATTCGCGACCGGCTCAAGCTGCTGGCGCGGGTGCGGGTGCTGTCTGCGGAAGGGCGTCTCTCGGCCTGGATTCTCGGCCTCATGCCTCTTGCGCTGGTGGCGCTCCTGAATGCCTTCAATCCGGAGTTCATGTCGCCGCTGTGGACCGATCCGATCGGCATCACGGCCCTCAAGTACATGCTGGCCCTGATGGTGGTTGGCGTGCTGATCCTGCGCAAGATCGTGAAGATCCGTGTCTGAAGGAGAAATGCCATGCTGCTTCCCATCCTCGTCTTTGTTGCCGTGTCCCTCGCCGTTGGCGGATTCGCCGTCTGGGTGCTGCCCACGCGCACCGAACAGCGCCTTCGGGCGGTGGCTCCTTCATCGGGCAAATCGGCCTGGACCGAAACTGCCGTCAAGTTTGTCGGCCCCTTTGCCCAGTTGTCCTCACCCACGGGAGAAGGCGAAACATCGCCCCTGCGCTTGAAGTTCTTGAACGCGGGTATTCGCCACCCTGACGCGAGCCTCTTCTACTTTGGCTTGAAGACGCTGCTACCGCTTGGCTTTGCGGGCCTGGCCTTTGTGGCGGTACGCGCGGCAGGCGCGGACGACGGAGTCACCACTTTGTTGTGGCTGGCGGTGGTGGCATTGCTCGGCTGCTACCTGCCCAACATCGTGCTGCGCCTGATGGTCAGGGAGCGGCAGCGCGAGATCTTCGAGAACTTCCCCGACGCCGCCGACCTGATGCTGGTGTGCGTCGAAGCGGGCCTGGGGCTCGATGCCGCGCTGGTCAAGGTGACCGAGGAGATCCGCGTCAAGAGCGAGGCCCTGGCACAGGAGCTGCACTGGACCAATCTGGAGATGCGCGCGGGCGGCACGCGCGAGAAGTCGTTGCACAACCTGGCACTTCGCACCGGCGTGGAGGAAATCGGAACCTTCGCCACCATGCTGACCCAGGCCGACCGGTTTGGCACCAGCATTGGCGAATCTCTGCGCGTGTTTTCGGACGACCTGCGCCACAAGCGCCAGGTTCGCGCGGAAGAGCTTGCCGCGAAGGTTCCGACCAAGATGCTGCTGCCGCTGGTGCTGTGCATCTTTCCGTGCATCTCTGCGGTCATTCTCACGCCGGCCGCCATCCGGATGGTCCGCATCATCGGGCCGATGCTCGGTGGCGGCGGCTGAGCCCGGCAGTCGCGCTCAGTGGGGCGCGGTGTCGAGCTGGTGCTTGATCGCGTAGATATACAGCTCGAGCCGGTTCGCCACGCCCAGCTTCTGGTAGATCGACGTAAGGTGATTGCGGAACGTGTGCTCGGTAACGAAGAGGCGCGAGGCCAGCGTCTTGTTCGCTGCGCCGCTGCCCTGGACCACCGCCTGGATGACCTGCCGCTCCTTTTGCGTGAGGCTGGCCAGCTTTGCAGCTTCAGGGTCGGCCTTCGCAGGCTTCTTTGGCGCGGTCAGCTCCGAGAAGACCCGGCTCATGGCCTGCGGGTCGACGCACAGCTCGCCCTTGTGCACGCGCTCTATCGCGTCGAGCACCTGCTCCGCGGAAGCATCCTTGTGCAACACGCCCCTTGCGCCGCGCAGCACCGCCAGATCCAGCGTCTGCTGGCTGCGCTCGCCCGTGAGAATGAGCGCGCGCGACACGTCGTTCGACAGCAGCATCGGAAGAATGTCCAGGGCTGACCGGCCGGCCAGGTCCAGGTCGAGCACTATCACGTCGGGCGAGAGTTGCCCCGTTCGCTCCAGCGCGTCCTCGCAGCAGTTGGCCGTGGCAACGACCTTCATGCGCGGCTGCTCGCCGTCGATCAGTCTCGACAGGCCCCAGAGCATCGTCTGGTGGTCGTCCACAAGCATCACGCCGATGGGCTGGCTGGTGGTGGGTTGCATGGTTGCACCTCCTCTTTCTTCATCATCAGATGGGTATTTCGACCAGAACTGCCGTGGCGCCGCCGGCGCCCTGGCTGACTTGCGCCCGCCCGCCAAGGGCGGCCGCGCGTTCGCTGATGGAGCGGGGGCGGAAGTTTGCGAACTCCGTGCCGCAGCTCTCGTTTTCAATCCGGATGTGCAGCTTGCCGCCCACGCAGCCGATGCGGATGCAACCGCGATGCGCATGCGTGTGCTTGCAGATGTTGTTCAGCCCCTCGCGCACCAACTGGAGCACTTCGGCGGTCATCCGGTCGTCCAGGTGAACATCGCTTTCGAGCAGGATCGCGATGTCGATTCCGTAGAGTGTCTTGATGTGTGCCGCCTGCCGGTGCAGGTGCGGAAGGATGAACTCGCAGCGGGTGTCCGCGCCATGCTTTACAGCTCCCGCATAGCGGCGCAGGTCGGTCACCACGCTTTCGGCCATGCTGGCGAGCTTGTCCAGGTCGTCGATCAGCGGGTTGTCGGCAGTAGCCTTCTTGCGCAGGGCGCTCAGCCCCAGCTTGAGGCCGATGTAGGGCTGGATCGCCGTGTCGTGCAGGTCCAGCGAGATCTTCAGCCGTTCTTTCGAGGCGGCCTCCGAAGCCATGCGGTCCAGCACCTCGATGGTCTCGATGACGGGGAACACGTGCCCCATGATGTGCGCGAGAAACAGCGCGTCCGACTTGCGGAATTGCCCGTCGCGCGACGACACGAAGACCCGGCCTTCGCCCAACCGCATGGGCAGCGGCGCGCTCATGAAGGAGCGGGCCTCCAGCATTGCGGCAACGGCAGAGTTGCGGCGCGCGCCGTGTTCGTCCAGGGCAAACCAGCGGTGGTTGCGCGGGTCGCAGGCATGGCCGTCTGCCCGCAACCGGTTCAGGGGCCAGGGGCGGCGGTTGTTCAGCACGACGCGCTCGCCGGACAATGCCATGAGCGGCGAATCGGAGATGCGGCTGATCGTCTCGATGTCGACGGAGTCTGCCGGATCGCCTTCCTTGAGCGTGCGCATGACCCAGGCGCCGGTTTCCGAATTTCGCATCAGCAGGATGCAGTGGCTCGCCTTGAAGAAATCGAGCGTTCTTTCCATCGTGCTGGCAATCGTGCGGTTCACGCCGAACCGGGGGTTCGACAGCTGGCTCACCTGGCCGAGCAGGGAAAGGCGCCGCCGCAATTCGACCTTCGATCCGCCCCAGTGGCCGATCATGTGCCCAAGCGCCAGCAGGAACGTGGTGCGCATGAGCAGCTGGGGCGTGTAGGTGTCGGTGCCCGTGGCCAGCCCGCAGGCGGCAAACGACGCAACGGAAGCCATCGTGACCCTGGCGCCTTCTTCGTAGCCCCAGCGGAACGACGATGTGAGGATGACGAAGAAGTAGAAAAGAAAGTAGAGACTCGGCAGGCCGCCCGTTACAAAGATAAGGAGCGTGAACCACAGCACGTCGAACCAGTGGATGGCCTTGCCGCGGAAATACCGTTGGCCCGTGCGCGTGCAGATGTACACACCGACGCTGTAGACCAGGTAGCCGGCAAATGCCAGCCACGTGATGTTGCCTATGTCTTCTTGCGCTTCGCCTGCGTCAACTGCAACCGCCAGCAGTGCAGAGATCGACAGCACCAGCCGCATTCTTGCAACCATGACCGCATCGGCGGTAAGGTTGAAGTCGGTCCCGCAGTCCGGGTCGAAGGAGGTGGCTGGCACGGCGTTGTTCCAGTACGTTGAGCAATGTCATGCTCCGCTGGTGAGTCCGGAGGCCCGCCAGCATTGGCGCCCCGGAAGATTGAATGCTCGGTCTGCTCTGTTCACGTTTGAAACCAAAGAACTAATGTGAAGATTTCACCTTACTACTTTGGTAGTCAAATGCAATACTTTGTTTCTGGTGTTTCTTTGGTATTTTTGTTACCAAATGAAAACTTTCGGCCTCTTTTGTGTAACTGCAATTGAGGGGCCGAACGGAGCGGCGAAGCAGCGAAATGCGCGCGTTGCGGGCATCCCAGGCCAAGAAAAAAGGGACTCGGAAGAAATCCGAGTCCCTTTTGTATGGGTGGTGGAGAGGATGAGGATCGAACTCACGACCTCCGCATTGCGAACGCGGCGCTCTCCCAGCTGAGCTACCCCCCCAACGCAGGCCGGATTTTAACCAGAACACCCCTGGTAGCGCATGCGCAAACGCGAAGATGCGCCAAGATGCGCGGTCTCCAAAAAAGAAGGAAAGCAGGAACCGCATGGCCTCGTACGACCCCGCCTGGCTGGAAGGCATGTACAACAATCTCGCGCGGGTAACAGACCATCCCGCGTACTTTGCGCGCTGGGCCAAGGATTCGGCAGCCGCGCGCGAAGCGCTTTCCGGCCGCATCGATGTGCCCTATGGCCCGGGTGTCAACGAAACGCTCGACATCTTTCCCGCACCGGTGCCCGGTGCGCCGGTGCTGGTGTTCATTCACGGCGGCTACTGGCGTGCAATGGACAAGCGCGACCATTCCTTCATTGCTCCTGCGTTCAACGACCGCGGCATGTGCGTGGTCATGCCCAATTACGCGTTGTGCCCCGGCACGGCCGAGCAGCCCGTGACGGTGCCGGGCATCCTCATGCAGATGGTGCGTGCGCTCGAGTGGACGTGGCGGAACGCCGCGAGCTTTGGCGCGGACCCCTCGCGCATCACCGTGGCCGGGCATTCGGCCGGCGGCCACATGGCGGCTGCGTTGCTTGCCTGCGCGTGGAAAGCCGTGTCGCCAGATCTCCCGGCGCAGCTGGTTCGCAACGCGCTGTCCATCTCCGGCCTGTACGACCTTCGGCCGCTGCAGCGCACGCCTTTTCTGGAGAACGTGCTCAAGCTCGATGATGCGGATGCACTGCGTGCCAGCCCGGCGCTGTGGCCGGCGCCGGCACGCGGCCAGCTGCACGCGGTGGTGGGAGGCGATGAGAGCGGGGAGTTCCTGCGGCACAACGCCTTGATTCGCGAGGCATGGGGCCGTAACGCAGTGCCCGTGTGCGAATCGCTGCCGGGCCTGAACCACTTCAGCATCGTCGACGCGCTGGCCGATCCGGCCCACACCTTGCACCGCCACGCGGTGCAGCTCCTGGAGGCCTGATTTCGGGCCTCCGGAGGAGAGCGGTTACATCAGCAGGTGCTCGCCCGCGTTGTCGCCGCCCAGCGTCACGTAGTTGACCTTGCGGATGTCCATCAGCGTGCGGCCGCCCGCATAGCTGATGGAGCTCTGCACGTCCTGCTCCATCTCGACCAGCGTGTCGGCCAGCTTTCCCTTGATGGGCTCGAGGATGCGCTTGCCCTCGACGTGCTTGTATTCGCCCTTGTTGAAGTCGCTGGCCGAACCGTAATACTCCTTGAAGAGCACGCCGTCGACTTCCACGGTCTTGCCCGGCGATTCTTCGTGGCCCGCGAACAGCGAGCCGATCATCACCATCGACGCGCCGAAGCGCACGCTCTTGGCAATGTCGCCGTGGTCGCGAATGCCGCCATCGGCAATGATCGGCTTGGTGGCCACGCGCGCACACCATTTGAGCGCGCTGAGCTGCCAGCCGCCGGTGCCGAAACCCGTCTTGAGCTTGGTGATGCAGACCTTGCCCGGGCCGATGCCCACCTTGGTGGCGTCGGTGCCCCAGTTCTCCAGGTCGATCACGGCCTCGGGCGTGCCCACGTTGCCCGCGATCACGAAGGAACCCGGCAGCTTCTGCTTGAGGTAGCCAATCATGTTCTTCACGCTGTCGGCGTGGCCGTGCGCAATGTCGATGGTGATGTATTCGGGCACAAGCCCTTGCGCCACCAATTGGTCGACCGTGTCGTAGTCGGGCTTCTTCACGCCCAGCGAGATGGAGGCGAACACGCCCTTGCCCTGCATTTCCTTGACGAACTTCACGTTGTCCAGGTCGAAGCGGTGCATCACGTAGAAGTAGCCGTTCTGTGCGAGCCAGAGGCAGATCGACTCGTCGACCACCGTCTTCATGTTGGCCGGCACCACCGGCAGGCGGAAGCTGCGCGCGCCCAGCGTCACGCTGGTGTCGCACTCGGAACGGCTTTCCACGCGGCACTTGCGCGGGAGCAAAAGGATGTTGTCGTAATCGAAAATCTGCATGACCAGGCTCCTGGAAAGGAATCGTTGAAACGAACGAATGAGCGCTTGGTCCGGCCGGTCTTTGGGGCGTCTTTCAGCAAAAGACGGGCACAAAAAACCGGACGCAAGAAACTTGGGCCCGGTGATTGATTTTACGCAGTCTTGCAAAGGCGGGTCTTCCGGTTCTTCATATAACCCGCATACGGGTTGGTTTCTACAATCGGCGGATGTTGTTTAACGAACCTGCGGCTGATGCCAACCCCCTGGAACTGCCGTTGCTGCAGAACCTGAACCCGGAGCAGCGCGCCGCGGTCACTCTTCCCGCGGGCAATGCCCTCATCCTGGCCGGCGCCGGCTCGGGCAAGACGCGGGTGCTGACCACCCGCATTGCCTGGCTGCTGCAAACCGGCCAGGTTTCCGCCGGCGGCATCCTGGCCGTGACCTTCACCAACAAGGCCGCCAAGGAAATGATGACGCGGCTGACAGCCATGCTGCCGGTCAATGTGCGGGGCATGTGGATCGGCACCTTCCACGGCCTGTGCAACCGCCTTTTGCGCGCGCACTGGAAGCTGGCCAACCTGCCTTCCACATTCCAGATCCTCGACACGCAAGACCAGCTTTCGGCCATCAAGCGATTGATGAAGCAGTTCAACGTGGACGACGAGCGTTTTCCGGCCAAGCAGACGCAGTGGTTCATTGCGGGCGCCAAGGAAGACGGGCTGCGCCCGCGCGACGTGGAGATCCGCAGCGACGACGACCGCAAGAAGGTCGAGCTGTACCAGCTCTACGAAGAACAGTGCCAGCGCGAAGGCGTGGTCGATTTCGGCGAGCTCATGCTGCGCAGCTACGAACTGCTGCGCGACAACGACCCGGTGCGCGAACACTACCAGCGGCGCTTTCGCCACATCCTGATCGACGAGTTCCAGGACACCAACCGGCTGCAGTACGCGTGGATCAAGATGCTTTCGGGCAACACGGTGGCGGGCCAGTTCACGCCGGGCCAGAACAGCGTGATCGCGGTGGGCGACGACGACCAGAGCATCTACGCCTTTCGCGGTGCGCGTGTGGGCAACATGGCCGACTTTGTGCGCGAGTTCGATGTGCAGCACCAGATCAAGCTGGAGCAGAACTACCGCAGCTACAGCAACATTCTCGATTCGGCCAACGAGCTCATCAGCCACAACAAGAAGCGCCTGGGCAAGAACCTGCGCACCGACCAAGGCCCGGGCGAGCCGGTGCGCGTGTACGAGTCGCCCACTGACTTGGCCGAGGCGCAGTGGATGGTCGAGGAAATGCGGCAGCTTGTGCGCGACGGCTTCGACCGCAAGGAAATGGCCGTGCTCTACCGCAGCAATGCGCAGAGCCGGGTGATCGAAACGGCGCTCTTCAATGCCTCGGTGCCGTACCGCGTGTACGGCGGCCTGCGCTTCTTCGAGCGCGCTGAAATCAAGCATGCGCTGGCGTATTTGCGCCTGCTCGAGAACAAGGACGACGACACGAGTTTTCTGCGGGTGGTCAACTTTCCGCCGCGCGGCATCGGCGCGCGCACGCTCGAGCAACTGCAGGACGCAGCGCGCACCGCGGGGCGCTCGCTGCACGACGCGGTGCATGCCGTCGGCGGCAAGGCGGGCTCGAACCTGACGGCCTTCGTGGCCAAGATCGACGTGCTGCGCGAGCAGACGCAGGGCGTCAGCCTGCGCGAGATCATCGAGCTGGTGCTCGACCACAGCGGCCTTGTCGAACACTACAAGGCCGACCGCGAAGGCGCCGACCGCATCGAGAATCTGGAAGAACTGGTGAACGCGGCCGAGAGCTTCGTCACGCAGGAAGGCTTCGGCCGCGACGCCGTGGCATTGCCGGTCGACGAACTGCGGCAGTCCCCCGCGAGCCAGGGCATCGACCTGACCCGCCCCGTGGTCGACGAGCCGCTGGCGCCCGACGCCGAAACCGGCGAAACGCTGAGCCCGCTGGCCGCGTTCCTCACGCATGCGGCGCTCGAATCGGGCGACAACCAGGCGCAGGCCGGGCAGGACGCCGTGCAGCTGATGACCGTTCACGCGGCCAAGGGGCTGGAGTTCGACTGCGTGTTCATCACCGGCATGGAAGAGGGCCTTTTCCCGCACGAAAACTCGATGAGCGATTTCGAAAGCCTCGAGGAAGAGCGCCGCCTGATGTACGTGGCGATCACGCGGGCACGCAAGCGCCTGTACCTGAGCCATTCGCAAACCCGCATGCTGCACGGCCAGACGCGCTACAACGTGAAGAGCCGCTTCTTCGAAGAGTTGCCCGAAGGCGCGCTCAAGTGGCTCACGCCGAAGAACCAGGCGTTCACGCCGTCAGCCTTCGGCTACGGCGGCGGCTATGCGAGCACGCGCGGCGGTGGCGGCAGCTACAGCAGCGGTAGCGGGTACGGCAGCAGCAAAGACACATTCGCGAGCCCCCCGGTGCCACCGCAGAAAACCGCGCCTTCGCACGGCCTGCGTTCGGGCATGCAGGTGTTCCACAACAAGTTCGGCGAAGGCACGGTGCTGTCGCTCGAAGGCACGGGCGACGATGCGCGCGCGCAGGTCAAGTTCAGCCGGCATGGCGTCAAGTGGCTTGCGCTGTCGGTCGCCAAGCTCACGCCCGTGTGAGCGCCACCAAGTTTGCTATTAAACAAATAGCTGGAGGCGCAATAGCCACGGGCGTTTCGGGCGGTTTTTAAAGAAGCAATCGCCGTACACTCCATGCTCGCCAAAACAAGGGGAGCTGAGGATGTGGTTCATTGGCATGATTGCCGGCCTTTTCATAGGGGCCATCGCAGAGTCGGTTCCGGCTGCGCTGATATTGGCGGTTGTCGGCGCATTTGCGCTGCCGAAAATCGTCGGCAAGAAGAGCGCGGCCGAACCTGAGCGTACCGAGGCCGAACGCGCGCAGCCCTCAGGCACCGCATCGCCCCCTGCCGCCGGCATATCGGCTGCGCCTGCGGGCGGCATGCTGAAGCTGCAGCAACGCGTGGCCGAACTCGAACAGCGCGTGAGCATGCTCGAGCGGCGGCTCACGCAGGGCTCTGGCGAAGCGGCGCCTGCCGATGAGCAATCCAATTCGGCGGCAAGTGCCCCCGCGACGCTGGTCGCGCAGCCGGTTCCCCAGGTCATGCCGGCCACCCCGATCCCACCAGCCACGCCGAGCCCCCTCGCGCGGCCTGCGCAAGCGGCCGCAGCCGCAGCCGCCGCAGCGCGTGCCTCGATGCCGGCCCCGTCGCCCGCAGCCGCCGAATCAACTCCCGCACCGGCACCGGCCAAGCCACCGGTTGCCGTGCCAGCGCCCCGGCGCCTGCCTCCACCACCGCCCCCACCGGCAATCCCGCTGCGCGACCGCCTGCCCGCACCCATCGCCAACCTGATCTTCGGCGGCAACATGCTGGTGAAGCTCGGCGTGCTGATCCTGTTCCTGGGGCTCGCCTTCTTGCTTCGCTACACGGCCGAACGCGTGACGGTGCCTGTCGAGCTGCGGTACGCGGCCGTGGCGCTGGTGGGCGCGGGCCTGCTGGCCTTGGGCTGGTTCCTGCGCCGCAAGCGCGCCGGCTATGCGCTGATCCTGCAGGGTGCGGGCATCGGCGTTTTCTATCTCACCACGCTCGCGGCCATGAAGGTTCACGAGCTGCTGCCGCCGACGGCCGGCTTCGCCTTCCTGTTCGGCGTGGCGGTGCTCAGCGCGGTGCTCGCGGTGCTGCAGAACGCGCCGGTGCTGGCCATTGTTGCGGCGCTCGAGGGCTTTGCGGCGCCGGTGCTTGCCTCCACCGGACAGAACCGGCCTGTGGGCCTCTTCACCTACCTGCTGGTGCTCGATGTCGGCATTGTGCTGATCGCCTGGTTCAAGGCCTGGCGGGTGCTCAACCTCATCGGCTTTGTCGGCACTTTCACGCTGGCCGCGGGCTGGGCGCACAAGTACTACACGGACGACCAGTACGGCATCGTGCAGCCGTTCCTGCTGGTCTTCTTCCTGATGTTCGTCGCGGTAGGCCTGCTGTTCGCGCGGCGCACGCTGTTCGACGCACCCGTGCAACCCGCAGAGCCGCTGGCCACGCGCGCGCTCGACACGCTGCGCCGCGCGGGCCGGGTCGACAGCTCGCTGGTGTTCGGCACGCCGATGGTCGCGTTCGGCATGCAGTACCTGCTCATGCAGCCGTGGGAATACGGCGCTGCTTTCTCGGCGATGGCGCTCGCGGCCTTCTACCTGGTGCTCGGCCGGCTTGTGTTTGCCACGCAGCCCAAGGGCCTGGCGCTGCTTGCGGAGGCCTACGCCATCGTGGGCGTGATCTTCGGCACGCTGGCCATTCCGCTCGGCCTCGAAGGCCGGTGGACGGGCGCGGCCTGGGCGGTCGAGGCGGCCGGCATGTACTGGCTGGGCGCGCGGCAAGGGCGTGTGTATGCCCGGGCCTTCTCGTTCGTGGTGTTCGCCGGCGCGGTGTGGAAGCTGCTCGAAGCCACGCAACTCGATGCGGCGCCGGGGCATCCGCTGCTGCAGGGCTCTGTCATCGGCCCGCTGCTGGTGGCGGTGAGCGCCTTTGCGATGTGGACCATTCACCGGCGCGCCAAGCTCGATGAAGGCAATGGCTGGGAAGCGCTGGTGGGTACCGCCTTGCCGTGGCTCGGCATGGGTGCGCTCACGCTGCTGCTTTGGCAATGGTTCACTCCGCCGTGGGCGGCTGCGGCAACGGCCGTGCTGGCTTCCATCGCCTTTGCGGCGGCGGTGCGTTTCATGCTCCGCCCGCTGGCCTTTGTGACCTACGGCATGCAGGCACTGGCAGTGGCAGGCTTCATCGCCACCCTGCATCGCGCGGCCGATGGACCCGGCAGCGCCCAGCAGGTGCTCGCAAGCGGCTGGCAGGGTGCCGTGGCGGCAAGCCTCATTGCGCTGAGCCTGCTCGGCAGCGCCGCGTGGTCGATGCTGCAGGCGCACCGCGCCGCGTTGGCACGCGGCATTCAGCCGGTGTGGTCGCTCGGCAATGCCGTTGCGGCAATCGCCGGGGTGAGCTTGCTGCATCTGGCAATGCTGTTCCAGGTAAGCCTCGCGCAGGCCGCGCTGCTGTGGCCGCTTACGGCGACGGTGGTGCTCTGGGTGGCTCTGCGCATTGCGCACAAGCCGCTCGCGGCGCTGGCGGGCCTGCTGCAGGTCATCTCTGCGGTGCTCCACGTTTTCGACCAGGTCCTGATCTACCACGGCAATACGCCGCCATCGGCTTTTGCGCACCTGGGCTTCTGGACGCCGGTGGTGCTGGGCCTCGCCGCCCTGCTGGCCGGCGCATGGATGAGCAGCGAGGCATGGCGGCGTGCGACCGAAGGCACCACAACCGCCAAGCGCACGCGCTGGATCAACGATTGGTGCGCCAATCCGGCCGTGCTGTGGGGCCCGGTGATCTGGGGCCTGGGCTGGTGGCTCTTCGGCTGGCTCGGCGAAACCGCCGAGGTGCTGCGCCGCAACGACATGGGCGCTTATCTGGCCACGGCTGCGCTCGCCATCGTGCTCGTCACCTCCGTTCTTTCGGCGGTGGTGTCGCATCGGCGCGGTTGGCCACAGCTTGGCCGTGCCACGCTGGCGACGCTGCCTGGCCTTGCGCTGATCGCCGCCTGGGGCGTTGCCTTGGCCGCACCGCGGGTCTACATGCCTTCGAGCGCCCTGGGCTGGGCGGCCTGGCCGCTGGCGCTGCTGTGGCACCTGCGGCTGCTGCACGCGCAAAAGCGCTGGCTTGCTCCGGCAGCGCTGGCGCCGTTCCACGTGGCGGGCTTCTGGTTCTTCTTGCTGCTTGCGGCGCGCGAGTGCCAATGGCAGCTCGGGCGCATCGGCGCCGAGTGGTCGAGCTGGCAGTTGCTTGGCTGGGCCATCGTGCCAGTGGTTGCGTTGTGGCTGCTGCGCTCGCGCGCCCTGTTGCAGCGGTGGCCGCTGGCCGAGTACCGCGCCGCGTACCTGGAATTTGCGGCAATGCCGGTGGCGGCCTACCTGCTCGCGTGGGTCTGGCTCACCAACGGAACGAGCCCGGGCAACGCTGCGCCGCTCCCCTATGTGCCGCTGCTGAACCCGCTCGAACTTGCGCAGTGGCTGGTGCTGTTTGCGCTGGTGCTCTGGTGGCGCGCCTTGCCCGTGGGGTCGTTCGCGCGCGTGCAGCCGATGGTGGCCAAGGGCGTGCTCGGCGTTACCGGGCTGGCACTGCTGACCGGTGCGGTGCTTCGCAGCTGCCATCACTATGCGGGCGTCGAATGGCGCTTCGATGCGCTCTATGGATCGTGGCTCACGCAGGCGGCGCTCTCGATCACCTGGGCGATCTGCGGCGTGATTGCGATGGTGCTCGGCCACTCTCGCGGCGTGCGCACGCTCTGGGTCGGCGGCGCCGCGCTGCTGGGCGTTGTGGTGCTGAAATTGTTCTTCGTCGAACTGGCGGACAGGGGCGGTTTGTTCCGCATCGTGTCGTTCATTGCGGTGGGTGCATTGCTGCTGCTGGTAGGGTACTTTGCCCCCGTGCCGCCAAAGAAAACCGAAATGGAGAAAGATGTGTTGCCTGAAGGAGATGCAGCATGAAGCCGGGTGCGAAGCCATCGCGCCATGTCGCGCAAATTGGTCTTGCCATGGTGCTGGCAACGGCCTGGTTCGGTGCTGCCCTCGCACAACCTGCCGCCACCGCGCCCATTGCCCTGCAAGGCAACGGGCCGTACTACCGGCTCACGCTGCCGCTCGGCATTTATGCCCACGCCGCATACGGCGACCTGCGCGACCTGCGGGTGCGCAATTCAGCCGGCAGCGCGGTCCCTTATGCATGGCTGCGCAACGAGGCCGCTGAGCCGCGGCTTGCCTCTAAAGAGGTGCCGATCTTCGCGCTGCCAGCAAGTGCCGCGGGCTCGGCGGACGCTTCGGACGATGCTGCGTTGAGCTTCAGGGTGCGTCCCGACGGGTCGCTGGCGCTTGCCCGCAAGCCGGCGCGCAAGCAAGCCGACACGGGCCAATGGCTCATCGACGCAAGCCAGCTCAAGGGGAGCCTGCTGCAGGCGCGGTTCGAGATCGCGCCCGACGCACGCGGCCTGTTCGCATTCAGGCTCGAGGCCAGCGACGACCTGCGGCACTGGCGACCGATAGGAGGCGAAGAGCAACTGGTGCGGCTGGCTCATGGCGGCCAGACCATCGAGCGCCTGGCCGTCGAGCTGGACAACGTGCAGGCGCGTTTTCTGCGGCTGCGATGGAGCGACCCGAAGAACGGCGCGCCGTTGACCGGTGTAGCGATAGACAGTGTTCAAGAGGTCGAACCGGTTGCGCCGCTCGAGTGGTCGGCCGCGTCGAGGCCGGAGCGCTGCGGCGTCGACCATTGCGACTACGCGTTGCCGCGCGGCGTTCCGGTCGAAAGCCTGCGCATCGACCTGGCCGACGTCAACACGCTGGCGCAGGTCGGGATTTCGGGCTTGCTCGCAGCCATTCCGGCGCCTGCCGCCGAGCCGGCGCGCGTGCCCCGCAATCCGCTGTATGCCTTGCGGCACCAGCAGCGCCGGCCGCCGTCGTCCTCTGCGGGCACGCCGGGTGAAGTGCCGCTGCTCGACACTGTCGTGTATCGCCTGTCGCAAGCAGGCGGCGAAGCGCGTTCGCCGGTGTTGGCGCTCGATGGCACGAGCTATTCGCACCTTCGGATTCGCACCTCCGGCCCGGTGAGCCTGCTCGGAGCGACACCTCCGACGATTTCAGTCGCGGCCACGCCGCGCACGCTGGTGTTCCTTGCGCAAGGTGCCGCGCCGTTCTCGCTCGCGTGGCGCACGGCGCCAGAAAAGAATGCGGCGGTGCAGGGCGGTGTGCCGGGCGCGGCGCTGGCGCTGGCTACGCTGGTGCCGGGCTACAACCCGAACAAGCCCGTGGCGGCCGACCAGGCCAGCGTCACGTTGCCGCCGCCGCCGGTCGCGGTGGTCGATGCCGTGGTCGCCGCGGCTGCGCAGTTGCCGGTGCCGACGCAGCCCGATCCCTCGCGCAAGTGGTGGCTGTGGGGAGCGCTGGGAGTCGGTTTTCTGCTGTTGGCCGCCATGGCATGGTCACTGTTCGCGAGCCTGCGCAAGGACAGGGCTGCAGCCGGTTGACGGAAGCTCCGGCCTGTGGGCCGGCGATGGCCTCAGTTCGGGTCGAAGCTGTCGCGAAAGGTGAACCAGGTGGAGCTCATCGACATGGCTGCGAGCACCAGTGCCGAGCCCACGATCAATATGTTGCCCATGGCCGCGGCGGCGCCGCCTCCGCCAACGCCGATCAGCACCGTGGCAACCAGGCCCATGCCGATGCCCGCGATCAGGAACACGCCAAGCCATGCCAGGCCGAACAGCGCGTAGGCGCCGAAGTTGCGAAACACCGCAACCACGCTGAAGAAGATGCTCTTCACGGGTTCCACGCCATGCCAGTGCACGAGCGCCGGTGCATGCCACATGGCCAGCGAAAGCGGCAGGTTGAGGCACATCAGGAACATGCGCGCAACCTGGAAGTCGCTGCTCGCCATGATCTCGGGCGTCAGTGCCTCGTCGAGCAGATAGGCCTTTGCCAGTTGGCCGCCGTCGATGAACGAGGTCAGCAGCACGGCGAATACAAAGTACACGGCGGAGATCACCCCCAGCTTGACCAGCGAGCGCCATTCGGTGCGCATGGCGGCAACCACCGCCACGAACATGGCGGAGCCCGTGGGGCGCTGCGCATGGCCGGCGGTGCCAATGCCCTCGGCGTTGTCGGTGTAGGCGACCGAGGTTGCCACCATCAGCCCGAGCGTCATGAAGGGCAGCAGCACCGGCGCCAGCACGCTGCCGAGCAGCGGCAGCAGCGACACCGTCGAGATCAGCGCCATCAGCAGGAAGAACAGCGAAATGAAGGCGAGCGGCTGTCGCCAGAAGGTCTTGAGTCCGAGGCGGACCCATGCAGCGCCGGTTCGCGCCGGCACGAGGTTGAGTTTCATTTTGAAGTGTCAGGCAGCCAGCGGCTCGAGCGATTGCGCCATGGCATGCGGATGGGAGGCGCGCCCGCGCAGCACGCGCTCGAAGTGCGCCGGATCGTGCGGCTTCAGCATGCTGGCTTCGCGCGGGAGGTGAAAGTCCCAGAGCCGAGAAATCCAGAAGCGCAGTGCCGCGGCGCGCAGCATGGCGGGCAGCAGGGCGCGCTCGGACGCATTCAGCGGACGCACGGTTTCGTAGGCGGACAGCAGCGAGTCCGCGCGTTCGGCATGGTGCTCGCCGGTCGGCAAGTCGATGGCCCAGTCGTTCAGGCACACGGCCAGGTCGAACAGCCACGTGTCGGTGCCCGCAAAGTAGAAGTCGAACACGCCGGTCAGGCGCGGCGCCGAGCCGGCGTCTTCGCCGGTTGCGAACATCACGTTGTCGCGGAACATGTCCGCATGCACCGGGCCGCGCGGCAATGCGGCGTAGGCCGATGTTTCAGCCACATGGTTCTGGTAGGCCAGTTCGGCGCGCAGCAGCCCGGCTTGCGATTCGTCGATGTAGGGCAGCACCACGGGAACGGTCTCGTTCCACCACGCAAGGCCGCGCAGGTTCGGCTGAATGCGCGGAAAGTCGCGCGCCGCCAGGTGCATGCGCGCCAGCATTTCGCCCAGCTGGGCGCAATGCGCAGTGCCCGGCGCCAGTTCGCTTCGGCCCGAGAGCCGTTGCACCAGCGCGGCCGGCTTGCCTGCTACCTTGAGCAGCAGTTCGCAAGGCGCATTCGCGGGAATCGTCAGCGCATGGCCCGACGGCGGCGCGACGGCCGGGTCGGCCACGGGCTCCGGCACCGGCAGGCCGCGGCCCGCCAGGTGCTTCATGAGACAAAGGTAGTAGGGGAGCTGCTCGGCGCTGAGGCGCTCGAACAGCGTCAACACGAACTCGCCGCTTTCGGTGGTGGCGAAGTAGTTGGTGTTCTCGATGCCGCCCTCGATGCCGCGCAGCTCGCGCAGGGGGCCCAGGCCCAGGCGCTGCACGAGCGCGTCTGCCTCGCCGAATTCGACTTCGGTAAAAACTGCCATGGCGGTGCTCAGCGTTGCGCTGACGATTGAACGCGCAGCACGGTCAGAACTTCATCACGTTCCAGACGCGCGGGCCGTTGCCGTTGGAGTCGGCCGAGCCCGGGCGCGCGCTGCCTGCGTCGTTGGGCAGCACTTCATAGCCGGGCACGTTGGCCTTGGGCTTCACATTGATGCTTTGCGTGCGGCCGCCGTAGCGGACCTCGTCGACCGAAGCGCCGCTGTCTTCGGTGTGGATGTGCTCGACCTTCTGGTTGCGTCGGCCGTCGGGTTGCTCCTGATTTTGTAGCGGCTCGGCCGGTGCAGGCACCCGGGCGGGTGCGGACTGCGCCTGAACGGCGGCAAAAGGAGCGGCAAAGGCCAGCGCCAGCAGAATGCGGCGGGCGACCAGGAGTGTGGGGCTAGGCATGCAAGGATTGTAGGCTTGGCGCCGCTTTCGAGGTGTCGGTCTGCGGCGCGCACCGCCGTGGTTCCGGGCGCCGCGCCGGGCACGGCAAAATGGCCTGATGACCGACAAGAAAACGCTGCTGCTCGTCGATGGCTCGAGCTATCTTTACCGCGCCTTCCACGCCATGCCGGACCTGCGGGCCGTGCCCGGCGATCCGAAGAGCCCCGCCACCGGCGCCATCCGCGGAATGATCAACATGATGACGGCGCTGCGCCGCGAGGTTCGCGCCGACTATGCGGCCTGCATCTTCGACGCACCGGGCAAGACGTTTCGCGACGACCTGTATCCCGAATACAAGGCCAACCGCTCGCCGATGCCCGACGACCTGCGCAGCCAGATCGACCCCATCCACCAGGTGGTGAAGCTCATGGGCTGGCCCGTGCTCTGCGTGCCCGACATCGAGGCCGACGACGTGATCGGCACGCTTGCCAAGACGGCCGCGGCGCAGGGCGTGGAAGTGATCGTGTCCAGCGGCGACAAGGACCTGAGCCAACTGGTGGACGAGCACATCACCATCATCGACACGATGAACGGCAAGAAGCGCGACGTGGCGGGTGTCACGGCGGAATTCGGTGTGCCGCCCAACCTGATGATCGACTACCAGACGCTGGTGGGCGACGCGGTCGACAACGTGCCTGGTGTCGAGAAGGTCGGCCCCAAGACAGCCGCCAAATGGCTGCTCGAATACGGTTCGCTCGACGCGCTGATCGAACGCGCGGCGGAGGTGAAAGGCCAGGCCGGCGAGAACCTCCGCAAGGCCTTGGACAAGCTGCCGCTGAGCCGCCAGTTGGTCACCATCCGCACCGATTGCGACCTGGCCGGGCACGTCACAGGCCTGCCTTCGCTCGAAGGCCTGCCCGTCGGCGCCCCGCAAACGACCGAGCTCAAGCCCTTCTACGAAAAGTTCGGCTTCAAGAGCCTGGTGAAGTCGCTCGAGGCCATGGAAGTGCCGCCCGAGCTGATCGAGGAAAACATCAAGAAGCAGCAGGCCCGCGGCGGCGCTGCGAGTGCCGACCAGGGCGGCCTGTTCGATGAATCATCCAACCTTGGCGCCATCGAGGCTGCATCGCCCGCGAGCAACCTGAAATACGAAACCATCACGACCTGGGAGCAGTTCGATAGCTGGCTCGCAAGGCTGGAGGCCGCCGATCTGGCCGCCATCGACACCGAGACCACGTCGCTCGACGAAATGGTTGCGCAGATCGTGGGCGTGAGCTTCAGCGTGGAGCCGGGCGAGGCCGCCTACGTGCCGCTGGCGCACAACTACGGCGATGCGCCCGCCCAACTGCCTATCGACGAAGTGCTCGCCAAGCTCAGGCCGTGGCTCGAAAACCCCCAGAAGAAAAAACTCGGCCAGCACATCAAGTACGACCGCCACGTGTTTGCCAACCATGGCATCGAGGTGCAGGGCTATGCGCATGACACCATGCTGCAAAGCTATGTGCTCGAAGCGCACCGGCCACACGGGCTTGCGAGCCTGGCCGAGCGGCACCTGGGGCGCAGCGGCATTTCGTACGAAGACCTGTGCGGCAAGGGCGCGCACCAGATTCCGTTCAGCCAGGTCGAGATTGCCAAGGCCGCCGAATATTCGTGCGAAGACAGCGACCAGACGCTCGATGTTCACCTGACGCTGTGGCCCCAGATCGAGCGCGACGAAAAGCTGCGCTTCATCTATCAGCTCGAAATGGATTCGAGCGAGGCGCTCTACCGCGTGGAGCGCAACGGCGTGCTGATCGATGCACCCACGCTCGCCGCGCAAAGCCATGAACTCGGCACGCGCATCATGGCGCTCGAGCAAGAGGCCTACGAGATTGCCGGGCAGCCTTTCAACCTGGGTTCGCCCAAGCAGATCGGCGAGATCTTCTTCACCAAGCTGGGCCTGCCGGTGGTCAAGAAAACGCCGAGCGGCGCACCCAGCACCGACGAAGAAGTGCTCGAGAAGCTGGCCGAGGACTATCCGCTGCCGGCCAAGATCCTGGAGCACCGCGGCCTGTCCAAGCTCAAGGGCACGTACACCGACAAGCTCGGCCAGCTGGCCAACCCGCGCACCGGCCGCGTGCACACGCACTATGCGCAGGCAGTGGCGGTGACGGGGCGGCTCTCGAGCAACGATCCCAACCTGCAGAACATTCCGATCCGCACCCCCGAAGGTCGCCGTGTGCGCGAGGCCTTCATTGCGCCCGCCGGCAGCGTGATTGCAAGCGCCGACTACTCGCAGATCGAGCTGCGCATCATGGCGCACATCAGCGGCGACGAGTCTTTGCTGCGTGCGTTCCGCGAAGGCATCGACGTGCACCGCGCCACCGCGGCGGAGGTGTTCGGCTCCACGCCCGACCAGGTGTCGAGCGAGCAGCGCCGCTACGCCAAGGTGATCAACTTCGGTCTTATCTACGGCATGAGCAGCTTCGGGCTGGCACGCAACCTGGGCATCGAGACCAAGGCCGCGGCCTCCTACATCGAACGCTACTTCGCGCGCTATCCGGGCGTGAAGGCGTACATGGACGAGACCAAGGCGCTGGCCAAGGAAAAGGGCTACGTCGAGACCGTGTTCGGCCGGCGCCTGTACCTGCCGGAGATCAATTCGCCCAACGGCCCGCGACGCGGCGGCGCCGAGCGCGCGGCCATCAACGCGCCCATGCAGGGCACGGCGGCCGACTTGATCAAGCTCAGCATGATCAAGGTGCAGGACGTGCTCGACGCCGAGAAGCGCGCCACCCGGATGATCATGCAGGTGCACGACGAACTGGTGTTCGAAGTGCCCGAGGCGGAGGTCGAATGGGTGCGCACCGAAATCCCGCGCCTGATGGCCGGCGTGGCGGAGCTGAAGGTGCCGCTCTTAGCGGAGATCGGCATCGGCCCCGACTGGGACAAGGCCCACTGAGCGGCGGCCGCGCCTGAAGAAGGCGTGGCTCGCGAGCGCCAGCAGCCCCACGCCGATACCGGCATAGAGCATCACGTCGCCAAAGCCCTGGCGCAGGGCGGCCTGCGCGAGTGCGGAGCCGGCCACGCCTGGCAGGGTGTCCAGCTTGCCCGCCGCCACCGCCTGCGCCAATTGCAGCAGTTCTCCGGGCCCGGCGCGCAGGCCGGCGTCACCCAGGTGGCGCGCAATGCCGCTCACCAGCACGAATCCCATCAGCGCGATGTTCAAGGCGAGCGTGATCAGCCGCGCGCTGAAGTCGATGCCCGAGGCCATGCCCGCGCGCGCCGCCGACACCGCGCTGGTGCTCGTGTTGGTAACGGGCGAGTTCGTGAGGCCGAGGCCGATGCCCGCAACCAGGCAAGCGGCAATCACCACCGCGTCGCTGCCGCGCGCATTGCCCGCCGCCATGAGCAGGAAGGCCAGGGCTATCAAGCCGAGGCCGCCCGGAATCACGCGCTCGGCGCCATGGCGCAGCGCCAGCCGCTCGGCCAGCGGCGGCACCAGCAGGGTGGGCAGGGTGTAGGCCAGCAGGGCCCAGCCCGCGTGCATCAGGTTGTGGCCGAGCGCCGACTGGAAGTAGATCGGCAGGTAGATCATGAACGGCCAGAAGCTGAAGTTCATGCCCATCGAGCCCATCATCGCGCCGTTGAAGCGGTGGATGCGGAAGACCGAAAAATCGAACATGGGATGCGCGCTGCGCCGCTCGGCCGCAATGAACAACCCGAGGCTCACCAGCGCCAACGCCAGCAGGGCCAGCCCCGCCGCGTTTGCGAAACCCTGCACTGTGCCGAGCGTGATGAAGTAGACCAGCGCAAACACCGCAAGCGTGAGCGTGAGCATGCCCGCCACGTCGAGGCGGTGCGCGTCGGGGTCGCGCGACTCCTGCACGCTGGCGCGCACCAGGCCCAGCGTGAGCAGCGCCAGCGGCGCGTGCACCAGGAAGACCCAGCGCCAGTCGGCCAACGCCACGATGGCGGCGCCCACCAGTGGACCAAAGCCCAGCCCGATGCCCGCGACCACGCCCCACACTGCGAAGGCGCGCGATCGGGCCGCGGGTTCGCGGAACTGCTGCGACAGGATGGCGAACTGGCAGATCATCATGGCGCCTGCGCCCACGCCCTGCACGAAACGCGCGGCAATCAGGAGCGGCGCGCTCGACGCCCAGCCGCATGCCAGCGATGCCAGCCCGAACAGCCACAGGCTGGCCATCAGCACGCGGCGGCGGCCGTACCGGTCGGCCAGCGTGCCGGCCGCCATCAGCACCGAGGTGCAAGCCAGCGTGTAGGCGTTCATGATCCATTGCGCGTCCTGGAAGTCGGCATGCAGCACGCGCTCGAGCTCCGGCAGGATCACCGCCACGCTCGAGATTTCGAGCCCGAACATGAGTGCAACAAGGCAAATGGCGGTGAGCGCGGCGGCAGCGCGGCGGGGGGTGGAAGTAGAGGACGGTGTCATGCCGCTATCTTGTCGGGAATCAACTTCTTCATTGAGGACATCGGTTCAGTAGATTCGGGAACCAGAAGGCACAATCCCGAGCCATGACCGATCGTTTCGATGGCATCCAGACTTTTCTCGAGGTAGTCGAAAGCGGCAGCCTCACGCTCGCGGCCGAGCGGCTGAACCTCACCCGTTCGGCAGTGGGCAAGGCGCTTGCACGGCTGGAGGCGCGGCTCGGCGTGCGGCTGCTCCAGCGCACCACCCGCAGCCAGAGCCTGACCGAGGAAGGGCAGGCCTACTACGAGCACTGCCTGCGCGCGCAGGCGGAACTCGAGGCCGCGGAGTCGGGGCTCGAAAACGGCCGGCGCGAACCGCGCGGCCGCTTGCGTGCCAGCCTGCCGCTGGCCTTCGGCCATCACCATGCGGCGCCGGCGTTGCTGGGCCTCATCGAGCGCTATCCGCAACTGCAGGTGGACATCGCCATCAGCGACCGCACGGTCGACCTGCTGCAGGAGGGCTACGATCTTGCGGTGCGCATCGGCGAGCTGCCCGACAGCGACCGGCTGTTGGCCCGCCGCCTCGGCGAGCAGACCATGCTGCTCGCTGCCGCGCCGGCCTACCTCGCGCGCTTCGGGCGGCCGGCTGATGTGGCCGCGCTGGCGCAGCACCGGGGCATCGACTATTGCGGCCCCGGCCATTCGCAGCGATGGGAACTGCGCGATCCGCAAGGCCGCGCGCACACCGTGCATCTGCCCTGGCATGCGCGGCTGAACGACCTGCAGGCGGTGGCCGATGCAGCCATTGCGGGTGCCGGAGTGGCATGGCTGCCGAATTGGCTGCTGGCACGCTACGTGCAATCCGGACAGCTCGAGCCCGTGCTGGCCGACCACCGCGCCGCGGCCATGCCCATTCATGTGCTGTGGCCGCGCTCGCGCCACATGCCCGCCAAGACGCGCTGCGCTGTCGATGCGCTGGTCGCCGCAATGCCGGCCTGCATGGAAGAATGCCGAACCCGCCCGGTACCCGCCGCGCGGACCAGAAAAACACAAGGAAGCCGTTCATGACCCTGTTCCCCGTTCGTTCCTGGTGCCGCGCAGGCGGCGCACTCCTGATCGCCGCAGCCTGCCAGGCCGCGCTGGCCGCACCCGATGCGCGCATCGCCTCGCTGGCGGCCGAGCAGAAGCAGCCGCTGCTCGATTCGCTGTCGCAGCTCGTCGGCATCGAGTCCGGCAGCCGCGACCTGGAGGGCCTCGAGAAGATCTCCGACCTCATCGCCGGCAAGCTCAAGGCGCTGGGCGGCGAGGTCGAGTTCATCGACCCCAGTGCCGAGGCCTACCGCATGGAAGACACGCCCGAAAAAATAGGCCGCGTCGTACGCGCGACCTTCAAGGGCACGGGCAAGAAGAAGATCATGCTCATTGCGCACATGGACACGGTCTACGCCGTGGGCATGCTCAACAAGCAGCCGTTCCGCGTCGAAGGCGACAAGGCCTACGGCCTCGGCATTGCAGATGACAAGCAGGGCGTGGCGGTCATCATCCACACGGTGGCCATGCTGCAGGCGCTCAAGTTCAAGGATTACGGCACGCTCACCGTGCTGATCAACGGCGACGAGGAAATCAGCTCGCCCGGTTCGCGCGCGCTCATCACGCGGCTTGGCGGTGAGCACGATGCGGTGCTGTCGTTCGAGGGCGCCTCGGTCAAGGAAGACAAGCTTTCGCTTGCCACCGCGGGCATTGCCTCGGTCACGCTCAATGTCACGGGCAAGGCATCGCATGCGGGCTCTGCGCCCGAGCAGGGCGTGAACGCGCTCTACGAGCTCTCGCACCAGGTGCTGCAGATGCGTGACCTGTCGGACCCTGCAACGGGCCTCAAGATGAACTGGACCATTTCGAAATCAGGCAGCAACCGCAACGTGATTCCGGCCAGTGCCACCGCCAGCGCCGATGTGCGCGTGCTGAAGGTGAGCGACTACGACCGCATCGAGCAGCAGGTGCAGGAGCGCGTGAAGAAGCAACTGATTCCCGAGGCCAAGGTCGAGCTGAAGTTCGAGCGCCGCCGTCCGCCGCTCGAAGCCACCGACGCCTCGCGCGCGCTGGCCGCGCACGCGCAGCGCATCTACAAGGACGAAGTGGGCAAGCCGCTGGGCGCCGACGACAAGGCTGCCGGCGGCGGTACCGATGCGGCGTTTGCCGCCCTCAAGACCAAGGCGCCGGTGGTCGAGCGCTTCGGCCTGCAGGGTTTTGGCGCGCACTCGGCCGATGCCGAATACGTGCTGGTGGATTCCATCGAGCCGCGGCTCTATCTTGCGACCCGCATGGTGATGGACCTTTCGCGCAACAAAGTCGGCAACTGAGTTCCATGCGGCTGCGTCACATCGAGGTTTTCAACGCCATCATGCTCACGGGCAGCGTGAGCGCGGCGGCGCGGCTCATCAACATCACGCAGCCGGCGGTAAGCCGCACGCTGCAGCATGCCGAGCTGCAACTGGGCTTTCCGCTGTTCCAGCGCGCCAAGGGCCGGCTGACGCCGACCACCGAGGCGCTCACGCTGTATCCGCACATCGAGCGGCTTTTCGCGCAGCTCGACGAGGTGCAGCGCCTCGCAGCCAACCTGCGCGCGGGCAGCGACACGGGCGAGCTGCGCATCCTGAGCGTGCTGGCACTGAGCTACGAGGTGCTGCCGCGCGCGCTCAAGGCGTTTCGCGAAAAGCATCCGGGCTATTCGATCACCGTCGAATCGCTGCATTCGCCGCAGATCATGTCGGCGCTGCTGCTGCAAGAGGCCGACGTGGGCTTTGTCTTCAGCCCCGCGGTGCATCCCTCGCTTACGCAAGAAACGCTCGCCGACACGCGCATGGTGTGCATTGCGCCGAAGGGCATGCTCCCGCGTGCGCTGGTGCGCAACGGTTCGGTGGCGCTGCACGATCTGGTCGATCGGCCAGTCATCGGGCTCGACAGCCGCGACCCGGTGGGCACCAGCTTGAGCCAGGCCTGCCGACAGGCGGGCGTGGGTTTTCAGCAGGCGGTGGTCACGGTGCAGACCTACCACGCAGCGTTGTCGATGGCCCACCATGGGCTGGGTGTGGCGCTGGTCGATGCCTGCACGGCTCGCTCCGCCGACAGTACCAAGGTCGAGGTGCTGGCACTGGAGCCGCACATTCCGGTGCCGGTGCGCGCGTTGCGCTTTGCGGGACGGCCCGATTCGGTAGCGGTTCGCGGCATTACGCGCTGCATGCGCGAGGCCATCGAGCAGGCCGCCTGAGGCCCGCCTGCCGTCCGCGAAGTTTCAAGCCAATGCCGCCGCGGGCTCCAGCGCTTCGGCAATCCGCCGTGCGGAGCCGAAGGCCAGCGTGAAGCCCAGCGCGCCGTGCCCGGTGTTGAACAGCATGTTCGACGGCGCGCTCGCGAGCCGTCCGATGATCGGCAGCCCCTTGGGCGTGGCGGGCCGCATGCCGGTCCACGGATGCAGTTCTTCCAGCCGGCTGGCATGCGGGAACACCGCACGCGTCGCGGCTGCCAGCGTCTCGATGCGTGTGGCCGGAATGCTCGCGTCGTGCCCCACGAGTTCGGCCATGCCCGCCACCCGCAGGCGCGATCCGATGCGCGCGAACACCACCTTGCGTGCGCTGTCGGTCACGTTCACCCTGGGCGCGGCGCCGGGCGCAGGATCGACCTCGACCGTGATGCTGTAGCCCTTGAGCGGGTACACCGGAAGGTAGGCGCCAAGCGCACGCCCGAGCTTGTGCGAGGCCGAGCCCAGGGCCATCACGAAGGCGTCTGCCTCGATGTCGCCTTCGCTCGATTTCACCGCGGCCACCCGCGCGCCGTCGCGCGCAAAGCCGTGCACGTCGGTGCCGAGCAGAAAGCGCACACCGCGCGCGCGCAGCGCACCCATGAGTTCGGCGCATACCTTGAGGCAGTCGGCTGCGCATTCGCTTGGCGTGTAGACCGCCCCCGCAATCTGGCTGCGGTAGCTTTCGAGCGCGGGCTCGATTGCCACGCACTCGTGCGGCGCGACCATGCGCTGCTTGCTGCCCATGGTGCGTTGCAGCTCTAGCTGGGCCCGCGCGCTTTCGAGCGACGATGCGTTGCTGTAGAGCACCAGCTTGCCGGTCGCGGAAAAGTCGCAATCGGGCGACAGTTCGGCCCGCATGGTTTCGAACTCGGCGCGGCTCGATGCGGCAAGCGCCAGCAGCTGCGAGGTGGTGTCGCGCGAGGTCTCGGCATTGCAGGCTGCAAGAAATTCCAGCCCCCAGCGCCACTGCAAGGGGTCGAGCTGGGGCCGCAGCTTGAGCGGCGAGCTTGGCGAAAGCAGCAGCTTGGGCAATTGCCGCCAGATCGACGCGTCTGCCAGCGGCTGCACATACGAATAACTGAGTTGGGCGCCATTGCCGCCGCTCGCGCCGGCCCCAGGCGTCGCGCGGTCGATCACCGTAACCTGATGGCCCCGGCGTTCGAGCTGCCAGGCGGTCGCCAGGCCCACGATGCCGGCGCCGAGCACACACACATGCATGGAGGCAACTTTCGGAAGAAGGACATTGAGAGAGGGTGCGGTGAATGTAGGGGCGCGCGCGAATGCCCGGAAATGCCAAAAGCGCGGTGGCCCATAGCCAAACCGCATGGCCGCATTGCAGAGGGCGAGGCCATAACCTTTGGGTATGACCTAGGGTTCATTTGGAATTGTCGCGATGTGTCACTCCTTCTTACACTGGCCGCTCTGTTCAACCAACTGAAGAAGGCTCGCATGAAACTCTCCGCATTGATGGCCGCTGCTGCCGTGGTGCTGCTTACCGCCACCGGCGTCCAGGCCGCCGACACGCTGGCCAAGATCGCCGAGTCCGGCAAGATCACTCTCGCCTACCGCGAGTCGTCGGTGCCCTTCAGCTACCTGGACGGCCCCAACAAGCCGATCGGGTTCTCGGTCGAACTCTCCAACGCCGTGGTCGAGGCGGTGAAGAAAAAGCTCAACAAGCCCAACCTGCAGGTGCAGTTGATGCCGGTGACATCGCAGAACCGCATTCCGCTGATTACCAACGGCACGGTCGACCTGGAGTGCGGCTCCACCACCAACAACACCGCGCGCGGCAAGGACGTGGCCTTTGCCGTCAACCACTTCTACACGGGCACGCGCCTGTTGACCAAGAAGTCTTCCAAGATCAAGGACTACGCGGACCTGGCCAAGAAGACGGTGGCCAGCACCACCGGCACCACCAATGCGCTGGTCATGCGCAAGTACAACACCGAGAAGAATCTCGACATGGACATCGTGCTCGGCAAGGACCACGCCGACGCCTTCCTGCTTGTGGAGAGCGACCGCGCCGTGGCATTTGCCATGGACGACATCCTGCTGTTCGGCCTGATTGCCAACGCCAAGAACCCGGCCGACTACGAGGTGGTGGGCGAGGCGCTGCAGGTCGAGCCCTATGCCTGCATGCTGCCAAAGGACGACCCGGCCTTCAAGAAGCTGGTGGACGACACCTTCACCGGCCTGATGAAGAGCGGTGAGTTCGAAAAGCTCTACACCAAGTGGTTCATGTCGCCGATCCCGCCGAAGAACGTGCCGCTGAATTTGCCCATGAGCCAGCAGCTCAAGGACAACATCAAGGCCCCTTCAGACAAGCCGGCGACCTGATCCACGGAACTGCGCGCAATGGCTTCAACCAACGTAGTCGGCATTCTGGGCGGCATGGGCCCTGCCGCGGGGGCGGACTTCGTCCGTCTCTTCGTGCAGGCGTGCGCCCAGCAGATGCAGGCACGCGGGGAGCCGGTGCGTGACCAGTCTTTTCCGGAGCACTGGCTGGCGCAGGTGCCGGTGCCAGACCGCACCCATGCGCTGGGTTCGGCGGACAACGGTGCGCACCAGCCGCTGGAGCCGATGCTGCAGGCACTGGGACGGCTGGCTGCGCTGGGCAGCCAGGCCGTGGCCATTGCCTGCAACACCGCGCATGCCTGGCATGCCCGGCTGCAGGAACGCTTTCCCCAGGTGGAACTGCTGCACATGGCGCGCGAGGTGGCGCAGCATCTTGCCGCGCAAGGGGCGGGCAATGTGGCGCTGATGGCCACCGAGGGCACCTACCGCGTGCGTCTGTACGAGCAGGCGCTGGCCGAGGCGGGGCTCGATTGCCTTGTGCCGCTGCAGGAGGAACGCCGCACCATCACGCGCGGCATCTTCGACGGCGTGAAGGCCGGAAACATGCGGCTTGCCGAAGAATGTTTTTCGCAGGTGGCGCTGCGGCTCGCGGAACGCCACGGGCCGGTCACCATCATCATGGGCTGCACCGAGGTGCCGCTCGGACTGCAGGGCTCGGCCGCGGTTGCCGGGCTGGACCTGGTCGATCCGGCGCAGGTGCTGGCCGCCGCATTGGCCCGCCGCGCTTATCGCGACTGAAGACTTTAGGTCACAAGCAACCCTGTTGGCATACAGCCGGTCGAATACGGGCTGGGCTGAATTCGCCTACATTGCGGCGTGCGTTTTCACGCATCCCCTTTTCACGTCCTTTCAGTCCGACGATTCCACTGGAGCCCTTCCCATGTCCCTTCGCGATGACAGCCGTTCCGACTTCGATTCGCTTCGCCCCGGCGAGAGCACAGAGCAGGGCGCCACGCGCCGCACCGCACTCAAGGCCGCCATCGGCGTGGGCTATGCGGCCGCCGTGATGCCGGTCATGGCACAGACCGCCATCAGCACTTCGGCCGAAGGCCTGAAGGCCGGGCCCATCAAGTACACCGTCAACGGCTTCGAGGTGCCCGCCTATGCGGCGGCGCCGGCCGGCAAGACGGGCCTGCCGGTCATCCTGGTGATCCAGGAGATCTTCGGCGTGCATGAATACATTGCCGATACCTGCCGCCGCTTTGCGCAACTCGGCTACCTGGCCATTGCCCCCGAGCTTTATGCGCGGCAGGGCGATCCGCGCGGCTACACCGACATTCCCAAGCTGCAGGCCGACATCGTGAGCAAGGTGCCCGATGCGCAGGTCATGGCCGACCTGGACGGCGCGCTTGCGTATGCCGGGGCCAACGGCGGCAATGTTGCCAAGGCCGGCATTACCGGCTTCTGCTGGGGCGGCCGTATCGTGTGGCTCTATGCCGCCACCGGCAAGGTCAAGGCCGGCGTCGCATGGTACGGCCGGCTGGTCGGCCAGCCGGGCGAACTCACGCCCCGGCATCCCATCGACATTGCGGCCAACCTCCAGGCGCCCGTGCTCGGTTTGTACGGCGGAAAAGACCAGGGCATCCCGCTTGACACGGTTGATAAGATGAAAGCAGCGTTGGCAAATGGGACTCCGGCTGCCAAGGCTTCGAGCTTCGTCGTGTATCCCGAAGCAGGCCACGCGTTCCATGCCGACTACCGCCCCAGCTACGTGAAAAGCGCGGCCGAGGACGGATGGCAGCGAGCCACGGCCTGGTTCAAAGCCAATGGCGTCGTCTGACGACGGCCTGTAGCCACTCACCGCCGAAGGCCGTCCACGTGACGGCCTTTCTCTTTGTATGAACGTTGTCGGGCATCGATGCCCACCGAAATTGCGCAAGCAGCTATGAATTTGATAGTGATCATTGCGGCGACCCTGGTTGCCGGCATCGGAAGCGTATGGCTCGCGGCCCTGCTCTTGCGCGTGGGCGTGCGCAGCGGATCGGGCGGGGTGAATTCGCAGCACTTGTTGAGCCTGGCTGCGGGGGCGCTGCTTGCCACTGCCTTCATGCATCTGCTGCCCGAAGCCTTCGAAAGCCGCATCGAACCGGCGCTGCTCTTCGGCGTGCTGCTGTTCGGCCTGGTGTTCTTCTTTTTGCTCGATAAAGCCGAGCTCTGGCACCACGGGCACGAGCATCACCACGGTAGCCCGGCGCCGGGGCCGGTCGCCGCAGGGCACAAGGCGGACCACGCGCACGATCATGCCCATGGCCACGCCCACAACCATGGCCACGGCGACCACGGCCACTCGCACAGCCGCGCGCCTCACGGGCGCGGCGGCTGGGCCGTGCTCACCGGCGACAGCGTGCACTGCTTCGGCGACGGCATCCTGATTGCATCCGCCTTCATCGCGGACATGCGCCTTGGCTTGGTAGCCGCCATTGCGGTGCTCGCGCACGAAGTTCCGCATCACATCGGAGACCTCGTGGTGCTGCGCCAGAGTTCGGCCAACCAGCGGGCGGCGCTGGTCAAGGTGTCGCTCGCCGGCACCATGACCATGCTCGGCGGCATCGTCGGATGGTGGCTCGTCGACCAGCTGCACGGATGGTTGCCGTACTTCCTGGTGCTGGCCAGCAGCAGCTTTGTCTATGTGGCACTGGCCGACCTGATTCCACAACTGCAGAAGCGCTTGCCCGCGCGGCAGACCGCGGCGCAGATCGCCTGGCTTGTGGTGGGCATTGCGCTCGTCACGCTTGTGAGCCGGCTTGCACACGGCGAGCACGATCATGGCCACTCGGATCACGGCCACTCGGAACACGGCCACGCCGATCACGGCCATGCGCACGAAGGCGAAGCGGCCCCGGCGCACAAGGACTGAGTTGCGCGAGGGCGATGGATACGTTCCGAAACCGACGCTGTTCCGGGGAATTGACGCACGGCACCCGAAAGAGGTGCAACATCGGGGGTCTGACGAATGTTTCGCCTATCTCATCGCCGAGGAACCGATCATGAACAACGTCGACGCCAAGAAGCGCCCCGCACCGCCATCGCCCGAAGATGACGACGACGATTCGCCCGTCGACGACTTCGAAGAATCGGAATCCGAAGCCGACGACGACCTGTCGGGGACCGGCATCGACCTGACGGACGCCAGCGAGCTCGATGCCGACAACGTGCCCGCAGACGAAGAGTTTGCGCGGGTGATGAACGCGCCCGACTAGGCCGCTTTGAACCAGCTCTCTCCAGCCATCCAGCCTTTCGCTACCCGGCTATTTCAGTTGACGCGCAAGCGCTGCGGCCCGAGCATTTCGGCCGTGAGCCCAAAGCTCGCAATGCGCTGCGGCACCGGCAATCCGCGTGCGAGTGCCGCACAGGCCTCGCCCATGGCCGGCGAAGTCTGGATGCCGTAACCCCCTTGCGCTGCCAGCCAGAAGAAGCCGGGCGCCTGGGGCTCGAAGCCGCCCACCAGGTCGCCATCGGCCACGAAGGAGCGCAGGCCGGCCCATGTGCGGGTGGGGCGGCGAATGGTGAGCGTGGTGGCTTCCTCGATGCGGTGGATGGCAAAGGCGACGTCCAGTTCTTCGGGCTGCACGTCCTGCGGCTCGACCGGATCGGCGTTGGCCGGCGAGCCGAGCAGCATGCCGGCGTCGGGCTTGATGTACCAGCCCTCATCCGCGCTGAACACCATGGGCCAGTGGGCGACGTTGCAGCCTTCGGGCGGTGCGAAGATGAACGCCGAGCGCCGGCGCGGCTCGATGCCGATGGGCCGCACGTCCGCCAGTTGCGCAATGGTGTCGACCCACGCGCCCGCCGCATTGATGACCACCGGCGCTTCGTAGACCACGTCGCCCGCCGTCACGCGCCAGTGGTCGCCCACTCGTTCGAGCGCCGTCACGCCGGCGTCGCACACCAGCTTGCCGCCGGCCTGCCGCATGCCGCGCAGGTAGCCCTGGTGAATGGCGTGCACGTCCATGTCGGAAGCATCGGGCTCATAGACGCCGCCTGCCACTTGTTCGGGCCGCAGCGCCGGCACCATCTCGATGGCTTCTTCGCTGCTGAGGCGCTTTGCGCCTGTGTTCATCGCGCGCAGCACTTCCCAGTGGGCCTCGAGTTCGGCCACGTGCTCTGCGTCGGCCACCATCAAGGCACCGCGTGGCGTGAGCAGCGGATGCTCGGCAAAACCTTCGGGCGGATGTTCGAGAAACGCACGGCTTGCCATGGTGAGCGCGCGGACCTGCGCCGTGCCGTAGCTTTCCATGAAGAGCGCGGCCGAGCGGCCGGTGGAGTGATAGCCGGGCTGGGCTTCGCGCTCGAGCAGGATCACGCGGGCATGCGGCGCAAGCCAGTAAGCCACCGAGGCGCCGGCAATGCCGCCGCCAATCACGAGATAGTCGGCCGCAACGGGCGCTGGTGTGTTCGAAGTCATGGCTGAAAGTGTAGGTAGAAATTTGCGTATACGCAAATTTATTCGGGCGGGCCAATTCAGTAGCAACGTGCACCGTGCCGGTGGAATTTGCGTCCACGCAATTTGCGAATACGCAATTCACGAAACCGAAAGCGAGAGCCTGGGCCGGGAATCGGACATTGCACTGGCAGAATCGTGCTGCACTACAAGAGAGAGCCAAGCGTGAATCCACACACGGGCACCAAGCCGGGGACCAAGCCCAGGGGCGAGCAGCAGCCCACGCTCGACCGCACCACCTTCGGCAATCGGCTGCGCACCGCACGCAAGCGTTTCGGCTGGACGCTGGCACAACTGGCCGAGCGTTCGGGCGTGTCGATCACCACCATTTCGCGCGCGGAACGCGGGCAACTCGCGCTCGGGTACGAAAACTTCACCGCGCTCGGCCGCGCGCTCGAAATGGACATGAACGCGATGTTCGCGGGTGCCGGCATCAAGCCAGCGCAACTCGATGGACCGGTGGTCACGCGCGCGGGCAAGGGCGTGGTGTATCGCGGCCTTTCAATCGCCTACGAGTTCCTGGGCACCACGGCCGCGGGCAAGCAGATGAGCCCGATCGTCGGCACCGTGCACGCACGGCGCATCCATGGCCCCGAAGACTTCGTGAGGCACGCGGGAGAAGAGTTCGCCTATGTGCTTTCGGGAGAAATCGAAGTGCACTTCGACAACGGCAAGGTCGTGCGCCTTGCACGCGGCGACTCGCTGTACTTCGACAGCCGCATCGGCCACGCCTATGTGAGCGTGAGCCGCCAGCTCGCAAGGATCGTGGGCATGACCACGGCGGAAAGCGGGCACATGAAGTCGGCGCGCGAGGCGTCGGAGCCGAAGCCGGTGCGCAAGGCCGCGGCAAAGAAGCTCCGCGGCAGCAGGAAGGAATGAAAGAACGCCTCTTGCAGGGTGTTGACTGCGGCGCGGCGCCAACGCTATAGTCGCGGCCGCAGTCGCTCCCATGGCACTGCCGTAAGCGTTACCGTCATCCAACGCGTCCTTTGTCGAGAGGATCCCAGCAGGGAGTATCTCGATCCATAAAGACGCGCCTTGGCATGACATCACTTTTCTCATCCGCTTCCGTTCGCCCGCTCGAGACCCCTTCTGCTTTCAAGGGGCTCGCCCCGGTGGTACTGGCGGTCTTCCTCGGATTCCTTGCAATCAGCGTTCCCCTGGCCGCGCTCGCCCTCGAGGTGCGCGACCACCTGGGATTCGGCGCGGCCACCGTGGGCTGGGCCATCGGCCTCCAGTCGCTCGCCACCTTGCTGACCCGGCACCAGGCCGGAACGCTCTGCGACCAGCGCGGGCCGCGCGCCGCCGTGATTCTGGGCCTTCCCCTGGCCGCCTGTTCGGGGCTGGCCTATGGCCTGTCGAGCGCCTTGCCCATCGACCCTCTGGGGAAGCTTGCCGTCCTGCTGTTGGGGCGGCTGGTGGCGGGGCTTGGCGAAAGCCTGTTTCTCACCGGCTTGATGAGCTGGGGCATTGCGCGCGTGGGCGCCGCTCGCACCGGCAAAGTCATGTCGTGGACGGGCATCGCTATCTACGCTGCGCTCGGGCTCGGCGCGCCGCTCGGGCTGGCCGTGCAGGCGTCGTACGGCTTCGGCGGCGTGGGCGTGGTTGCGCTGCTGGCGCCGATGTTGGCCTGGATCATCGCAGTGCGCCTTCCGGCCGTGGCCGCGGCGGGCGGACAACGCGTGCCCTTCCATCGCGTGCTTGGACTGATCTGGCGGCCGGGCCTCGTGCTCGCACTGGCGACGGTGCCCTATGCCGCGATGGCAGCCTTCCTGACGCTCGACTACGCCGCCCATGGCTGGCCGAATGCCGGCACGGCGCTGCTCGGCTTCGGTGCCGCCTATGTCTTCGTGCGGCTGGTCGGCTCGGGCCTGCCGGACCGCTTCGGCGCGACGCGCGTGGCCGTGGGGTCATTGATTTTCGAGACCGTCGGGCAGGTGCTCGTCTGGCGGGCCTCCACGCCCGCAATGGCGGTGGGGGGAGCAACGCTGACTGGGCTGGGCTTTTCGCTCGTGTTTCCGGCAATGGGTGTGTTGGCGACCCGGTCGGTGCCGCCACAGCAGCGCGGCCGCGCGGTAGGCAACTTCATCGCGTTTGCGGACATCGCAATGGGAGTGACAGGGCCCGCAGTCGGCCTTGCGACGCAGTGGTTCGGCATCACGGCGGCGTTTCTCGTGGGGGCCGGCGCAACCTGTGCCGCCCTGTGCCTGCTGCCTGTCCTGCGGCTCGGCCGCGGCAGCGATTGACGCTGCGAACCCTGTTGCACACGGCCAACCATATGCGCGGTCCGGCGCCTGCCGGCCATTCCGCCCGCGCCACGGCACTGTCGCCAATTTGCAGCGCGGCGGGCTTCGGCTCGATATGCTGGCGCCCGCCATCCACTCCAACAAAGAGAACCTTCATGACAGTTCGCTCTTCGTCTTTCTTTGCCCTGCGCGCCATTGCACTGGCCTCGAGCCTCGTGCTCGGCGCGGTTGCCGCGGTGCATGCCGCGCCCGATGCAAAGCTGCTTGCCGCCGCCGAAAAGGCCCAGCCAGCGGTGATCGACAACCTCAAGGAAATGGTGCTGATCGAATCGGGCAGCCTCAATGTCGATGGCCTGCTCAAGATGGCCGACGTGGTGGAGGGGCGCCTGAAGGCTGCCGGCTTCAAGACCGAGCGGCGCAAGGCCGCAGCCGGAGCGGGCGCCGATCTCGTCATCGGCACCATCAAGGGAACCGGCAAGCGCAAGATCATGCTGCAGGGCCACATGGACACGGTGTACGCCGCCGGCATCCTGAACAGCCAGCCCTACAAGGTGGACGGCAATCGGATCTACGGCCCAGGCATTGCGGACGACAAGGGCGGGCTGGCGGTCATGCTGGCGTCGCTGAAAATCCTCGCCGATGCGGGCTGGCGCGACTACGACACGCTCACGGTACTCATGAACCCCGACGAGGAAGTGGGCTCGGTGGGCTCCGGTGAAATCATCGCGGCCATGGCCGACCAGCACGACACGGTGCTGTCGTTCGAGCCCACCGCGGCCAAGTCGGTGGCCAAGGGCGAATCGCTGCTGCTGGGCGCTGCCGGCATCGCGCAGGCCACGCTCGAAGTGAAGGGCCGTGCGTCGCACGCGGGTGCCGCACCCGAGCTGGGGCGCAACGCGCTGTACGAGCTGTCGTACCAGCTGCTGCAGACCCGGGACGTGGCCAAGGACATTCCCGGCGTGGCGCTCAACTGGACCGTGGCGCGTGCCACCGGCCCGATCAACCAGATCACCGAGAAGGCGCAGGCGCTCGGCGACATCCGCATCACGCAGCCCGGCGCCGAGAAGAAGCTCGAGGCCGCCCTGCAGGCGAAGCTCGCGAGCGGAAAGCTTGTGCCCGACACCGAGACCACGCTCAAGGTGGAAGTGGGTCGCCCGGCTTTCGTCGCGGGCGAGAAGGGCCGGGCGCTGGCCGAGAAGGCCCAGGCCATCTACAAGGAAATCGACCGCGAGCTCGCGCTCACGCCAATGACCGGCGGCGGCACCGATGCAGGCTATGCGGGCCGCTCCGGCAAGGCCACCGTGGTCGAGAGCTTCGGCTTGGCGGGCTTCGGCTATCACGCGCGCGACGAATACATCGAGGTCGACTCGATCGTGCCGCGCCTCTATCTCGTTACCCGGCTGCTGACCGAAATCGGCAAGCAGTAGCGGCATGCCGCTTGCGCCGCCGACGACCACGCCCGCGCGCATCGTCGATGCGGCGGTCTGTGCCGGTATTTACTTGGCGCCGCCCGCGTACTTGGTGACGCTCGTCGCGTTCACGTGATAGCCGCTCACGCCCATCATCGAGTCGTTGCGCATCGTCTGCAGCTTGCCGGTCACCCACACGGTGTCCATGGCGCGGAACTTGGCGCCCTTTGACGCCACCACGTGCAGGATCTGGTTGGCCGGCGGCGGCGGCGTGTGGATGCAGGCGCCGAAGTAGGGCACGAGCAGGAACTCGGTCACTTCGCCCTTGGCTTCTTCAAGCGGCACGATGAAGCCGGGAATCTTGATTTCGGCGCCGTTCATCGCGGGGTTGGTCGGTGCGTTGTTCGACACCTCCTGCATCTTCATGAGCAGCTCGTTGGCGCGCGGATCGCCGTCGTTCAGCGAGCTCAGGTCCATGCCCTTGAATTCCTTGGCCGGGTCCCAGTCCTTGGGCACCAGTTCTTCCCAGGTGATCTGCCGCGGCTGGCCCGGGGCGCCCTTGGCCGCGGCAGCTGGTGCGGCCGGTGCCGCCTTGCCGCCGAGCGGATTCGATGCGGTCGTGTCCTTGGGCGCGGGTTCGGCGGCCCATGTGGCGGCTGCGAGGCCGGCGCCGGCGAGCAGCATCGAAAGCCGGGTGAAAGCCCGGAACGTGGAGGTCTTCTTTGCGGTGCGCATGGTTTCAAATCCTGGGTGAGAGACCGTCGGCCAACGAGAGCCGGTAGGCACGGATGCCGGGCAGCAGGCTTGCGAGCCAGCCGGCAACCAGCAGGCTCGCCATCAGCAGCCATTCGTTCAGTGTAGGTTCTGAAAGGCTCAGTGTCAGTCCGAACTGCGACTGCAGCCATGGCGCGAGCAGGGCAATGCCAAGCACCGCCATGACCAGGCCGAAGGCGACGCCCAGCACGGTCACCATGGCGCCCTCGAGCGCGAGCAGCGCCAGCACATGGCGCAGGCCGGCGCCCACGGCGCGCAGCACGGCGAGTTCGCGGCGGCGCTCGTTCAGCCCCGCCATCACGACCGAGATAAGCCCCGCAAGGCTCACCAGCGCGACCAGCGCCGACATCAGCAGCAGCGCGTTCTCGCCGATGCCGATCACGCTCCACAGTTCGTCGAGCGCCACGCCGGGGAGAATGGCCATCAGCGGCTCGCCGGCGTAGGTGGAAATCCAGCGCTGCACGCCGAACACGGCCGAGCGGTTCTTCAGGCCGACAAGGGCGGCCGTCACGTTCTTTGGCGTGAGGTCGAACTTGCGCACCTGCTCGGCTGGAATCTTCACGCCGGGCATGGGTGCACCGCCCACCCATTCAAGATGAATGGCTTCCATCGCCTCGAGCCCGATGTGCACTGTGCGGTCGACCGGCGTGCCGGTGCGCGCGAGCACGCCGACCACGGTAAAGGGCTTGTCGGCGTGCTCCGATGCATTGAGTTCGCCGCTGCCATGGGCAAGGGTGATCTTCTGGCCGACGTGGTAGCCGAGCTTGTCGGCCACTTCGGCGCCCACCACCGCGTCGAACAGTGCGCTGAAGGGCTTGCCTTCGCGCACCTGCAGCGGCTGGCGGTTGCCGTAGCGGAACCGGGTGAAGTATTCGGGAGAAGTGGCCAGCACCGCGAAGCCCCGGTGCGAATCGCCCAGCGAAAGCGGCACCACCCAGTCGACGCCCTGGTGCGCGGCCAGGGCCTGCACGCTCTTCCAGGAAATGTTGTTGGTGGCGGCGCCGATGCGGAACACCGAATACAGCAGCAACTGCGTGGAGCCCGTGCGCGCACCCACGATCAGGTCGGTGCCGGAAACGGACGACGCAAAGTTCTCGCGCAGTTCGGTGCGAATGCGCTCCACGCCCAGCAGCAGGAAAGTCGACAGCGCAATAGAGAACACAGTGAGCGCGAGCGTGAAACGGCGGTTCCATGCACTGCGCCAGGCAATGGAAAAAAGAGCGCTCATGGGTGGGCCTTCATGCGTCCGCCGCCATTGCCGCGGTCGCTGCGCGATTGATGTCGGGCAGCAGCACGTGGCGGGCAAAGCGCTGCGCAATGCGCTGGTCGTGGCTCACGAACACCAGGGCGCTCTGGTGGGTTGCACAGGCCGTGAGCAACACGTCCAGAAAGGCCTCGCGCCGGTCTTCGTCGAGCGCGGAGGTGGGCTCGTCGGCAATCACCACCTCGGGCTGGCCGATGAGTGCACGTGCCGCTGCCACCCGCTGCTGCTGGCCGACCGAAAGCTGCATGGCCTGGCGCTTCCACAGGTTGCGGTCGAGGCCCATCTGGTCGAGCAGGTGCTCGGCCTCGTCACGTGAGCCGCGCGAGCTGCCGCTGCGCGCGGCCTGCGCTTCGCGCCGCTGCGAGAAGCGGCAGGGCAGCAGCACGTTGTCGAGCACGCTCAGGTACGGCAGCAGGTTGAACTGCTGAAAGATATAGCCCACGTGCGCAACGCGGCAGCGGTCGCGCGCGGCGCCGGAGAGCTGCGACCAGTCGTGCCCCAGCAGCGTCACGCGGCCTTCATCGGCCACCAGCACGCCCGCCAGCAAAGACAGCAGGGTGCTCTTGCCGCAGCCGCTCGGGCCGTGCAGGAACACCAGCTCGCCGGCAGTGATGCGAAAAGCCTCTATATCGATGCAGGGCGTTTTCATGCCCGGCCATGCAAAGCGCAGCGCTTCGGCAGCCAGCACCACGCGCAGCGGCGCCGACTCGGCCTGGGGGGCGGTGCCCACAGTTCTACTTGCCCCAGCCAAGGCGCACGGGCTGGCCGGCCTGGGCGCCGGCCGGGCGCTTGAGCTGGCGCTTGAACTGCCCCTGCGCCGAAGCAATCTGCGAATCGATCTGGCGCGTGCCCTTGAAGGCATTGAACAGGTTCACGTCAATGAACTTTGCCGCGGCCGCATTGGTGCAGTTGAAGGAAAAGGTGGCGTCCAGGTCTGCATGGCCGGGGGGCTCGTTCGGGTCGGGGTTGCCGAGGCCCAACGCGCTGGAGCGCAGGTCGACCGGGCCGAGCTTGCAGTTGGCGGCCGGGTCGATGGCAAAGAGCTTGTCGGCCGCGCGCAGCTGGGCAATGGCTTCTTCGGCGGTTTTCTTCTCGGCATCGGTCTTGGGCGCGCGCTCGAAGCCCACGATGTTGTCGAGCGGCGACTCCATGTCGATCACCACCGTGGGGCCGTCGATGGCCACGTCGAGCTTCATCTGCCCGTGCACATGCGCATGCTGCTGCTGGGCCTGCGCGGAAACAAAGGGGGCTGCGAACAGTGCTGCAGCAGCGAATGCGAGTCCGGATGAAATGCGTCGTCGAAGTCGGATGTGCTTCATGGTTCAGCGCCTTGCCGGGTCGGCAGCCCCGGCGTGTTGCTCCATTCGCTCCAGCTGCCGGCATAGAGCGCGGTCGTCCCAAGCCCTGCGATCTGCATTGCAAGCAGGTTGGGCACAGCGCTCACGCCGCTGCCGCATTGGTGGACAACCGTCGCCGGATCGCGTCCCGCAAGCAGTGCTTCGAACTCGGCACGCAATTGCGAGGCCGGCTTGAATTTGCCGTCGGGGCCGAGGTTTTCGGCGAAGGGCCGGTTCAGGGCCCCGGGGATGTGACCCGCGATCGGGTCCAGAGGTTCCACCTCTCCGCGATAACGCGCGGCAGCCCGCGCGTCGATCAGCTGCTGGTCAGGTTGGCCGAGCCGGCCCACCACAGTGTCGGTGGTCACAAGCTTTGCAAGCGGCTCCCCCGGCACGAAGTTCGACTGGAAGTGCGCGGGCTCTTCGCGGTCGGTGACTTTGCCGCCCGCGGCCTGCCAGGCTTGCAGGCCGCCGTCGAGCACCGCCACCGCGTCGTGGCCCATCCACTTGAGCATCCACCACAGGCGGCCGCAGTAGTTGGCTCCGTTGCGGTCGTACACCACCGCCTGCATCTCGTTGGAAAAACCGACGCTCGAAAGCCAGGCCGCAAACTTTTCTCGGCTCGGCAGCGGGTGGCGGCCGCCCGAGGCAGGCACGCCGTCTTCCTGTGCCACCACCACGTCGCCGTGCGCGCCGGGCATGCCGTGCTTTGCGCTGAGGTCGGTGTCGAGGTTGGCATACACCGCGCCCGGAATGTGGGCGGCGGCATATTGCTGCGCGCCTGCCTCGGGCTTCATGAGGTCGAAGCTGCAGTCGAAAACCATGAGGGGCAGGTCGCCAGCTTGCAGTTGCTGGAGTTGTTCGACGCTGACGAGGGTTGTGTACATGGCGGGCTCCTTCGTTGTCGATGAGGTTCGATGCGGTTCAGTGTTCTTCTGCCGGCGCCTTGGGCACTGCGCGCTGGCGCAGCACCGTGGCCGCAATGCCGCTCACGATGATGAGCGCCATGCCGGCCCAGCCGGCGGCGTCGATGCGGTCGTCGAACAGCACCACGCTGTAGAACGCCGCAAAGACAATGCCGGAATACTGCAGGTTGGCCACCACCAGCGTACCGGCCTGGGTCTTTGCGGTGGCATAGGCGCGCGTCATGCAAAGCTGCCCCAGGGCGGCCAACAGGCCGATCGGCAACAGCCACAGCGCATGCTGCCACGTCCATGAATTTCCGCCAGAAAACCCGGTGGCGGCGGTGGCAAACGCGCCGGCCACGGCCGATCCGACCGCGAAATAGAACACCGTGCGCAATTCGGGCTCGCCGATGCGCGACAGCGCCACCACCTGCATGTAGGCGAATGCGGCCGTAAGCCCGGAAAGCAGACCGAGCAGCCCTGCGAAACCCTGGCTCGCATCCACGCTGGGCTTGAGCATGAGCACCACGCCCACGAATCCCGCCAGCACGGTCAGCGCAAGGGTGCCCTGCAGCGGCGGCCGCTCCACGCGGCCGTCGCGTCCGGGCACCGGCACCCAGGCCAGCAGCGTGCCGCCGACCAGAAAGGCCGCGATCCACACGCTGCTCATGTAGTTGAGCGTGACGGCCGTGGCCAGCGGCATGTGCGCAATGGCGTAGAACCATGCGCCGAGCGAGACCACGCCAATGGTGCTGCGCCAGGCGTGCATGCCCGGATAGCGCGTGGCCAGCGGAACACCGCGGTTGCGCGCCAGCAGCCACAAGAAAACGATGCCGATCAGGCCGCGCCCGAGCACCATCTCACCACTGTTGAACCACACCGAAGCCACCTTGACCACCACGCTCATGGTGGCGAACAAGAAGGCGCCGAGCACCATCCAGAGCGCTTGCACTACGGGCTCAGGCGTTCTGCTGCATTGCGCTGCGGTACCACTCGTGGAACTGCTGCATGCCGTCTTCCATGGGGCTCTGGTAAGGGCCGCTCTCGTCGTCGCCGCGCAGCATCAGCGCGCGGCGGCCGGCGTCCATGCGCTCGGCAATCTCGTCGTCTTCCACGCAGGTTTCCATGTAGGCGGCCTGCTGGGCTTCGACGAACTCGCGCTCGAACGCGACGATTTCCTCGGGGTAGAAGAACTCCACCATGTTGAGCGTCTTGGTGGGGCTCACCGGGTGCAGCGTCGATACCGTGAGCACATGCGGATACCACTCGACCATGACGTGCGGGTAGTAGGTGAGCCAGATCGCGCCGTACTTCGGCGGCTTGCCTTCGCGGTACTTGAGCAACTGCTCTTGCCACTTTTGATAGATGGGGCTGCCCGCGCGGCCGAGCCGGTTGGCTACGCCCACGGTTTGCACCGAGAAGTTGCGGTTGAACTCCCAGCGCAGGTCGTCGCAGGTGACAAAGCTGCCAAGGCCCGGGTGGAACGGCCCGACATGGTAGTCCTCAAGGTAGACCTCGATGAAGGTCTTCCAGTTGTAGTTGCACTCGTGCAGTTCGACGCGGTCGAATGCGTAGCCCGTGAAGTCCAGGTCGGCGCGGGGGCCGAGATCGGCCATATCGGCCGCCACGTCGCGCCCGAGGCCGTTTGCGCCGCGCTCGAACAGGAGGCCATTCCACTCGGTGAGCGGGTAGTTGTGCAGATTGAGGCAGGGGTCCTGGTCGAAATGCGGCGCGCCGATCAGCGTGCCCGTGGTGCGCGGGTCGCTAGCGGCGTAGGTCCAGCGGTGCAGCGGGCAAACGATATTGCCGCCGGTCTGGTTGTCGAGCTGGCCGCGGCCCTGCAGGATGAGCGCCTGCCGGTGGCGGCACACGTTGGAGATGAGCTCCACCCCCTTGGGCGTGTGCACCAGCGCGCGGCCCTGATGCTCCTGCGGCAGGGTGTGGAAGTCGCCGAGCTCGGGCACGGCCAGGCGGTGGCCCACGTAGCGCGGGCCTTGCGCGAACAGCGTTTGCATTTCGCGCGCGTAGAGCGACTCGTCGAAGTACGCGGAAACTGGAAGTTGGCTCGTGGCCTGCTGCAGTTGAAGACTTAAATCAGACATGGAGGACCTGACCAAGCTCCCCACAGGGAGAAAAAGAGAAAAACGGAAGGCGCCGTCTGGGAAGGCAACGGCCCGAGAGTTGTGCCGGCGCGGCCGGCAGGGGAACACGCGATTGTACCCAAGGGGCCATCGCGGCGCCCGCAGCCTTTTGTATGCCCTTGCTGCAGATCGCGAAGCGTTCCCGTGGCCGTCGGCGACGCCATGCAACGGCCACAGCGGGGCGAGCGGCGCTCATTCGGTTCCCCGCCCTAAAATGCCCGATTTCATACTTGTTCTCCCGCATGCCCAAGGTTCCTTCTTCCGCCGCCTCCAGCGCGGCGACCTCGCCCGACACCGGACCGCTGCCGGCCAGCTACGAAGCCGGGCTCCAGGAGTTGGAACAATTGGTTGCAGAGCTCGAATCCGGCCAGCTGCCGCTCGACCAGTTGCTTGGCAGCTACCAGCGCGGCGCCGCGCTGCTCGCCTTCTGCCGCGAGAAGCTCCAGGCGGTCGAAGACCAGATCAAGGTGCTGGACGCGGGCAGCCTCAAGCCCTGGACCGCCGAATGAGCGCCGCCGTGGCCGATTGGGACGCCGCCCGTCTGGCAGGCTGGAGCGAGCCGCATCTGGCGCGTGTCGAAGCGGCGCTTTCGCGCTGGGTCGGCGTCGATTCACCTGTGCTGCTTGGCGACGCCATGCGCTATGCCGTGCTCGACGGCGGCAAGCGGCTTCGGCCCTTGCTGGTTCTGGCCGCGAGCGAAGCAGTCGGCGGCAATGCGGCCGCTGCGCTGCGCGCGGCCTGCGCAACCGAACTCATCCATGCCTATTCGCTGGTGCACGACGACCTGCCGTGCATGGACAACGACGTGCTTCGGCGTGGCAAGCCCACGGTGCACGTGAAATTCGGCGAAGCCGATGCGCTGCTGGCCGGCGACGCCCTGCAGGCCCTGGCATTCGAACTGCTGACGCCCGAAGGCGACGAAATTCCCGCATCGATCCAGGCCACGCTGTGCCGGCTGCTGGCACGCGCCGCCGGCAGCCAGGGCATGGCCGGCGGACAGGCCATCGACCTTGCCAGCGTGGGCCTGGCGCTGAACGAAGCGCAGCTGCGTGAAATGCACCGCCTGAAGACCGGCGCGCTGCTGCAGGGCAGTGTCGAAATGGGTGCGGCCTGCGCGGCCGGCGTGGCGCCCGCGGCATTGGCGGCGCTGCGCGACTACGGCGCGGCCATCGGCCTGGCGTTCCAGGTGGTCGACGACATCCTCGACGTGACGGCCGATTCGCAAACCCTCGGCAAGACGGCGGGCAAGGACGCTGCGGCAGACAAGCCCACTTATGTTTCGCTGTGGGGCCTCGACGGTGCGCGCGCGCAGGCAAGGCAGCTGCTCGCCGAAGCGCTTGCGGCCCTGGAGCGCAGCGGCCTGGCGGACACGGCAGCGCTGCGTGCGCTGGCGCACATGGTCGTCGACCGCGACCGATGAACTCTGTTGAACAGATGGACAAGAAGAACCACGACGCTCCCATGGCCCCGCTGCTTCCCACGCTGCACGATCCCTCGCCCATCCGGCAGTTCGACCGGGCCCAGCTCAAGCAGCTGTCCGACGAAGTGCGCGCCTGCGTGCTCGACAACGTTTCGCGCACCGGCGGGCACCTGAGTTCCAATCTCGGAACGGTGGAGCTCACCGTGGCGCTGCACCATGTGTTCAACACGCCGCACGACCGGCTGGTGTGGGACGTGGGCCACCAGACCTATCCGCACAAGATCCTCACGGGCCGGCGCGATCGCATGCCCACGCTGCGGCAGATCGGCGGCATCTCGGGCTTCCCGCAGCGTAGCGAGAGCGAATACGACACCTTCGGCACCGCGCATTCGTCCACCAGCATCTCGGCCGCGCTGGGCATGGCCATGGCCGCCAAGCAAAAGGGCGAAGACCGCCATGCCGTGGCCATCATCGGCGACGGCGCGCTCACCGCCGGCATGGCCTTCGAGGCGCTCAACAACGCCGGCGTGTGCGACTGCAAGCTGCTGGTGATCCTGAACGACAACGACATGTCGATCAGCCCGCCGGTCGGCGCGCTCAACCGCTACCTTGCGCAGCTGATGAGCGGCAACTTCTACGCCGCCGCCAAGAACGTGGGCAAGAGCGTGCTGCGCGCCGCGCCGCCGCTGTTCGAGCTGGCCAAGCGCTTCGAGCAGCATGCCAAGGGCATGGTGGTTCCGGCCACGCTGTTCGAGCAGTTCGGCTTCAACTACGTGGGCCCCATCGATGGGCACGACATCGATTCGCTGGTGCCCACGCTCGAAAACCTCAAGCACCTGGACGGCCCGCAGTTCCTGCACGTGGTCACCAAGAAGGGGCAGGGCTACAAGCTCGCCGAGGCCGACCCGGTGGCCTACCACGGGCCGGGCAAGTTCGATCCGCAGGTGGGCCTGGTCAAGTCGGCCGCAGTGGCCAAGCAGACCTTCACGCAGGTCTTCGGCCAGTGGCTCTGCGACATGGCCGCGCACGACGGCCGCCTGGTGGGCATCACGCCGGCCATGCGCGAAGGTTCGGGGTTGGTCGAGTTCGAACAGCGCTTTCCCGATCGCTACTACGACGTCGGCATTGCCGAGCAGCATGCCGTAACGTTTGCGGCCGGCTTGGCATGCGAAGGCCTGAAGCCGGTGGTCGCCATCTATTCGACCTTTCTGCAGCGCGCCTACGACCAGCTGATTCACGACGTCGCAATCCAGAACCTGCCTGTGGTGTTTGCGCTGGACCGGGCGGGCCTCGTGGGTGCCGACGGCGCCACGCATGCGGGCGCGTACGACATTCCGTTCCTGCGCTGCATTCCCAACATGAGCATTGCGTGCCCGGCCGACGAGCGCGAATGCCGCCAGCTGCTCTCGAGCGCCTACGAACAGAACCACCCGGTGGCCGTGCGCTATCCGCGCGGATCGGGCGCCGGCGTTACGCCGCACCTGGCGCTCGATTCGCTGCCGTTCGGCAAGGGCGAAGTACGCCGCGAAGGCAAGCGCATTGCAATCCTTGCATTCGGCACCTTGCTGTACCCGGCGCTCACCGCAGCCGAATCGCTCGACGCAACCGTGGTCAACATGCGTTGGGCCAAGCCGCTCGACGTCGACCTGCTGCTGCAGGTGGCAGGCACGCACGACGCCATCGTCACGCTCGAAGAGGGCGCCGTCATGGGCGGCGCGGGCAGTGCGGTGCTCGAGGCGTTGCAGGCGGCCAACGTTCAGAAGCCTGTGCTCCAGCTGGGGCTGCCGGACCGCTTCATCGAGCATGGCGATCCGGCCAAGCTGCTCGCGTCCATCGGCCTTGACGCAGCGGGCATCCAAGCCTCGATTGCGCAGCGCTTCGGTTCCGTCGCAGGGTAAACCCCGGCGGGCTGCCTGTAAGCACGTTTTTACAATCGCGGCGACTTACGAAAGTCGTCGACGCGGCCACAAGCCGCGTTTCGTTTTTTCCAATGCACTCGGAGTGAATTCAATGGATCGTCGTTCCCTCATCAAAAACGCCGGCATTGCCGGCGTTCTGGCCGCCGGCATTGCGCCCGCAGTTCATGCGCAAGCCGCCGTCCGCTGGCGCCTGGCCTCCAGCTTTCCCAAGTCGCTGGACACCATCTACGGCGGCGCTGAAGTGTTTGCCAAGGCGGTCAAGGCCATGTCGGGCGGCAAGTTCGAAATCTCGGTTCATGCCGGCGGCGAGCTGATGCCTCCCTTCGGCGTGGTGGACGGCGTTCAAAACGGTTCGGTCGAGATGTGCCACACCGTGCCTTACTACTTCTACGGCAAGAACCCCGCATTCGCGCTGGGCTCGGCCATTCCGTTCGGCCTGAACTCGCGCCAGATGACCGCGTGGATGATGCACGGCAACGGCCGCAAGCTCATGAACGAGTTCTACGCCAAGTACAACATGGTGAGCTTCGCCGGCGGCAACACGGGCTGCCAGATGGGCGGCTGGTTCCGCAAGGAAATCAAGTCCGTGGCGGATTTCAAGGGCATGAAAATGCGCTTGGGCGGCGGCTTGATCGGCGAGGTCATGCAGAAGATGGGCGCCGTGCCGCAAAGCCTGCCGGGCGGCGAGATCTACCAGGCTCTCGAAAAGGGCACCATTGACGCCGCCGAATGGGTGGGACCGTACGACGACCAGAAGCTCGGCTTCAACAAGGTCGCGCCGTTCTACTATTACCCGGGGTGGTGGGAAGGCGGTCCGGAAGTGGACTTCTTCATCAACCAGAAGGCCATGGACGGCCTCTCGGCCGAGAACAAGGCCATCGTGGAAGCCGCCGCTGCCGTGGCATCGTCGGACATGCTTGCCAAGTACGACGCGTTGAACCCCATCGCGCTCAAGCAGCTTGTGGCCGCCAAGACCAAGGTGCTGCCGTTCTCGCAAGCCATGATGGACGCCGCCTACAAGGCTTCGCTCGAGGTCTATGCCGAGAATGATGCCAAGAGCCCTGAATGGAAGAAGATCTACGCCGACTTCCGCAGCTTCCAGCGCGACCAGGTGCTCTGGTTCCGTTTTGCGGAATCGCGCTTCGACTCGTTCATGTCCACGCTCAAGCTCTGATCCGGATTCATTCCGGCCAGCAAAAAGCCCCGCGTCGCGGGGCTTTTTTTTGCGTCTCCGAAAAGTACGCCGCTGCGACCCGGGGGGCGCAGGGGCTTTCTTCGAACTACTTCTTGCCGGCGTCCCGGTCGAGCTGTTCCTGCATGGCCTTCATCGGGTCTTCTTCCGCTGCAGGCGTTTCGGCGCCGGCCGGTGCCGAGGCGCCGGCCTCGGGCTCGGGGGCGGGCTGTGAATCGTCCTTCGGCATGTTGGCCTGCATCTCGGCGCCGATCTTGTCGAGGTCGACCGCTACCTCCTTGTCGAGCCCGCTCGAGACGATGGCCGGGAACGCGATGATCAGGCCGACCATGATGATCTGGATGAGCACGAACGGCACGGCTCCCCAGTAGATCTGCATGGTGGTGACGGGTTCGATGCGTTCGTTGGTGACCTTGTCGTTGTAGGCCTTCGTGGGCGCCACGCTGCGCAGGTAGAACAGCGCAAAGCCGAAAGGCGGATGCATGAACGAGGTCTGCATGTTCACAGCCAGCAGCACGCCGAACCAGATCAGGTCGATGCCCAGCTTGTGCGCCACGGGGGCCAGCAGCGGCACGACGATGAAAGAGAGCTCGAAGAAGTCGAGGAAGAACGCCAGGAAGAAGATCAGCACGTTCACCAGGATCAGGAAGCCGAGCTGGCCGCCTGGCATGCCGGTGAGCAGGTGCTCGACCCAGCGCGGCCCGTCTACGCCCTGGAACACCAGGCTGAAGATGGTCGAGCCGATCAGGATGAACACCACGAAGCACGACAGCTTGGTGGTGGTGTTGAGCGCCTGCTTGAGGAGGCTCATGCTGAGCCGGCCGCGCACCATGGCCATGATGAAGGCGCCGAGCGCGCCCATGGCACCGCCTTCGGTAGGGGTGGCCACGCCAAGGAAAATCGTGCCCAGCACCAGGAAGATGAGCAGCAGCGGCGGGATCAGCACGAAAGTCACGCGTTCGGCAATGCGCGACAGCAGGCGCAGCCGTAGCAGGCGATTGGCCACCGCGATCAAAAAGGCCAGCATCACGCCGACGCACATCGACACGACGATGGTTTCATCGGTGGCTACGCTGGTCACGGGCTGGCCGGTCCACCAGGTGTGGACGTCTGCAATGTGCTTGGCGAAGAACACGGCCGCCGCAGTGGCAAGGGCGGTCAGCACCAGCAGCGAGGGCAGGCCGCTGCTACCGCTCGGCTCGCGGAAGGTGCGTGCTTCGAGCGGCAGGGCCGGAACCCACTTGGGCTTGAAGATGGCCAGCAGGATCACGTAGCCCGCGTACATGGCGGTCAGCATGAAGCCCGGCACGAACGCGCCCTTGTACATGTCGCCCACGCTGCGGCCAAGCTGGTCGGCCATGATGATCAGCACCAGCGAAGGCGGAATGATCTGCGCCAGCGTGCCCGAAGCCGCGATCACGCCCGACGCGATGCGCCGGTCGTAGCCGTAGCGCAGCATGATCGGCAGCGAGATCAGGCCCATCGAGATGACCGAGGCCGCGACGACGCCGGTGGTGGCCGCAAGCAGCGCACCCACGAAGATCACCGCCAGCGCCAGGCCGCCGCGCACTGGGCCGAAGAGCTGTCCGATCGAGTCGAGCAGGTCTTCGGCCATGCCGCTTCGCTCCAGGATCAGTCCCATGAGCGTGAAGAACGGAATGGCCAGCAGCGTGTCGTTCTGCATGATGCCGAACACCCGCAGCGGCAGCGCCTGCAGCAGCGCCTCGGGCAAGAGGCCGAGCTCCACGCCGACGAAGCCGAAGAAGAGGCCGCAGGCGCCGAGGCTGAACGCCACCGGAAAGCCGAACAGCAGGAAGACGATCAGCCCCGCGAACATGATCGGGGCGAAGTTTTGCGTAATGAATTCCATGGGTGCTACCGCTCAGCCTTTGGCGTTGGATTCGGCGAGCCGGCGGATGGACTCCGCCAGTTCTTCTTCGGCGGTCTTTTCTTCCCGCTTCTGCGTGGGATCGCCGATGCGGCCCTGCAGGAACGCGATGCGCTTGATGAGTTCGGACCAGCCCTGGAGCATCAGCAGCGAGAAGCCCAGCGGGATCATGGCGTAGATCGGCCAGCGGATCAGCCCGCCGGCGTTGTTCGACATTTCGCCGGAGCGATAGCCCTGCAGGAAGAACGGAATGCCGTACCAGAGGATGGCCAGGCAAACCGGCGTAAGGAACAAGCTGAAGCCGATGATGTCGACCCAGATCTGGCCACGCTTGGACAGCCGGCTGAGGATCACGTCGATTTTCACGTGCTCCTGGTTCAGCAGCGTATAGCCCGCGGCAATCAGGAAGGACGCGGCGAACAGGTACCACTGCACTTCGAGATAGGCGTTGGAGCTGACGTTGAACACCTTCCGAATCACGGCATTGACGCCGCTGATCACGGTGGACGCAAGGATGAGCCAGATCACGTACTTGCCGATCTGGCCGTTCAGCCAATCGACCGCGCGCGAAAATCTGAGCAGGAAATTCATGCTCTTCTCCAGAAGAATGGATGCTTGGATGCAGAAGCGGCCCGGACTCGGCCGGCGAGCGGCGGTCGGGGCTTTTGCGGACGCGCGATTTTATCGGCGCGGAAAGCCGTTTTCGGGCGCAGCCGGGCGGTGTATTCCCGTAGACGCGCTCGCCGTGCGCCGCGCTGGTGCCGCCGCTCGCCATAATGAAACATGCCATCGTCGCCGCCTTTGTTGCCCGCGGGCCTGCCGCACTCCATCGACTCGCCCGAGATGCGGCGCGCCGGCCGCGAACTGCTGTCGCTGGCCCTCATGGACGCGCGCAACCACACGCTCCACCTGCTGTCGCTCTACGAAGAGGCGCTGGCTTCGCCCGATCTTGCAGTGCCGCCCACGGACGACGCGGGCGTGGTGCCGCCGGTGTGGCTGGCCGGGCACATCGGCTGGTTTGCCGAATGGTGGATTGGCCGCAACACGCAACGCGCGTTCGGCGCCGACTGCCCGGTGCGCCCAACGCGGCTGGCTGCCATCGACCCCAACGCCGACGGCTGGTGGGACCCGGCCCAGGCCACGCGGCAGCAGCTCTGGTCGCCGGCCCTGCCGGACCTCGGCCAGACCAAGGCCTATCTGCTCGAAACACTGGAGAGCACGCTCGAGCTGCTGGAGCATGCGGCCGAGACCGATCCCGGCCTGTACTTCTACCGCCTTGCGCTTTTCCATGAAGACCTGCGCGGAGAACAGTTCATCGTCATGGCGCAAACGCTGGGGCTGCCTCTTGGGATCGAACAACTGCCGATTTCGGTCACGCGCGAGCCGTTGGTGCTGCCCGCCACGCAGTGGGAGCTTGGCCTGCCCGAAGGCTGCGGGTTTGCCTTTGCGCAGGAGCAGGGCGCCTACCGCGTCGACGTGCCCGAATTCGAGATCGACGCACAGCCCGTGACCTGGAACCAGTTCATCGAGTTTGTCGACGAAGGCGGCTACGACCGCGAGGAACTCTGGCATCCGGAAGGCTGGCGCTGGCTGGCTGCGCAGGTTGAAGGACGCCGCGGGCCGCGGCATGTCGAGCAGATTGGCGCGGCCCGCCACGGCACCGGCGGCTCGGTATTGCAGCACCGTTTCGGTGCAACCGTGCGTGCGGCGGGCCACCACAGCGCGGTGCACCTGAGCTGGTGGGAGGCCGATGCCTGGGCGCGCTGGGCCGGCCGTCGCATCGCGACCGAGGTCGAATGGGAGATTGCCGCGCAGACGGCGGCCCGGCGTGGCTTTCGCTGGTCGGACGTGCATGAATGGACCGCGGGCACGCTGCGGCCATGGCCGGGTTTTTGGGCCGATCCATGGAGCGGCGGCGGCGAGTTCGATCCGACCCCGGCATTCGGCAAGGCCCGCGTCCTGCGCGGTGCCTCGTTCGCGACCCGTGCGCGCCTGCGCTCCCCGCGGCGGCGCAGCTTCGCACTGCCGGGACGCGACGACGGTTTCTTCGGCTTCCGGACCTGCAGCCTCTGATTCGCCTCGGAGCCCTCGCGTAACTCGCGTCGCCTCAGTGGCCGCCGCCGTCCGAAGAAAGCGGTGGCGCCACTTCCTCCAGCGGCTTGCGCTCCGCATCGGCCGCATAGCGCAACGCCAGCAGTCCCGCAACGATGACCAGCGCGGCGCCAATGGCATAGCCCACCATCACGGCGCCGCGGCTGCCGGTTTCGATGAGAGCGCCGAACAGCACCGGCGCCACGAAGCCGCCGGCGCCCATGCCGATTGCGTAGAAGATGGCGATGGCCATGGCCCGCATCTCGAGCGGAAACACTTCGCTCACCGTCAGATAGGCCGAGCTGGCCGCGGCCGAGGCCAGGAAGAACACCGCCGACCAGCACAGCGCCTGGCTGCGTGCGTCGAGCCAGCCCATCATGAAGGCCCATCCGGTAAAGGCGAGCCCGACGCCGGCAAGCACGTAGGTCAGCGCAATCATCTTGCGGCGGCCGACACTGTCGAACAGCGGCCCCAGCAGCAGCGGCCCGAGCACATTGCCCAGCGCGAACGGAAAGATATAGAGCGCCACGTTGTCTTCGGCCACGCCGTAGAAGCGCGTGAGCACCAGCGCGTAGGTGAAGAAGATCGCGTTGTAGAAAAAGGCCTGCGACACCATCAGCGCCACCGCGACCACGCTGCGCTCGCGATACCGGCGCAGCAGCACATGCGCCACTTCGCGCATCGACGGACTGCGGTGGCGCCCGCCGGCGTAGGCCACGCGGCCTTCGGCTACCGGCAGCGGACCGTGCTGCGCCCGAACCTCGGCCTCGATGGCCTCGACGATGCGCAGCGCCTCGTCCGTGCGGCCATGCGCCATCAGCCAGCGCGGGCTTTCGGGCACGTTGCGCCTCACCAGCAGGATGGCCACGGCCAGCACCGCGCCCAGCGCAAAGCCGGCGCGCCAGCCCCACACCGGGCCGATCACGCGCGCATCGAGCAGCACCAGGCTGAGTGCGGCCCCAAGTGCCGCGCCAATCCAGAAACTGCCGTTGATGGCAAGGTTGACGCGGCCGCGCACGCGTGCCGGAATGAGCTCGTCGATGGCCGAGTTGATGGCCGCGTATTCGCCGCCGATGCCTAGGCCGGTGACAAAACGGCAGAGCGCAAAAAAAGCGAAATCCGGTGAGAACGCCGTGGCCAGCGTGCCCAGCGTGTAGACCACCAGCGTGACGAGAAAGAGTTTCTTGCGCCCGAGCCGGTCGGTAAGCCGGCCGAAGAGCAAGGCGCCGATGACCGCGCCCGCGATGTAGATCGAACCCGACCAGCCGATCTCGGCGGCGCTGAGGCCCAGCGTGTCGGGCCGCTCGAGCACGGCGCCTATGGAGCCGACCAGCGTCACTTCGAGGCCGTCGAGCACCCAGGCCACGCCAAGCGCGATCACCACGCGCCAATGCCAGCGCGACCAGGGGAGGCGGTCGAGCCGGGCCGGAATGTCGCTATGCACAGCATCCGTCATGGGCACAACCTTAACTTATCGGCCCAGCGCGAAGCTCCGGCGGCAACTTCAGCGCTTGCGCGCCTTCTCCCGCTGGAAGGTCCACCAGGGGAGCAAGGCCCGGAGCGACTGCACCTCGCCGCTGCCCGCGGGCTCATAGCCGGGCAAGGTGCCAAGCAGGTGCTGCCAGCTTGCGCTCTGCAGCACATCCACCAGCGCCCGCATTGCGGGTTGCTCGAGTGCCGACTTCAAGCAGGCCAGGTGATACCGCTCATGCACCAGCGGCACAAAGCCGAGGCCTTCGGCATGGGCTGCCGACTCGACCCCGAGCCCTGCATCGGCCTGGCCCGACGCCACCGCGTGCGCCACGGCGGCATGCGAGGTTTCGCAGCGTTCGTAGCCCGCGAGCGCGGCTGCACCGAGCCCGGCCTGCGAAAGCAGCTCATCCAGCAGCACGCGCGTGCCGGTGCCTATGGCGCGGTTGACGTAGCGTGCGCGCAGCCGTGCCGCATCCGCCAGCGAGCGCAGGCGCAGCGGATTGCCGGGCGCCACGATCAGGCCCTGCGTGCGCCGCGCAAAGCCGATGAGCTTGTGCTGCCCGGGCTTGAGCAGCGGCTGATACGTGCGCTGCGCGAGCGACCCCTGGGGCGGATGCTCCAGCGTGTGGAAGCCCGCCATAACGCAGCGGCCCTGGTTGAGCGCGCGTATCGCGTCGACGCTGCCCGTGAAGTGAATATCGAGGTGCAGCTGGGCAGTGCCCGCTGCGTGGGTACGCAGCATTGCAAGCGCATCGTCGTGGCTTGCCTGCAGGCTCAGCACATGGGTGCGGTCGTCGAAGGCAAGGGCGAAGGCGCGCTCGAGTTCTGCGTGCAGCGCCTCGATCTGCGGCGCCAGGCGCGCCTGCGCCTGGCGTTCGGCCCACAGCAGCTTGTCGCCGAATTCGGAAAGCTGCGCGCGCCGGCCCTGCTCGCCCTGCACCAGCGCATGGCCGAGCGTCTGTTCCCAGTGCTTGAGTTCGCCCCAGACATGGCGGTAAGACAGATCGAGCGCGCGCGCGGCGGCCGAGATGGAGCCATGCTCGCGCACCGCCTGCAGCAGTTGCATCAGCGGATTGCGAATCTGCCGCGAACCGCTGCGGCGGGGACGGATCGCGTAGGAAAGGTCGATCTGTTGCACGGGCCTGACGGGAGGGAAATGAAGGCCGGCTCATTATGCAGAGCCGCCCATCGCCAACCGCCGCGGCCGCGCGCTAGTTCGTTTCGGCCAGCGCGTCGGCCAGTGCGTTGACCAGGCGGTCGATCTCGGCCTTCTCGGCAATGAAGGGCGGCGCAAGCTGGATCGTGTCGCCGCCGTAGCGCACGTAGAAGCCCTTCTTCCAGCAGTTCATCGCAATCTCGTACGGCCGGCGCGCCGGCTCGCCCGGCAGGGCAGCGATGGTGATGCCCGCAGCCAGGCCGTAGTTGCGTATGTCGGTGACGTGCTTGCTGCCCTTGAGGCTGTGCACCGCATTCTCGAAATGCGGCGCAAGCGTTTTCACGCGGCCGATCATGTCTTCCTTTTGCAGCACGTCAAGCGCCGCAAGGCCGGCCGCGCAGGCCACCGGGTGCGCGCCGTAGGTGTAGCCGTGCGGAAACTCGAGCATGTAGTCGGGCCCGCCGGCTGCCATGAAGGTGTCGTAGATGTCCTTGCTGGCAATCACCGCGCCCATCGGCTGCGCGCCGTTGGTCACCTGCTTGGCAATGTTCATGATGTCGGGCGTCACACCGAAAGCCTCGGCACCCGTGAGCGCGCCGCAGCGGCCGAAACCGGTGATCACTTCATCGAAGATCAAGAGGATGTTGTTCGCGGTGCAGATGTCGCGCAGCCGCTTCAGGTAGCCCTTGGGCGGAATCACCACGCCGGCCGAGCCCGCGAAGGGCTCGACGATCACGGCCGCGATGTTCGATGCATCGTGCAGCGCGATCAGATCGAGCAGGCGGTCGGCCAGCTCGGCGCCGTTCTCGGCCATGCCGCGCGTGAAGGCATTGGCCGCAATCTGCGTGTGCGGCAGGTGGTCCGCTTCCACGCCCTGGCCGAACAGCTTGCGGTTGGCCGCAATGCCGCCCACCGAAATGCCACCGAAGTTGACGCCGTGGTAGCCCTTTTCGCGGCCGATCAGGCGCGTCTTGCTGGCGAGGCCCTTGGTGCGCCAGTAGGCGCGCGCCATCTTCAGCGAGGTGTCGGCGGCTTCGGAGCCCGAGCCGGTGAAGAACACGTAGTCCAGTCCCGCGGGCGTGAGCTCCTTGATCTTGTTGGCGAGCTCGAAAGAGAGCGGATGGCCGAACTGGAACGCGGGCGAGTAGTCGAGCTTGGCGATCTGCCGGCTCACCGCCTCGGTGATCTCGGGGCGGCCATGGCCGAGGCCCGAGCACCACAAGCCCGAAAGGCCGTCGAAGATCTTGCGGCCGTCGCCATCGGTGAAGTAGGCGCCCTTGGCCTCCACGATCATGCGCGGATCGGCCTTGAAGTTGCGGTTGCCGGTGTAGGGCATCCAGTGCGCGTCGAGCCAGGCGGCGTCGGTACGCAGGGCGGGCGTCGGTTCAATGGCGGGCGTTGCAAGGGTCATGGCGCTTCCCGCGCAGGGCGGGCTCCGGAAGGGTGATGAGGTGTGCCGATTGTTGGCACGGCATTCAGTGTGGAGAATGGCGCAATATCAATGTTCACTTGACATTTCATGCAAGTAAAAGCCAAAGCCCAAAACAGTGCACAAAGCACGCGCAACCGCGCCGTTCTAGGGCAGCTCAGCGACATGGACCTGCGGCTGCTCAAGGTGTTCAAGAGCGTGGTCGATTGCGGCGGCATGGCGGCGGCAGAGCTGGAGCTGAACATCGGCACATCCACGGTGAGCCGGCATGTGAAAGACCTGGAAACGCGGCTCGGGTTGGTGCTGTGCCGGCGCGGCCGCGCCGGTTTCGCGCTCACGGCCGAGGGGCAGCGGGTGTACGACGAAACGCTGCGGCTGCTGGCCTCGGTCGACGCCTTTCGCGGCAGCATCGACGACATTCACAACCGCATGGGCGGGCAGCTGGAGGTGGCGGTGTTCGACAAGACGGCCACCAACCCGAAGGCGCGCATCGGCGAGGCCATTGCGCGCTTTACCGAGTTGGCGCCGGAGGTGAACCTGGCGGTGCATGTGGGCTCGATCAACGCGATCGAACAGGGCGTGCTGGAGGGCAATTTCCAGATCGGCATCATCCCGGCGCATCGCGCGTCGAAAAGCCTGGTGTACGCCGACCTATTCGACGAGACCATGCTGCTTTACTGCGGCAAGGGACATCCGCTCTTCGACAGCAACAACGCAAAGCTCACATGGGCCAAGCTGCGGGAGCACCACTTCGCGGGCCTGGGTTACCACTCGCCGAATATGGAACTGAGCCACCGGGCCAAGCTCTCGCGCAAGGCGACGGGCTTCGACCAGGAGGCGATTGCGACGCTGATTCTTTCGGGGCGTTTCCTCGGTTTTTTGCCTGACCACTACGCGCAGGTGTTCGAGGAGCGCGGGCTCATGAAGCCTGTGCTGCCGGCTCGGTTCAACTACGCGTGCCGGTTCGTGAGCTTGCTGCGGCGGTCGCCCAAGCCTTCGCGGGCTGTGCTGGCGTTTCAAGACTGCTTGGAGAAGGCGCACGCCTGAATTCGGGGGGGCGCACCCGCCGACGGGGTACCTTTCTCCGCGAATGTCCCCCGGCCTGCGGCCTCCTCCTTTATTTAAGGAGGAGGCCGCAGGCCGGGGGACATTCGCGGAGGGGAGTACCCGGTGGCCTTTGCACACGCCCTAAATCAGCGCTGCCCGCTAGGCAACAACAAATGCTTGGCCCCGATATGCGCCTCCATCTCATGCATGTGCGCCTCGGCATCGACCATGTGCTCGGCCATCAGCCGGCGCACCTCATCCGCGTCTTCCCGGCGATAAGCCGACAGCAACTGCGTGTGGTAGTCGACATTGGCCTCGCCAAAGTGGTGGTGGTCCAGCGCCTTCTTGTAGACCACCAGGTCTCGCAGCAAGTCGTTCAAGAAGCGGCACATGAATGAGAGCACCGGATTGGGGCAGGCCTCCGCCAGCATTGTGTGAAACGCGAGCTCGGCCTCGCGCTGCGTGCGCAGCTCGTCTTCGTTGGTGGGCTCCAGTGTGCAAAGCCGCACATTCGCTTCCAGCCGTTCGAAATGTTCGGGCGTCAGCTTGCCGATCACGCTCACCGCCAACTCGGGCTCCAGCACCTTGCGCAGCTGGTAGATGTGGTGGCCGTCCAAGTGATGAAAGTGCAGAAAGTTGCGTAGCGGCTCCGACGCGTGGTCGACCGACACCTGCTGCAAATAGGCCCCGCCGCCCGGCCCCGTCCGGATGGAAATCAGCCCGCGCACTTCCAGCGCCTTCAAGGCTTCGCGCACCGTGCTCTTCGAATAGCCGAAGAGCTCGATCAGCTCCTTCTCATTCGGCAGCCGATCGCCCGGCTGCTTGCGCTCGGCAACGATCCAGCGCTTGACGTCCTCGACGATGACGTCGGAGAGCTTTTGCCGCTTGGGGCGGTGCTGCCCAAAGGCCATGGCGTCCTGCGTCGATTTCATGCGTAGCGAGTCATTTCTGGGAGTGATAAGGCATCTGGAGCAGGTATCGGGCCCGGCCTTGCCCGGATTTTGGCACGGGCATTGCTAGCGGGTTTTTACCAGCATATTAATCATATTTATCCGCTTAAATTCGCAGCCGACCTGAGGCCGCACCTTTCTCTTTCCTCCCAACCACGTCCGGAGAACTTCATGCAACGCAGACACCTTCTTCAGCTCGCCGCCCTGTCGGCCGCTCCCGCCTCGCTCCTGGCCGGCCGCGTCGCCTTTGCCCAATCGGCCGAGGCCATTCGCTTCGGCTGCCCGGTGCCCATGTCGGGCGCCTTTGCGGCCAACGGCAAGTTCGCGGACCTCGGCATGAAGCTGGCTATCGAGCAATACGGCAGCGTGTTGAAGCGCCCGCTGGCCTACACGGTGCTCGACACCGAAGGCAAGCCGGCCACCGCCGTTCGCAAGGTGCAGGAAGCCTCGCAGCAGCAAGGCGCCAAGTTCTTCGCGGGCGGCATCCTGTCGTCTGAAGCACTGGCCATGGGCAAGGAGGCCGAAAAGGCCGGCGGCGTGTTCATCACCACCGCGGGCGCCGACGAAATCACGGGCAAGGACTGCAACCCCGCCACCTTCCGCTGGTCGGTGCCCACCTTCGGCGCCATCGAGCAGACAGTGCGCCCGCTGATCGCTTCCATGCCCAAGGCCAAGCGCTGGTACACCATCACGCCGCAATACGTGTTCGGCGAAGGCCTCCTGGGCGCGGCCAAGAACATCTTCCAGGAGAAGGGCATCGAGCACGTGGGCAACAGCTACCACTCGCTCAACGAGAAGGAATTCAGCGGCTATCTCACCAACGCCATGGCGGCCAAGCCCGACGTGCTGCTGCTGCTGAACTTCGGCGCGCAATCGTCGGCGGCGCTGCGCCAGGCGGTGAGCTTTGGCATGCACAAGAACATGACCATCCTTATGGCCTGGGCCTCGGGCCTGGAGCAGTTCGACGAGCTCGGCGCCGACCTGTGCGACGGCGTGTACTTTGGCGCGCAGTACTGGCACACCGCAGACACAACACTCAACAAAGACCTGGTGAAGCTCACTGCCGACAAGCTGAAGATCGTGCCCAACTACAGCCTCGCGGGTTCATACATCTGCACCAAGATCCTCATCGACGGCATCGTCAAGGCGGGCACCGTGGACCAGAAGGCCGTGATTGCCGCGCTGGAAGGCATGAAGTACGAAGGGCTCACCGGCACCGAAGAAATCCGCAAGGCCGACCACCAGGTCATCAAGGACTACTACCTGCTCAAGGGCAAGGCCAAGTCGAAGATGAAGAACGCGGCCGACTACGTGGATGTAGTGAGTTCGGGCAAGTCGTTCCTCCCCATCGACAAGACCGGCTGCAAGCTGGCCTGAGGACGAAGAGGACACCGACGCGCCCATGACCGTCTACCTGCTCCAGACCATCAACGGAATCGGCATCGGCATGCTGTATTTCCTGCTGGCCGTTGGCTTGTCCATCGTGTTCGGCCTGCTGCGCTTCGTGAATTTTGCGCACGGGGCTTTCTATCTGCTGGGTGCCTACCTGTGCTTTCAGGCCATGCAGTGGGGCCTCGACTTCTGGGCCGCACTGGTGCTGGTGCCGCTGTTCGTGGGCGCGCTGGGGTGGCTGGCCGAGAAGCTGCTGCTGCGCCGCGTGTACGCCAAGGCGCACGAGTTCCACATCCTCGTGACCGTGGGGCTCGCACTGGCGGTCCAAGAGGTCGTCATCGTGTTCTGGGGGCCGCTCGGCAACAGCGTGCCCACGCCGGATTTGCTGCAGGGCGTGGTGATGTGGGGCAGCTTCATCTACCCCAAGTACCGGCTGTTCGTGATCGGCTTCACCGCCGTGCTCGCGGTGCTCTTGTGGTGGGTGCTCGAAGGCACGCGCCTGGGTAGCGCGGTGCGCGCGGGGAGCGAATCGACCGAGATGGTGTCGCTGCTCGGCATCAACGTGTTCCGCGTGTTCAGCCTGGTGTTTGCGCTGGGCGCAGCCACCGCGGCGCTGGCGGGTGTGCTGGCCGCGCCTATTCGCGGCGCGGAGCCTTTCATGGGCGTGGAGGCGCTCAGCGTCGCTTTCGTGGTGGTGGTGATCGGCGGGCTCGGCAGCTTTGGCGGGGCGCTGGTCGGCGGCCTGCTCATCGGCATCGTGCAAAGCCTGATGAGCACCATCTGGCCGCCGGGGGCGAGCCTGATGATCTACGTTGCAATGGGTGCGGTGCTGCTCCTGCGCCCGCATGGCTTGCTCGGCCGCAGAGGATGAACATCGCCATGCCAAGAAAAATCACTTTCCTCCTGGCGCTCGTCGTTGCGCTCGGCCTTCCGCTGGTGCTGCGCTCGGGTTCGCTCGCGAGCGAGGTGCTGATTTACGCGCTTGCCGCGCTGGGCTGCAACCTGCTGCTGGGCTACACGGGCCTGCTGTCGTTCGGCCAGGGCATCTTCTTTGGGCTGGGCAGCTACACCATCGCCATCCTGCTCACGCGGCTGCAACTGCCCATGCCCATCGCGCTGCTTGCGGCCATTGCCATGGGTGCGCTCGGCGCAGCGCTGGTCGGCTGGGTGGCCATTCGCCAGCGCGGCACCTACTTCGTGATGCTCACGCTGGCCTTCGCGCAGATGTTCTACTTCGTGGCGTACACCGCTTCCGGCCTCACGGGTGGCGACAACGGCCTGCTCGACGTGCCGCGCCCGGCCTTCATGGACACGCCCTGGAAGTACTACGCCTTCGTGGCGGTGGTGTTCCTCATCGCCTTCGGCCTGCTGCTGCGCGTGACCGATTCGGTGTTCGGCCGCACGCTGCTCGCGATTCGCGACAACGAAGACCGCGCTGCCGCGGTGGGCTACGACCTCAAGCGCTTCAAGCTGCTGGCCTTCGTGATCTCGGGTGCCGTCACGGGCCTTGCGGGCGGGCTGCACGCGATGATGACCGGCATTGCGCCGCTCTCGAATGCCGAGTACCACACCAGCGAAATGATCCTGGTCATTACCGTGATCGGCGGCACCGGCAACCTCTTTGCCTCGGTGCTGGGTTCCGCCTTCTACGTGCTGCTGGCCGACTGGCTCTCCACGCTGTGGCCGCGATGGTTGCTCTTGCTGGGCCTCCTGCTGATCGGCGTGAGCATCGGCATGCAACGCGGCCTTTGGGGCCTCGGTGAAAGCGTGTGGCGCCGCGTCCTCCGCAAGGAGCGGGCCGCCAAGAGCGCATTGCAAACAACTCCGGCGCAAGGAGAAAAGGCATGAGCGAAGAACCGGTACTCATCGAAGCCATCGGCGTCACCAAGCACTACGGCAAGTTCGCCGCGCTCGGCGGGGTCGACCTGAAGATCAGGCGAAACACGGTGCACTCGGTCATCGGCCCGAACGGCGCAGGCAAGACCACGCTGTTCCACATGCTCACGGGCACCGGCACCACCACCGGCGGCCGCATCCTGTTCGATGGCCACGATGTGACCCGCGAGCCCGACCACAAGCGCGTGCAGCGCGGCATGGCGCGCTCTTTTCAGGTGACCAGCCTGTTCGCGAGCTTGCCGGTGCGCGAGAACCTGCGCGTCGCGGCACAGGGCATCGCGCCGCGGCAGGCCATGAACTGCTGGCGCGCGCCGGTGGGCGAACGCGCCTGCGCCGAGACGGTGGCCGAGGTGCTGGAGCGCGTGGGCCTGGAGCGGCTGGCCGACGTGCCCGCCAGTGAGCTCTCGCACGGCCAGCAGCGCCGCCTCGAAGTGGGCATGGCGCTGGCCGCAAAGCCCAAGGCCATCTTCCTGGACGAGCCGACCTCGGGCATGGGCATCGACGACCTGGACGACATGAAGCGCTTGATCCGCGGCCTGCGCGACGCGCACACCGTGGTGCTGATCGAGCACAACATGAACATCGTGATGGACATCTCCGACACCGTGACGGTGATGCAGCTGGGCCGCGTGCTGGCCGAAGGCTTGCCTGGCGACATCCGGGCCGACGCGCGTGTGCGCACAGCCTACCTGGGCAACATGATCACCGGAGGCAAGGCATGAGCGGGAAGAACATCCTCGAAGTCGAGGCGCTGCACGCTCACTACGGCAAGAGCCATGTGCTGCAGGGCGTGTCGATGACGGTGGGCGAAGCCGAACTGGTCACGCTGCTCGGCCGCAACGGCGCGGGCAAATCGACGACGCTCAAGAGCATTGCCGGCGCGGTCACGCCGACCAGCGGCCGCGTGCGCTTCCAGGGCGCGGACATCGCGGGCATGCCGCCGCACCGCATTGCCAAGCGCGGCGTGTGCCTGGTGCCTGAGCACCGCGGCGTGTTCAAGCTGCTGACCGTCGAAGAAAACCTGTTGCTCGGCCAGCGGCGCGATTCACCCTGGCAGCTGAACGACATCTACCGCATTTTTCCTCGCCTGAAGGAGCGGCGCCGCAACGGAGGTGGCCAGCTCTCGGGCGGCGAGCAGCAGATGCTGGCCATCGGCCGCGCGCTGATGAACCACCCGCGCCTGCTGATTCTCGACGAGCCCGTGGAAGGCCTTGCGCCGGTCATCGTGGAAGAAATTGTCGCGCAGCTCAAGCTCATCAAGGCGGCCGGCGTGGCCATCCTGCTGGTGGAGCAGAACCTGGAAGTCTGCGTGCAACTGGCCGACCGGCACTACATCCTGGAGCAGGGCGTGGTGGTGCACGAGGCCGGCAATGCCGCCTTCATGGCCGACCACGATGTGAAAGACCGCTACTTGGGCGTGGGCCTTGCTTGAGGCTTGCGAACCCTTCTTCTTTTTGCAAAGCCATGAACACAACAAACCAACTTCGCATCAACGGCGACCGCCTCTGGAACTCGCTGATGGACCTGGCGAAGCTCGGCGCGACCGAGAAGGGCGGCGTCTGCCGCATTGCGCTGACCGACCTCGACCGGCAGGGGCGCGATCTCTTCACCCGCTGGGCGCGCGAGGCCGGCTGCGAGGTGCGTATCGACCAGATCGGCAACATCTTCGCCCGCCGCGCGGGCCGCGACAACACGCTGCCGCCGGTGGTCACGGGTAGCCACATCGACACCCAGCCCACGGGCGGCAAGTTCGACGGCAACTATGGCGTGCTGGCCGGGCTGGAGGTGATCCGCAGCCTGAATGACGCCAAGGTGGTGACCGAGGCGCCGCTGGAAATTGCGGTGTGGACCAACGAGGAGGGCTCGCGCTTCGTGCCGGTGATGATGGGCTCGGGCGTTTTCGTGGACGCCTTCACGCTCGAGCATGCGCTGGCGCAGCGCGACACCGAGGGCATCAGCGTGGCCGAGGCGCTGGCTTCCATCGGCTACGCAGGCAGCGCGCCGGCTTCGGCCGCGGCTTCGCCGGTGGGCGCTTATTTTGAAGCGCACATTGAACAGGGGCCGGTGCTCGAGGCGAACGAGCGCGTCATCGGCGTGGTCGAAGGCGCTTTGGGCCAACGCTGGTACGACGTGGTGGTGCAGGGCATGGAAGCCCACGCCGGGCCCACGCCCATGGAGTTGCGCAAGGACGCGCTGCTCGCTGCTTCCGAGCTGGTGATCGAGGTCAACCGCATTGCGCTGGCCCATGCGCCGCACGCGCGCGGCACGGTGGGCTGGATCGACAACTATCCGAACTCGCGCAACGTGATTCCGGGGCGCGTCAAGCTCAGCGTCGACCTGCGCGCGGCGGACGACGTGGTGCTTTCGGCCATGGACGCCGAACTGAAGGAGGCGGTGCAGCGCATTGCCGCCAAGGGCAAGGTCGATGCCATGGTGGAGCAGGTCGTCTACTTTCCTCCGCAGCCCTTCACGCCCACGCTGGTATCTGCCATCCGTGAAGCCGCACAGGCGCAAGGCATGACATGGATGAACGTGATCAGCGGTGCGGGGCACGACGCGGTGTACCTGGCGCGCGTGTGCCCCACGGCGATGATCTTCGTGCCGTGCCTGGACGGCATCAGCCACAACGAGATCGAGGACGCGCAGCCCGACCATCTGGAGGCCGGCTGCAATGTGCTGCTGCAGGCCATGTTGCAAAGCGCGGGAGCGGCATCGCAATGAAGGTGCTGATCGCAAGGCTCAACCACGAGACCAACACCTTCTCGCCGGTGCCCACGCCGCTGGCGGCCTTCGGGCCCGACGGCCCCACGTTCGGCGAGCAGGCCTACAGGGACAACAAGGGCATGCGCACCGCCATGTCGGCCTTCATCGACCTGGCCGAGCAGGCGGGCGCGACGCTGGTCACGCCGGTGTCGGCCTCGGCCAACCCCAGCGGGCCGGTCGATGCAAAGGCCTACACCACGCTCACGCAATGCATCGTCGATGCGGTGCCGGGCTGCGATGCGATCCTGCTCGACCTGCATGGCGCCATGGTGGCGCAGAACAGCGCGGACGGCGAGGGCGACCTGCTGGTGCGTTTGCGCGCCGCGGCGCCCGGCGTGCCCATTGGCGTGGCGCTCGACCTGCATGCCAACGTCACGCCCGCGATGGTCGGCAATGCGGACGTGATCGTCGGCTTCAAGACCTACCCGCACATCGACATGTACGAGACGGGCGAGCATGCCGGTCGGCTGCTTTTCGATCTGCTCGCGGGGCACAGCAAGCCCGCGATGCGCTGGCACCCGCTGCCGTTGATGGCGCACACGCTGCGCAGCGCATCGTTCACCGGCGCCATGCAGCGGGCCATCGAGGCGGCGCGCGAAGCCGAGAAGTCGGAGTCGCTCGCGGTGTCGATCTTTGCCGGCTTCTCGTTGTCGGACATCGAGGCGCCCTGCATGAGCGTGGTGGCGGTCGATGCGCAATCTCCCGAGCGAGCGCAGGCCACGGCCGACCGCATTGCGGCGCAGATGTGGGAAGAGCGCGAGGCGTTCATCTACCGCAGCGAGCCGCTGGCCGAATCAGTGGCGCGCGCGAAGGCTATCGCCGAGGGCGCGACTCGGCCCGTGCTGCTGCTCGACCATGGTGACAACTGCATGTCGGGCGGCAGCTGCGACACGATGGATGTTCTGCAGGAGGCGCTGGCCCAAGGGCTGGACGGCATCGGCGTGGGTCCGCTGTGCGACCCGGAAGCTGTGGCCGAACTCATTGCGGCAGGCGAGGGCGCCACGCTCACGGTCGCGCTCGGCAACAAGGTGTCGCTGGAAGGCATCGGCCTGTCGAAGAAGCCCGTCACGCTGACCGGCACGGTGCGCACCATCTGCAACGGCGAATACGTGATCACCGGCCCCACCTACACCGGCCAGCGCAGCAGCATGGGCCGCACCGTGCTGTTCGACATCGGGCCGGCGCGCATCGTGGTGACCGAGCGAACGCAGGAGCCCTGGGACATCGGCGTTTTTGAATGCGCGGGGCTCGATCCGCGCAAAGAGCGGTTCTTGCTGCTCAAGTCGCGCATGTATTGCCGGCCGGTGTTCGAGCCGATTTCGGCCGCCCTGGTCGAGTGCGACAGCCCGGGCGTGACCAGTTCGGACTACAGCCTGTTCCCGTTTTCCAAAGTGCGCCGGCCGGTGTTTCCGCTCGACGCGATCTGAGCAAATCGGGTACCCGCCTACCTATGCAAAAAATTGCATAGGTAATTGGAGGTACACCCCGATACTGCGGCGCTTCCACCCATGAAGCCCACCGCGTGAACACTTTTGCACAGAGCGCCGTCGCGGCCTGGCAGCTGCTTGTCTCGGGCGATCCGGTGCTGCTGGCCATTGTGGGGCGGTCGCTCGCGGTCAGTGCCAGCGCGTGCGCATTGGCTTGCGGATTCGGCCTGTTGCTCGGGGCATGGCTCGGCGTGGCGCGCTTTCGCGGCCGCGCCGCGCTGCTCACGCTGCTGAACACGCTGCTGGCGCTGCCCTCGGTGGTGGTCGGGCTGGTCATCTACCTGCTGCTGTCGCGTTCCGGTCCACTGGGTTTTCTGGGGTGGCTTTTTTCTTTCAAGGCCATGGTGCTCGCGCAGACCGTGCTGGTGCTGCCGGTGGTTACGGCACTCACGCGACAGACCATCGAAGACGCCGAGCGCGCGCACGGCGAGCAGCTGCGCTCGCTGGGCGCGGGGCCGCTGGTGCGCGCGCTGCTGCTGGTGTGGGACGAGCGCTATGCGCTGCTCACCGTGCTCATTGCCGCCTTCGGGCGTGCTGTTTCGGAAGTGGGCGCGGTGATGGTGGTGGGCGGCAACATCGACGGCTTCACGCGCGTGATGACCACCGCCATCGCGCTCGAAACCAGCAAGGGCGACCTGCCGTTGGCGCTGGCGCTGGGCATCGTGCTGCTGGGCGTGGTGCTGGTACTCAACCTGGCCATTGCCGCCGTTCGCGGCTGGCGTGAGCGGGTCGACGGCGGCGGGGGCGAAGGCAGCGGCCTTGCGGCGTGGCGGCGGCCGGAGGTGCGCCCGTGAACGAACAGGCGCAGATGGCGAGTGCCGACAACACCGTATTCGCGCTGTACGGCGTCGATGTTCGCCTGGGGCGGGTGGCGGCGCTGCAGGGCGCCACGCTCACCATTGCGGCCGGCGAGCGCGTGGCGCTCATCGGCGCCAACGGCAGCGGCAAGACCACGCTGCTGCGGCTGCTGCACGGCCTGGTGCCGCATGCGGCGGGCAGCTTTACCAGTGCCGCGCCGCGGCGCCACCAGGCCATGTTGTTCCAGCGTCCACACATGCTGCGCGCTTCGGTGGTTGTCAACGTGGCGATGGCGTTGTGGCTGCGCGGCACGCGCTGGCGCGATGCGCGCCGCGCCGCCGTTCCGGCGCTGGCGCGCGTGGGGCTCGAAGACCTGGCCGACCGGAATGCCCGCGCCTTGTCGGGCGGCCAGCAGCAGCGGGTGGCGCTGGCGCGCGCCTGGGCGCTGCATCCGGCGGTGCTGCTGCTCGACGAGCCCACCGCCAGCCTCGACCCCACTGCCAAGCGCGAGGTCGAAACGCTCATTGCCGAAGCCGCAGTCGGCCGCACGCTGGTGTTCGCAAGCCACAACCTCGGTCAGGTGAAGCGCCTGGCCAGCCGTGTGGTCTACCTGGAGCACGGCCGCGTGCTGGCCGATTTGCCTGTGCATGATTTTTTCCATGGGCCCCTGCCTGAAGAGGCCCGCTTGTTCGTCAAAGGAGAGTTGGCATGAATCCGTTTTTCAAGCGCCGCGGCAATGCGGGCATCCGGGCCTCGCTGGCGATGGCTGTTTTCTTCGTTGCCGCGGGTGCCGTGCAAGCCGAAACCATCACCATGGCCTCGACCACGTCCACCGAGCAATCGGGCCTGTTCGCCCATCTGCTGCCGGCCTTCAAGAAGGCCAGCGACATCGACGTCAAGGTGGTGGCGGTGGGTACCGGCCAGGCCATCGACATGGCCAAGCGCGGCGATGCCGATGTGCTGTTCGTGCACGACACCGCGGCCGAGGAGAAGTTCGTGGCCGAGGGCTTCAGCGCCAAGCGCTACCCCGTGATGTACAACGACTTCGTGCTCGTGGGCCCGAAGGCCGACCCGGCCGGCGCCAGCGGCAAGGACATGGCCGCCGCGCTGAAGAAGATTGCCGCGGCCAACGCGCCCTTTGTCTCGCGCGGCGACAAGAGCGGCACCGACGCGGCCGAGCGCCGCCTCTGGGCGCAGGCCGGCGTGGCCGAAGCGGGTCAGCCGGTGCCCAACGACCGCAAGGGCTCGGGCTACAAGGAATGCGGCTGCGGCATGGGGCCGGCGCTCAACATCGCGGCGTCGTCGGGCGGTTACGTGCTGGCCGACCGCGGCACCTGGCTCAGCTTCAAGAACCGCGCCGATCTTGCGGTGCTGGTCGAGGGCGACAAGCGGCTCTTCAACCAGTACGGCGTGATGGTCGTGAGCCCGGCCAAATTCCCCTCGCTCAACAGCAAGGGCGCGCAGAAGTTCGTCGATTGGGTGATCTCGCCGGCGGGGCAGCAGAGCATTGCGGCCTACAAGATCGGCGGCGAGCAGCTGTTCTTTCCGAACGCGCTGGCCAACTGAGGAAACCTGCGGCGGTGGCAGCCGCTGCGGTGCGCACCATGACCTCCCAGGTCATCGACGCCGGAAGCGCCCGGCGCGACCATTCCTTCACCCCGCGATGTTGCGGGTCGAGATCTTCGAAAGGAATCGTCATCATGAACACCGCCGCACACAACGCCACCGCCATTGCCCAGCACTACATCGCCGTCTGGAACGAGACCGATGCCGCGCGCCGGGCCGAGCTGATCGAAGCCGCCTGGACCGCCGATGCGAGCTATGTCGACCCGATGGCGCAGGCCAGCGGCCGCGAGCAGATCAGCGCGCTGGTCGGCGCCGTGCACCAGCGCTATCCGGGCTTTCGCTTCAGCCTGTTCGGCAATGCCGAGGCGCACGGCGACAACCTGCGCTTTTCCTGGACGCTGGGCCCCAGCGGGGCTGAAGACCTGATCCAGGGCACCGACTTCGCCCAGCTCGACGCCGGCAAGCTCCGCTCGGTGACCGGCTTTCTCGACAAGGTGCCGGTCGGCGCCTGAACGCCGCGGTTCAGTCGGCAGACCCGGCGGGCCGCCCGCGCCACAGCTTGCGGTACACCGTGGCGCGGCTGATGCCGAGGGTGCGCGCTGCTTCGGCCACGTTGCCGCGCGCATCGGCCACGGCCTTGCGGATCAGCGCGGTTTCCACGTCGCGCAGCCGGGGCCGGGATTCCGGCGCCGCACCCGCCGAGCGTTTTCCGCCGCGCCGGGCTTCGACCTGAACGCGCAGGCCCGACCAGAGCGGCACTTCGAGCACGGCATCGCCGCGCCGGGCAGCGTCGAACAACATGTTCAGGGGCAGGGCGAACAGGTCGTTGCAATGCAGCGCATGCTGGCTGCGCGCCAGGGGCTGATGCAGCATCTGCCGCGCCGCGGCATTGGCGCCGGTGACGTTGCCGCTTTCGTCGATGCACAGCAAGCCTTCTGTGGCCTCGCTGCCTGCGCAGCCCGGCCACGAAAGATGCAGGCGCAGTTCGCAGGGTTCGTTCAGCACCAGCGCGTTCTCGATGCTGCGCGCGGAAAGCACGGCCAGGTGCCGCAGTTCGGGCCGCTCCACCACCTGCACGCCGGTCAGGTCGAGCATGCCGATGCAATTGCCCTGCGGGCCGAAGAGCGGCGCCCCGGCGCAGCTGTAGATGCTGGTGTCCTCGAAGAAATGTTCGCCGCGGTGCAGCCACACCGATTCCTGCTCGGTGAGCGCGGTGCTGATGGCGCTGGTGCCCACCGCGCTCTCCGAAAGGTCGACCCCCACGCGCGCGATGTGGCGGGCATAGCGGGTGGATGTGTCGGTGCCGTCGGGCAGCGGGCCCACGTCGACCACGATCCCGTCCGCATCGGTCAGCACCGCGAAATAGCGTGTGTCGGCAATGGCGCGGGACACCCGTTCGATCACCGGGCGGGCCGCCGCCACCAGGGCCCTGTTGCGCTCGGCAACCTCGCGGATGGCCGATCGGGCCACGGGTTCGAAGTCCACGCGCTGCTGCGGCTGCCGCCCTGCGTCGATGCAGCGCTGCCAGGAGCGCACGATCCACGGTTCGATGCGTGGGGTGCCCCTCGGTCGGCCGGCCTCCCCGTGAATCAGCTCCCGGCGGGCTTGCGCAATGGCGAGGGAGCGCTCGGGAACGGACGGAACGGGGGAAGCGGACATCGGGTCGGTTTTGCTCGGGATGGTGGGCGTCTTTTTATGAAGCTTGCCTGGCCGCAAGTTGTTTCATTTTGAGAATTTCGCGCCCACTGCGCAAGCGGTGAGGGTTTTGCCTAGGATAGTGCAGGGGACCGGCGTCCAAGATGCCATTCGCTGAACCAGCCATCACCTTCAACGGAGACAGCCAAATGCAGGTAGCTTTCACGGTCAACGGCCGACCAGCCACGGTCGACGCTCCCCCCAACACTTTTCTGGTGCACGCAATCCGCGAGCATCTTCATCTCACCGGCACCCATGTGGGCTGCGACACCGCCCAATGCGGCGCATGCACAATTCACCTGAACGGGCGTGCGGTGAAGTCGTGCAACATCCTGGTGGGGCAGGTGGCCGGCGCAGAGATCACCACCATCGAGGGCGTGGCCCAGCCGGACGGCACCATGCACCCGATGCAGGCCGCCTTCAAGGAGTGCCACGGCCTGCAATGCGGCTTCTGCACCCCCGGCATGGTCATGAGCGCCATCGACCTGTGCACGCACCACCCAAGGTCGAGCGAATCGGAGATCCGCGAGCTGCTCGACGGCAACCTGTGCCGCTGCACGGGCTACCAGAACATCGTCAAGGCCGTGCAGATGGGTGGCGAGGCCATGGCCTCGGGCACCCCGGTCAAAACCACGGCCACGGCCTGAACGGAGCAGCATCATGGGTGCTTCCGACTTCTCGAACCTGCCCCACATCGGCGAGGCGCTGCGGCGCAAGGAAGACTACCGCTTCCTGACCGGCGCGGGCAACTACACCGACGACATCACGCTGGCCAACCAGAGCCATGCGGTCTTCGTGCGCTCGCCGCACGCCCACGCCGCCATCAAGTCGGTCGACATTGCCGAGGCGCTCAAGATGCCCGGCGTGGTCGGCATCTTCAGCGGCAAGGACATCGAGGGAAAAATGGGTGGGCTACCCTGCGGCTGGCTCATCAACAACCCCGACGGCACTCCCATGAAGGAGCCGATGCACCCGATCCTCGCGATCAACAAGGTGCGCTATGTGGGCGACCACGTGGCCATGGTGGTGGCCGAGACGGTCGAGCAGGCCAAGAACGCGGCCGAGGCCGTGGTGGTCGACTACGACGTGCTGCCCGCGCTGGTGAGCGTGGCCGATGCGGCCAAGAAGGCCAGCGGCGTTACCTTGCACGACGAAGCGCCCGACAACCAGTGCTACAAGTGGGCGCTGGGCGACAAGGCCGCGGTGGATGCGGTGTTTGCCAATGCCGCGCACGTGACCAAGCTCGACCTGGTCAACAACCGGCTGGTGCCCAACCCGATCGAGCCGCGCGTGGCCATCGGCAGCTACAGCCGCGGCACCGACGACTACACGCTGTATGTATCCAACCAGAACCCGCACGTCGAGCGCCTGCTGATGACTGCCTTTGTGCTCGGCCTGCCCGAGCACAAGGTGCGCGTGATCGCGCCTGACGTGGGCGGCGGCTTCGGCTCCAAGATTTTCCTGTATGCCGAAGACGTGTGCCTGACCTGGGCCGCCAAGCAGCTCAACCGCAACATCAAGTGGACGGCCGAGCGCTCCGAGTGCTTCCTGTCCGATGCGCATGGCCGCGACCATGTGAGCCACGCCGAAATGGCGATGGACAAGGATGGCAAGTTCCTGGCCATGCGCGTGCACACCGACGCCAACCTGGGCGCCTACCTGTCGACTTTCTCGACTGCGGTGCCCACCATCCTCTACGCCACGCTGCTTGCGGGCCAGTACACCACGCCGCAGATCTATGTCGAGGTCGATGCGTGGTTCACCAACACCGCGCCGGTCGATGCCTACCGCGGCGCGGGGCGGCCCGAAGCCACCTACCTGCTGGAGCGGCTGGTGTCGCGCTGCGCCTGGGAAATGAACCTGGGCCAGGACGAAATCCGCAAGCGCAACTTCATCACCACCTTTCCGTACCAGACTCCGGTGGCGCTGCAGTACGACACGGGCGACTTCCACGCGTGCATGGACAAGGCCAAGGTGCTGGCCGAAGTCGAAGGCTATGCGCAGCGCAAATCGGCCAGCGAGGCGCAGGGCAAGCTGCGCGGCATCGGCTACTCGAGCTACATCGAGGCCTGTGGCATCGCACCCTCGAACATTGCGGGTGCGCTCGGCGCGCGGGCCGGCTTGTTCGAATGCGGCGAAATCCGCGTGCACCCGACCGGCAGCGTGACGGTGTTCACCGGCTCGCACAGCCACGGCCAAGGCCACGAGACTACGTTTGCACAGGTGGTTGCGGCGCGGCTGGGCATTCCGGTCGACAACGTCGACGTGGTGCACGGCGACACGGGCCGCGTACCTTTCGGCATGGGCACCTATGGTTCGCGGTCGATCTCGGTCGGCGGCGCCGCCATCATGAAGGCGCTCGACAAGATCGAGACCAAGGCCAAGAAGATTGCCGCCCACCTGATGGAGGCGAGCGACGCCGACATCGAGTTTGCGAACGGCGAGTTCACGGTCAAGGGCACCGACAAGAAGATTCCGTTCGGCCAGGTGGCGCTCACGGCCTACGTGCCGCACAACTACCCACTCGACAAGCTCGAGCCCGGGCTGAACGAAACCGCCTTCTATGACCCGACCAACTTCACGTTCCCGGGCGGCACCTACATCTGCGAGGTCGAGGTCGACAAGCAGACCGGCGAGGTCCGCGTCGACCGCTTCACCGCGGTGGACGACTTCGGCACCATCATCAACCCGATGATCGTCGAAGGGCAGGTGCACGGCGGGCTGGTGCAGGGCATTGGGCAGGCGCTGCTCGAAAACTGCGTGTACGACAACGAGACCGGCCAGCTGCTCACCGGCAGCTTCATGGACTACGCCATGCCCAGGGCCGGCGATTTTCCGCAGTTCAAGCTGGACACCGTGTGCACGCCCTGCACGCACAACCCGCTCGGCACCAAGGGCTGCGGCGAGGCGGGCGCCATCGGCTCGCCGCCGGCAGTGATCAACGCTGTGCTCGACGCGCTGGCGCCGCTCGGCGTAAAAGACTTCGACATGCCTGCCTCGGCCAGCCGTGTCTGGGAGGCAATGCAAAAGGGCAGCGGAAGCGCGGCGGCAGACACGCAGCCGCAGGAGCCCGCCCTTTCCGCAAGTACCCAAGGCCGCCCGGCTCCCTGAACATCAAAGAAGGAATCACACCATGTACGCCTTCACACTCGAACGGCCCTCCACCGTGGCCGATGCGGCCAAGCTGGTGACCGCCGGCGGCAAACCACTGGCCGGCGGCCAGACGCTGCTCGCCTCCATGAAGCTCAGGCTTTCGGCGCCCGAGCGGCTGGTGGACCTTGGCGGGGTCAAGGAACTCACCGGCATCAAGAAAGACGGCAACGCAATCACCATCGGCGCCATGTCGCGCCACCTGGACGTGGCCAACAATCCCGACGTGAAAGCCGCGTTCCCTGCACTGGCCGACCTGGCCTCGCGCATCGGCGACCGGCAGGTGCGTGCGATGGGCACCATCGGCGGATCGGTGGCCAACAACGACCCCGCGGCTTGCTACCCCAGTGCGGTGCTCGGCTCCGGCGCAACGGTCGTCACCTCGAAGCGCGAGATCGCGGCGGACGACTTCTTTCTGGGGCTTTTCACCACGGCGCTGGAAGAAGACGAGCTGATCACCTCGATCCGGTTCCCTGTTCCCAAGCGCGCCGTGTACGAAAAGCTGCGCCAGAAGGCGTCGCACTTTCCGCTGGTCGGCGTGTTCCTGGCGCAGTACGACAGCGGCGTGCGGGTTGCCATTACCGGTGCGGGCAACGGCGTGTTCCGCCATGCGGGGCTCGAAGATGCGCTCAACAAGAGCTTTACGGCCGCCGCCGCGGCAGCCGTGAAGATCGATGCCAGCGACCTCAACGGCGACCTGCATGCTTCTGCCGCGTATCGCGCCAACCTGATCAGCGTGCTCACGCAGCGCGCCGTGGCCAAGGCGCTGGGCTGAAGCAGCCGCGCGAGAGAGAAACGGAAGGCGCGGCGACATCTCGCGTCTTCCGCTACGCTTTGCCATGATCTTCCCGACCATCGATTCCCTTGCGGACGGCTTGATGCAGGCCGGCTACTTTGCCGACCGCCGTCTGGCGACAGCCGTGTTTCTTGCGCTCAAGCTGCAGCGCCCGCTGCTGCTCGAGGGTGAGCCCGGCGTCGGCAAGACCGAGCTCGCCAAGGCGCTGTCGACCGCGCTCGGCCGCGAGCTGCTGCGGCTGCAGTGCTACGACGGGTTGGAGCAGCGCGAAGCGCTTTATGAATGGAACTACGCCGCGCAACTGCTGCACATGCGCGCGGCCGAAGCCACCGGCGCCGCGCGCGACGTCGAGGCCGAGGTCTACCAGCCGCACTACCTGATTCGCCGCCCGCTGCTGCAGGCGCTGCAAACGCCGGCGCCCGGCGCCGTGCTGCTGATCGACGAGGTGGACCGCGCCGACGAACCCTTCGAGGCCTTCCTGCTCGAATATCTTGGCGAGTACCAGGTCAGCATTCCCGAACTGGGCACGGTGCGCGCGGTGGTGCCGCCGGTCACCATTCTTACGAGCAACCGCACGCGCGAGCTCAACGATGCGGTCAAGCGGCGCTGCCTTTATCACTGGCTCGACTACCCTGAGCGCGAACGCGAACTGGCCATTGTGCGGGCCCAGGTGCCGGAGGCCGGCGAGAAGCTCTCGGCGCAGGTGGCCGCCTTTGTCGCGCGGTTGCGCGATGCGCCCTTCGTCAACGCGTTCCAGCGTGCGCCCGGTATCGCCGAAAGTGTCGAATGGGCCAGGGCGCTGATTGCGCTCGATACGGTCGAGCTCGACCCAGAGGTGGTGGTCGACACCGCGGGCATTCTCTTCAAGCAACGCGACGACGTGGCCGCACTTACGCACGAGTTGGCGTCCGATCTGCTGAAGCCAGAGGAGCCGGCCGCGCCCTGAGCGCCGCTCGCCAAGGCCGCCCGCAATGACCGGTATCCAGCAACTCGGCGATGTACGCAGCGGCAAGCTGGCCGGCAACATCACGGCGTTTGGCCGCGCGCTGCGCCGTGCCGGTGTACGCACCGATGCGATGCGAATCTCCCTCGCTGCCGAAGCCGCCACGCTGGTGGGCGTCGAAAGCCGGCTCGACCTGAGCGCCGCGATGGAAGCCGTGATGGTGAGCCGCGAGCAAGACCGCATGGTGTTTCGCGAACTGTTCGATGCGTGGTTTCGCGACCCCGAACTGGCCAACAAGCTGCTCGCGCAGATGCTGCCGAGCGCCGAGGGCAGGGCCGAGCCTTCCAAGCGCCGCCCACGCGTTCGCGAGGCGCTGACGGCGCCGCGCGACCCGGCCAAGCCCGCGGTGGCTGCCAAGCCCGACAAGGAGGTCGAGTTCGATGCGGCCATGACATCGAGCGACCGCCAGCGCCTGCAGCACGCGGACTTCAACGCGCTCGGCGCTTCGGAATACCGGCTGGTCGAACGCCTTGCGCGCGATATTTCCTTGCCTATCCCTTCGCTGCCGTCGCGCCGGTTGCGTGCTGCCAACGATGCGGGCTCGCAGCATGCGCGCATGCACTGGCCCGGTGTGTTGCACGAGGCGGCGCGCACGGGCGGCGAAATACTGCGCCTGCCCAAGCTCAGCCGCCGCGAGCAGCCGTTGCCGCTGTTGGTGCTGGTCGATGTGTCGGGCTCGATGGAGCGCTATGCGCGCCTGCTGCTCGCGTTTCTGCATGCAGCCACCCGCCGTGCCGGACGGCGGGATGTGTTCGCATTCGGTACCGGGCTGACGGACCTGACACCGGCCTTCCGGCTGGCCGACACCGACGCCATGCTGGGCACTGCGAGCCTTGCCATCGACGATTTCGCGGGCGGCACGCGGCTGGGCGGTTCGCTGGCCGAACTGCGCCGTGCGCATGCGCGCCGGCTCACCGGGCGCCGTACGCTGGTGCTTGTGATCAGCGACGGGCTCGATACCGGCGAGCCGGCACTGCTGGAAAGCGAGCTGCTCTGGCTCAAGCGCCATTCGCGCCGGCTGCTGTGGCTCAATCCGCTGCTGCGCTTCGAAGGCTACGCCCCTTTGGCGCGTGGGGCCGGCGTGCTGCACCGGCATGCAGACGCGATGCTGGCAGTCCACAATCTCAGTGCTCTTGAACAGTTGGCCGCCAGCCTCGCGGCCTTGATGCGGTCCGGCCGCTAAAGCCCTACGGCAAACAAAAAAGGAATCCACCATGGAAATGCTCGGCAACCGCCGCCTCGGCATCACGCAGCAGCAGGCGTGGGAAGCGCTGAACGACCCCGAGACGCTCAAGAAGTGCATTCCCGGCTGCGACAAGTTCGAGCTGACGGGCGACAACCAGTACAGCGTGGCGCTGGCCGTCAAGATCGGCCCTGTGTCCGCCAAGTTCAACGGCAAGGTGATGCTGTCGGACATTGTCGCGCCCGACGGCTACAAGCTCACCTTCGAAGGGCAGGGCGGCGTTGCGGGCTTTGCCAAGGGATCGTCCAGCGTGACGCTCAGGCCGCTGGATGGCGCTGCCGCCGAGCCGGCGCCTGCCGGTTGCGAACTCGACTACACCGTGCAGGCGCAGGTCGGCGGCAAGATCGCCCAACTCGGGCAGCGCCTGATCGACGGCGCCGCCAAGTCGACCGCGGACGACTTTTTCAAGCGCTTCGAAGCCGAGATGCAGAGCCGCTACGGACCGCCTCCAGCCGCGGCCGTTGAAGGGGCCGAAGCGCCCGCGGAAAAGACCGGCGTCATGTCCGGTTTCATGAAGAAGATGGGCCTCGGCAAGAAGGACGACAAGGACGCGTCCGCCGCGCCGGGCAACGAAAGCTGAGGGCTGGCGAGGCTATGGAAAATCTAGACGTCATGGTGCTGCGCACGCTGCGCGACTGGCGCCAGGCCGGCAAGCGTGCATTGCTGACCACGGTGGTGCGCACCTGGGGCTCGTCGCCGCGGCCGGTCGGCTCGATCATGGCCCTGGCGGATGACGGCGCGGTGGTGGGTTCGGTTTCGGGCGGCTGTATCGAGGACGACCTGATCGCCCGCTACAGCCATGCCCATGCGAATAACGGCCACGGCGAACTAGTGCCCCTGGGTGCACCGCCCAAGCTCGTGAAGTACGGCATCACGGCGGACGAGGCGCATCGCTTCGGCTTGCCCTGCGGCGGTACGCTGGAGCTGCTGCTCGAATACGACCCCGACGCCACCTTGCTTGCCAAGCTGGTGGCCGAGCTCGAGCAAGGCAAGCTCATGCAGCGCACGGTCACGCTCGCAACCGGTGCGGTGCGGCTGAATGAAGCCAAGGCGCCGGACGAACTCAAGGTAAACGACGCCGAGCTCACCAACACCTTCGGACCCGAGTACCGCATGCTGCTCATCGGCGCGGGCCAGTTGGCCGAATACCTGGCAACGATGGCCAAGTTCAGCGGCTTTGCCGTGACGCTGTGCGACCCGCGCGCGGAGTACCGCACCGCATGGTCGTTGCCGGGCGTAGAAATTACCACCGAGATGCCCGACGATGCCGTGCTGGCCTTCAGGCCAGACCGGCGCAGTTGCGTGGTTGCGCTTACGCACGACCCGAAGCTCGACGACCTGGCATTGCTCGAAGCCCTGCAGAGCGAGGCCTTCTACGTAGGCGCCATCGGCTCGCGCCGCAATGCCGATGCGCGGCGCGACCGCATGATCGAGCACTTCGACCAGACGGCCGAATCGCTCGCGCGACTGCGCGGCCCCATCGGCATCTACATCGGCAGCAAGACGCCGCCGGAAATCGCCGTGAGCGTGATGGCGGAAATACTCGCGGTGAAGAACGGCGTGACGCTGCCGCGCGAAATGGAAGTGGCGCGTGCCAAGGGCCTGCAGCAGCTTGCGATGAGCTGAGGCGCGGGGCGCTTTCTTCCTCTGTCCAGTTCAGTTCAAAGCGGCTGATTTTGCCGCCGGCGGCACGTCGCCGCCCTTTTGCCGCTCGCGAAAGAGCGCCGCGCGCATCAGGAAGATGGTGGTGATGGGCGCCGTGAGCGCAATGAACAGAACGATCAGCACGGCGTGCAGGAACAGGTTGTAACCCTGCACCGAGAAATACACGATCGTGGCGATGGTCATGCACCACACACCTGCCGTGGCGCCGAGCGTCGGCGCATGAATGCGGCGGAAGAAGGTGGGCAGGCGCACGAGGCCGAAGGAACCGATGGCGGCGAAGGCTGCGCCGAGCACCGCAAAAACGGCAGTGACGATTTCGGCCCACAGCGGCAGCGGCCCAATGATGAAGTCGCTCATTCAATCACCTCCCCGCGCAAGAGAAACTTGGCCATGGCCGTCGACCCGACAAAGCCGAACAGCGCCGTGAGCATGGCGGCTTCGAAGTACACATTGCTCGCGTAGACGATGCCGAGCACGAGCATCATCAGCATGCCGTTGATGTAGAGGCAGTCCAGCGCCATCACGCGGTCTTGCGCGGTGGGCCCGACCAGGAGCCGGGCCACGGCGCAGAGCATGGCCACGGCCAGCAGCAGGAGTGCCAGCCTCAAGGCCCAGAAGAGTACAGGCGTCATGATTCGAAGATCTCCATCAAGGGGTGTTCGTAGCGCTGCTTGATCATGGCGACGAAGGCGGCTTCGTCCTCGACATCGAACACGTGGATCAGCAGCACGCTGCTGTCGAACGAGATTTCGCCCCAGGCGGTGCCGGGCGTGAGGCACATGATCATGGCGAGCACCGCAAGCCCGTTCGGGTCGCGCAGCTCGAGCGGCACGTTCACGAACTTCGATTCGATGCGCGAGGTGCGGCGCGTGAGCAGCCGGCGCGCCACGAAGAGCGCGGATTGCAGCATGTCGGCCAAGGCCCGCCCGGTGAGCCCCAAGGCTACCCAGGGCTTGCGCATTCGTACGGCAGCGGGGCGAAGGCTCTTGGTCAGCAGCGGCACTGCAACGGCCAGCACCGCAGCCGATACCAGCGTGGTGGCATCCAGCGACTGGTTGAGCAAGAGCCATACGACGAACAGCGCAATCGACAGCGGCGGCGAAGGAATCCAGCGCTTCATCATGGTGCCGCCACCTTCTTGGGCGCCACCGGGTTGGGCACTTGCCGTGCATTGAGTACGGCACTGCGGTATGCGGTGGGCGTGCGCAGCCCCTCTGCGGTGATGAGGGCATGGCGCATCACGGGGCCGGCCCACACCGTCAATGCCACGCAGGCCGCGAGCAGGCCGGCCACGGGCAGCACTTCGAGAGCGGGCAGCGCGGGCATGGTGGGATGCGGCTGCGTCCAGAAATGGCGGATGCCGGTGCGGCTCAGCGCAATCAGCGCCAGGAAGCCCGAGGCGATCAGCAGCGCCAGGAAGATCCATGCGGGCGTCGAGGTGCCGCTGGTCACGAAGGCGCCGGACAGCATCGCAAACTTGCCGACAAAGCCGGAGAACGGCGGCAGGCCCGCAAGCAGCAAGGTGCAGCCGATGAAGCTCAGGCCGAGAAACGCAACGCCGGCGGGAATGGCACGGCCATAGAGCGCCTGTGCCTCGTCGTCGAGGTTCACGTCGTCGAGCACGCGCAGGTCTTCCGCAAGGAAGGGCGCATTGCCTGCGGCCTCATGCGGCGCAACGCTCATGCCGGCGTTGCGCCAGCGTTCGATCATGTCGATCAGCAGGAAGAAGGCGCTGACTGCCAGCGTGGAACTCAGCAGGTAGTAGAGGGCCCCCGCCCACACGGCGGGTTCGCCAAGGCCTATGGCGGCAAGCAGCGTGCCGGCCGACACCAGCACGCTGAAGCCTGCCAGATTGGAGAGCCGCTGCGTGCCGACGATGCCCATGGCACCCGCGAACAGCGTGGCCAGGCCGATGGCGATGAGCGCCGACTGGCCGAACGCGGCCGAGGCGCCGGCATCCGGTGCAAAGAGCAGGGTCCACAAGCGCAGCAGCGTGTAGATGCCGAGCTTGGTCAGCAGCGCGAAGACGGCACCCACCGGCGACACCGCCGCGCTATAGGCCGGCACCAGCCAGAAGTTGAGCGGCCATGCGCCCGCCTTGGCGAAAAATGCCGTCGCGAGTATGGCGGCGGCCGCATGCACCAGGCCGCGATCGGCCGGCGCGAGCTCGGCGATGCGCACGCTCAGGTCGGCCATGTTGAGCGTGCCCGTTACGCCGTAAAGCAGCGCCGCACCGATGAGGAACAAAGACGAAGCGGCCAGGTTGATGGCGATGTAATGCAAGCCCGCCTGCACACGAAGCCGGCCGGAGCCGTGCAGCAGCAGGCCGTAGGAAGCAGCGAGCATCACCTCGAAGAAGACGAACAGGTTGAACAGGTCGCCGGTGAGAAAGGCGCCGTTCAGGCCCATGAGCTGCAGCTGCAGCAGCGGGTGGAAATGCACGCCCGCCCGGTCCCAGCGCGAGGTGGAATAGATCGAGGCCGCAAAGGCGACCACGCCCGTGAGCGCCACCATCATGGTCGACAGGCGGTCCGCCACCAGCACAATGCCGAAGGGCGCCTGCCAGTTGCCCGGCAGGTAGACGCCGATGGAGCCAGGGCCGTCGCCCGTATCGGGTGCGTTCACCCAGCGCAGCAGCGCCAGTGCCGCGAGCAGGCCGACCAGCCCCGAGACCACGCTCAAGGCCGACTTGGCGCGGCGACGGTTTTCGCCAAGCAGCAGCATCAATGCCGCGGTGAGCAAGGGCACGAGGATCGGCACGGCCACCAGGTGCGGCATGCTGAAGTCGAGCAGGCGGTCGAGCAGTTGAACCGGTTCCATCATTCGGCCGCCTCCTGCCGCTCTTCACCGTCCACGTGGTCAGTACCTGCGAGCCCTCGCGAGGCCAGCAGCACCACGAGGAACAGCGCTGTCATCGCAAAGCCGATCACGATGGCCGTCAGCACCAGCGCCTGCGGCATCGGGTCGGCTGTGTTGGCCAGCGTCGACGCGATGCCCTTGACCAGCACGGGCTCGCTGTCGAGCTTGAGCCGCCCCATGCTGAAGATGAAGAGGTTGACCGCGTACGAGATGAGCGTGAGGCCCATGATCACCTGGAATGTGCGGGGGCGCAGCAGCAGGTACACGCCCGAGCCGGTGAGCACGCCGATGGCGAGTGCGAGCACGATTTCCATCAGTGCACCCCCTCCACGGCTTCGGACTGGGCCTGTGCTTCTTTTTCGGCCTGCTCGTCGGCCCAGCGGTGGCTGCGTATCGACTGGTGGGCCAGCGCGGTAAGGATGAGCATGGTGGCGCCGAGCACCAGCGCGAACACGCCAATGTCGAAGAAGAGCGCACTCGGCACATGCAGCTCGCCCAGCACCGGAAGATGCACGTGGGCCGTGTGCGTGGTCATGAACGGATAGCCGAACATCACCGCGCCGCTGCCCGTCACCAGCGCCAGCAGCAGGCCGACGGCGATCCAGCGGCGCGGATAGATGCGCAGGTGTTCTTCCACCCATTCGGTGCCCGAGACGATGAACTGCAGCAGCAGCGCCACCGACATCACCAGCCCCGCGACGAAGCCGCCACCGGGTGAGTTGTGGCCGCGCATGAAGAAATAGACCGCGACCAGCACCGCGAGCGGCAGCAGCAGCCGCACGAGCACGGCTGGCACCATGAGGTAGCCGACGGCAGTGTCCTTGGCGAGGCGTGGGTTCAGCAGGTCGCTGCTGCCGTCGTCGGCCTGTGCGCGCTGCTGCACCGGCAGGGCCATCGATTCGCGCGCCGGACGAAAGCGGCGCAGCAGTGCATACACGGTGAGCGCCACCACGCCGAGCACCGTGATTTCGCCGAAGGTGTCGAAAGCGCGGAAGTCGACCAGCATCACGTTGACCACGTTGGTGCCGCCGCCTTCGGAGAGTGCGTGCTCCAGGAAGAATGGCGAGATGCTCTGCGGAAACGGCCGCGTCATCATCACCCAGGCCAATGCCGACATGCCGCCGCCCACGGCAGCCGCCACCAGCAGGTCGCGCCCGCGCCGGCCCCAGGGGCGCAGCCTGGCGCGCGCGGGCTGGATCGCGTCCTTGCTGCGCATCGGCAGCCAGCGAAGCCCCAGCAGGATCAGCACGGTGGTGACGGCTTCGACCACGAGTTGCGTCAGCGCCAGGTCGGGCGCCGAGAACCAGATGTAGGTGACCGAGCACACGAGGCCCGCGCCCGATGCCAACATCAGCGCGGCGAGCCTGTGGAACTTGGCCTGCCATGCCGCGGCCAGCGCACAGACGCCGCCGATGATCCAGGTCATCGCGAACATCGTCGAAAAAGGCAGCAGCTCGCGGCTGCCGCGCGCCACGGGCGCGGTCCAGAGCGAAACCGCGGCGCCCGCGGCGGCCACTGCAATCAGCAGCAGCAACTGCGTTTGCAGGCGGCGGGTGCCCAACACGCGTCGGCTGCGCCGGCCGGCTTCGCTGAGCTGCGCGAGCAGGTGTTCGAAGATCACCTGCCCGTCGAAGCGGTGCAGCAGCGGCGTGTGCGCCAGGTCGCCGCGTGCGCGGCGGCGGCGCTGCGAAAGGTAAAGGGCCATGCCGCCGGCCAGCGCCACGAAGCTCATGGCCAGCGGCAGGTTGAAGCCGTGCCACACGGCCAGGCTGTATTGGGGCAGCACGCCGCCGACCACCGGGGTTGCGGCAGCGGCCAGCAGCGGGCCGATGGACCAGGCCGGCGCGACGCCGACCACCAGGCACACCAGCACCAGCAGCTCGACCGGCACGCGCATCCAGTGCGGTGGCTCGTGCGGCTGCCGCGGCACGTCGGGCCCGCAGGGTGGCCCGAAGAACACGTCGAACACGAAGCGCGCCGAATAGGCCACGCTGAAAATGCCGGCCACCGTGGCAATGATCGGGAGGCTCACGTTGATCCAGGGCGTGGCCTGGATGAACACCGTCTCTGCGAAGAACATTTCCTTCGAGAGAAAGCCGTTGAGCAGCGGCACGCCGGCCATCGAGGCGCTTGCGATGACTGCCAGCGTGCCCGTGATGGGCATCAGCCGCATCAGGCCGCTGAGCTTGCGGATGTCTCGCGTGCCGCTCTCGTGGTCGATGATGCCGGCCGCCATGAAGAGCGAGGCCTTGAAGGTCGCGTGGTTCATGACGTGGAACACAGCCGCCACGGCCGCCAGCGGGCTGTTGAGGCCGAGCAGCAGCGTGATGAGCCCGAGGTGCGAGATGGTCGAGTACGCCAGCAATGCCTTCAGGTCGCGCTGGAACATGGCGACGAAGCCGCCGAGCAGCAGCGTGATTGCGCCCGCGCCGCCCACCAGCCAGAACCACAGCTCGGTGCCAGAGAGCACCGGCCACAGCCGCGCCATCAGGAACACGCCGAGCTTCACCATGGTGGCCGAATGCAGGTAGGCCGAAACCGGCGTGGGCGCCGCCATGGCGCGCGGCAACCAGAAGTGAAACGGGAACTGCGCGCTCTTGGTAAAGGCGCCGAGAAGTATCAGCACCAGCGCGGCAGGGTAGAGCGCGTGTGCGCGAATCTCGTTGCCTGACGCAAGCACCACGTCGAGCTCGTAGCTGCCTGCAATGCGGCCCAGCACCAGCACGCCGGCCAGCAGGCAGAGGCCGCCTGCACCGGTGACGGTGAGCGCCATGCGCGCGCCGCGCCGTGCATCGCGCCGGTGATGCCAATAGCCGATCAGCAGAAACGAGAACAGGCTGGTGAGCTCCCAGAACAGGACCAGCTGGATCAGGTTGCCGGAGAGCACCACGCCCATCATCGCGCCCATGAACGCGAGAAAGAACGAGAAGAAGCGCGGCACCGGGTCGGACGCAGACATGTAGTAGCGCGCATAGAGCACCACCAGCGCGCCGATGCCGAGCACCAGCATGCAGAACAGCCAGGCAAAGCCGTCCATGCGAAACACGAGGTTGAGCCCGAGCTCAGGCAGCCACGCGATCTCCTGGCGCAGCACGTTGCCGTGTGCAATTTGCGGAAAAAACCATGCGGCCTGCACCGCGCAGCCCAGCGCGACGAGCCCTGCCAACGTCGATTCCCGGTTGCGCGCGTTCGACGGCATCAACGCGGCCAGCACGCTGGCAATGAAGGGAAGTGCGACGAGATAGACCAGGGGCATTGCGATCGATTCTATCGACCGGCCCTCTGGAGGGACCTTCTGGAAACCCGGGACCTCCGCGCGTTTTTAAGCGCGGCGCGGCGTCAGGCGGCCAGGGCCTGAACGCTGCGTATGCCAAGCCAGGTAAAGAACAGCGAACCGCCCAGATGCGCTGTTGCCGTGAGCAGGGCCACACCCAACCGGCCTTCGAGGAGCATGGCCACGACTTCGGCCGAAAAGCTGGAGAACGTTGTAAGCCCGCCGAGGAAGCCGGTCACCAGCGCCAGCCGCCAGACGGGATCGAGATCGGGCAGCAACTGGAACGAGGCAATGGCCACGCCGATGAGATAGCCCCCGATCAGGTTGGCGGCCAGGGTGCCCCACGGCATGAGCCCCCCGGCCCCGAACCAGAGCGCGAGACCCCAGCGCGCCAGTGCGCCGGCAGAGGCGCCAACGCAGATGGCGAGAATCGGAAACAGCATCGGGTCTATTGTCGGGGACGCTCGTCCCTGTTCATGGCGCCATTTGCTGAGGCAGCCAGGTGACCAGCTGCGGCACGAAGTAGATGATGAGCACGGCCGCCACCATCAGGAAGAACATCGGCAGCGTGACGCGGGCAATGTAGAGCAGGTCTCTTCCCGTCATGCCCTGCAGCACGAAGAGGTTGAAGCCCACCGGCGGCGTGATCTGCGCCATCTCGACCACCAGCACGACGAAGATGCCGAACCAGATCGGGTCGATGCCGGCCGATGTGACGGTCGGCATGATGACGCCCATGGTGAGCACCACCATCGAGATGCCGTCGAGAAAGCAGCCCAGCACGACATAGAAAACCGCGAGCATCACGATCAGCTGGAACTTCGAGAGCCCGAGCGAACCGATCCACTCGGCGAGGTGCCGCGGCAGGCCGATGTAGCCCATGGCGAGCGTGAGAAAGGCCGCACCCGCGAGGATCAGCGCCATCATGCAATAGAGCCGCGTGGCACCGAGCAGCGCCTCCTTGAAGCTGTGCCAACTGAGCGAGCCCTGAGCGGCCGAGATGATCATGGCGCCCACGACACCCACGGCCGCCGCCTCGGTGGCAGTGGCAATGCCCGCGTAGATGGAGCCGAGCACCGACAGGATCAGCAGCGCGACCGGAATCAGCGAAAGCGATGCCCGCAGTTTCTCGACAAAGGGCAGCTTGGCGTCGGCCGGCGGAATGCGGTCGGGATGGCGCAGCGACCAGAAAACGATGTACCCCGAGAACAGCAGCGCGAGCAGGATGCCGGGTATCACACCCGCGATGAACAGGCGCGCTATGGACACATCGGCGCTCACGCCGTAGACGATCATGATGATCGAAGGCGGGATCAGGAGGCCCAGCGTACCGGCTCCGGCCAGGGTACCGATGACCATGTCGTCGGGATAGCCGCGGCGCTTGAGCTCGGGCAGGCTCATCTTGCCGATGGTGGCGCAGGTGGCGGCGCTCGAGCCCGACACTGCCGCGAAAACCGCGCAGCCCACCACGTTGGTGTGCAGCAGCCTGCCCGGCAGGCTTTGCATCCACGGCGCAAGACCCTTGAACATGTCCTGCGAAAGCCGGGTGCGGAACAGGATCTCGCCCATCCATATGAACAGCGGCAACGCAGTGAGTGTCCAGCTCGAGGCCGAACCCCAGATGGTCACGGCCATGGCATCGCCCGCCGGGCGCGAGGAGAAAACCTGCATGGCGATCCACGCCACGCCGGAGAGCGTGAGACCGATCCACACGCCGCTGCCCAGGATCAGGAAGAGCGCGGCAATCAGCAGTCCCGCAACGGCAATGTCACTCATGGCGCAGTGCCTCCGTTCCGATCGGCTTGGCCGGTCTTCCGCGCCACTCGATCACGAATTCGTCGAAAGCCGCGATGGCGAACACCAGCGCACCGACCGCCATCGAGAGTTGCGGCAGCCACAGCGGGGTGGCGTCGTTGCCGGTTGAAATATCGTGGAAGTCGTAGGACTGGTAAACCAGGCGCGCGCTGTACCAAGCGAACAGCAGCGCAAGCAGCGCGCCCGCGCCCATGGCCCAGCGTTCGAGCCAGCGCTGCCCGGCGGGTGGCAGGTTCTGCAGCACCAGGGTCACGCGAATATGTTCGCCGCGCTTGAGCGTGTGCGCGAGCGCAAGAAAACCGGCGCCGGCCATCAGGTAACCCGCGTACGCATCGATGCCCGGAATGTTGAAGTGAAGCTGCCGGCCGATGATGGAGAGCAGCACCATCACCAGCAGGCCGATCATGAAAAGCGCCGCCAGGGCGGCGGCGCTGTCGTAGAGAAAATCAAGCGTCTTGCGCATCGGGTGCTGTTCGGCGTGGCGTCACATCTTCTTGTAGGCGTCGACCACTGTCTGGCCGTCGGGGCCCGCCTTTTCGAGCCATTCCTTGAGCATGGTGTCGCCGACTTTCTTCATGTCTGCCTTGAGTGCGGCGGAAGGCACATGAACCGTCATCCCGTTCTTCTTGAGCAGGTCGAGGTATTCGATGTTCTTCTTCTTCGAAATGTCCCAGCCACGCTTCTCGGCATCGGCGGCCGCCTTCAATACGGCGTCCTGGGTGGGCTTGTCGAGGGCATCGAAGGCCTTCTTGTTCATGAGCAGCGCATTCTTCGGCAGCCAGGCCTGGGTGTCGTAGAAGTTCTTGATGTATTCGTAGGTCTTGGTGTCATAGCCGGTCGAGCCGGACGACATGTAGGACTCGATCACGCCGGTGGCCATGGCTTGCGACAGTTCGGCCTGCTGCACGGTGACCGGCTGTGCGCCGACGAGCTCGCCGATGCGCGCGGTAGCGGGGCTGTAGGCGCGCCACTTCACGCCCTTGAGGTCGGCGGCCGAGGCGATTTCTTTTTTCACGAAGATGCCCTGCGGCGGCCAGGCCACCGCGTAGAGCAGCACGATGCCTTGTTCGGCCAGCTTCTTCTCGAGCACGGGTTTCTGTGCCTGATACAGCTTCCAGGCGGCGTCGTAGCTGTCGGCCAGAAACGGGATGCCGTCGGCACCGAACATCTGCCATTCGTTCTGGTAGTTGACCAGCAGGATCTCGCCGAGTTGCGCCTGGCCTCCTTGGACCGCGCGCTTGATTTCAGGCGCCTTGAACAGCGAGGCGTTGGCGTGCACCGTGATCTTGAGCTTGCCGCCGCTGGCCTTTTCGACATCGCTGGCGAACTGCACGTTGTTTTCGGTGTGGAAGTTGCTCGCCGGGTAGGCGGTGGGCAGATCCCACTTGGTTTGCGCAAAGGCTGCGGCGCCAAGGGTGAGACCAGCGAGGGCAATACCGAACTTGTGATTCATGAGCGCTCCGGAACGTATGAAAGTGAAAACGAAAGCGAGCATACGTGCAAATTCCGGGCCATACGCTGAGGCATTTCCCTGCCACGCGACCGCGTGATAGCCGCGTTCGACACCCAATTCGTCTTTGGCGGCGGGCGCAAAAAAGCCGCCTTGCCGGCGGCTTCGTTCATCGCATTGCAAGGGGCCGCAAGCGGACCCCGGAGCGCGATCAGGGCTTGGTGGCGGGCTTCGTATCGGCTGCGGTTGCCTTCACGGGCTTGGCTGCCGTATCGGCCTTCGCGGCCTTGGCCGTGGCCGGCGCGCTTGCCTGGCCGGCGAAAGCCTGGCCGTTGACCGTGAGGCCTTCGGCCGACAGCTTGGCCGCCTTCTTTTCTTTCACGCCCTTGATGCGTTGCATGAAGTCGGGCCAATCCTTGAACTCGCCTTCCTTGCGGGCGTCCAGGATGCGCTTGGACATTGAGGGGCCCACGCCCTTGATGCCATCGAGATCGGCCGCAGTGCCCTTGTTGACGTCGACGGCGGCGAACGAAGCAACCGCAACCAGCATGGCCATGGCGGCCAGGATTTTCTTGAACATGATCGAACTCCCTGAATTGTTGATTTGACTGTTTGCCGACGGAGGTGCCGGCTCGCGTTCAACGAGTGCAGGGAAGAGGGCGTTGACGGCTTTGCGCGCGGCAAGGCCCCAGGTGACCATTGTTCCGAAACATGTTCGGAACGTTGCTCAGAGTTCTTCGACGCGGCGCGGCGGATAGCTGTCCCAGGCCTGGCAGCCGGGGCAGTGCCAGAAGTACTGGTGCGCCTCGAAGCCGCATGCCGCACAGCGGTAGCGCATGAGCGGACGGGTGGCCTGGTCGAGCGCGCGCTGCACTTGCGGATGGAACTGCTCGTGCTCGAAACGCTCGCCGGCCAGCCAGCGCGAGGCGGCGACCAAAGAAGGCTGCTGGGCGAGATGCGCGATGTAGCCGTCGCGCGGCGCGAGCGGCTGGCCGTCGGCGGCTGGAACGGCCGCAGTCGGCGAACCGCCGAGCGCCATCAGGGCCTCGAGCACGTCGATCGACGGCGAATCGGCATACCGGCGTTGCAGCAGCGCGAGCGCTTCGCCCTCGCGGTGCGCGGCAACTGCAGCTTGCTGCAGTGCGGAGGCATACAGCGGCAGCGCGAGCGGTGCGGTGTCGCTCAGTGCAAGAAGGGTGTCGAACGCCGCGGTTGCTTCGCCGCTGCGCAGCTGCAGCGTGGCCGAATCGATGGCCGGGCGCGGGGCCTGCGGAGCCAGCGCCACCGCCTCGGACAGCAGCCTGCCGGCCGCGGCCAGGTCGCCAGCTGCCACCTGTTCGGCGGCTTGCTCGCACAGATGGTGTGCCCGGCGCGTGCTGTAGCTCGCTTGGTCGGACTCATCGAGCTTCTGGGCCACGTCGGCGGCCTGGGTCCATTCGCGCGAGCGTTCGTAGATGGCCAGCAGCGCGAGCCGTGCTTCGTTCTCGTAGCGCGTGCCTTCGAGTTTTTGCAGCGCCGCCTCGGCGCGATCGAGCAGGCCGGCGCGCAGGAAGTCTTGCGCGAGGGCGTGCTGCGCACGCTCCCGGTCGGCACGGCTCAGGTCGCCGCGGCCCAGCAGGTGTTCGTGCACGCGCACGGCGCGCTGGTATTCGCCGCGCCGGCGAAACAGGTTGCCGAGCGCAAAGTGCAGCTCCTGCGTGTCGGGGTCGTTCTGCACAGCCTCGATGAAGGCATCGATGGCCTGGTCCTGCTGCTCGTTGAGCAGGAAGTTGAGGCCGCGGAAATAGGCTTTGGGGGCTTGCCTGTTCTCCAGCTTGAGTTGCCGGATGTCGAAGCGCGATGCGAGCCAACCCAGCACAAATGCGACGGGCAGGCTGATCAGCAGCCAGCTGGGATCAAAGTCCATGTTGACGTACGGCGGGAAGGTCGGTGGCGGAGATGGAAGGGGCGGCCGCGGGAGCGGTTGCTACTGCGGCCCCGGCCGTTGCAGGAGTCTGCTGCGGCGTAGCGGGTTGCTGGGCTGCTGCAGCGGCGCGGTGCTTCCACCATCCGGGCAGCATGCCGAGCGCACCCACCACCAGTCCACCGGCGAAGGCCGCAAGCACGACGAGCACCAACGGCGCGCGCCAATGGGTGCCGAAGAAAAAATAAACGGTCGCGTCGTGCTGGTTGTTCAGCGCGAAGGCGAAAAGCGTAAAAAAAATGGCTGCCTTGAGCAGCCACAGGAGGTATTTCATAGCCATTCCCGTTGCCGGGAGCATTCTACGTTTGCATCATCCATGCGGATCAGGCCTTGCTGCTCCTGGCTTGCTGGCTGCCGCCGAGTTCGGCGGTCTTTGCGTCGACCGCTTCGCGCAGCGCCTTGCCCGGCTTGAAATGCGGCACCCGTTTTTCGGGGATCTGAACGCTTTCGCCCGAACGCGGATTGCGGCCGATGCGCGGCGGACGCCGGCTGACCGAAAAGCTGCCGAAGCCGCGGATCTCGATGCGATGCCCGCGCACCAGCGCGTCGCTCATGGCGTCGAGGATGGTCTTGACGGCGTATTCGGCATCGCGGTGCGTCAGCTGCGCAAAGCGCGCTGCGAGTTCTTCGACGAGGTCAGAGCGGGTCATAGGCCAAACAAAAACGTGGACGAAAAAAAAGACAGAGCGGCCCCAGGGGCCTGCTCTGTCTTCTGGCTCAGCTTACTTGCTGTCGTTGTTGTCGAGCTTGGCGCGCAGCAGTGCGCCCAGGCTCGTCGTGCCCGCGTTTTCGCGTGCCGACTGCTGGCTGAGGTTGGCCATGGCGCCTTGTTCGTCGACCATGTCCTTCTGCTTGATCGACAGCTGGATGTTGCGGGTCTTGCGATCCACATTCAGCACGATGGCAGTGACTTCGTCGCCTTCCTTCAGCACGTTGCGGGCATCTTCGACGCGGTCGCGCGAGATTTCCGAAGCGCGCAGGTAGCCGAGGATGTCTTCGCCCAGGTCGATTTCAGCGCCGCGGGCGTCAACCGTCTTGACCTTGCCGGTCACGATCTGGCCCTTGTCGTTCACCGTGGTGAACGTGGTGAACGGATCGCTGTCGAGCTGCTTGATGCCGAGCGAGATGCGCTCGCGGTCGACGTCGACTGCCAGCACGATGGCTTCGACTTCCTGGCCCTTCTTGTAGTTGCGAACGGCGGTTTCGCCGGCTTCGTTCCACGAGAGGTCCGAGAGGTGAACCAAGCCGTCGATGCCGGCAGCCAGACCCACGAACACGCCGAAGTCGGTGATCGACTTGATCGGGCCCTTGACGCGGTCGCCGCGCTTGGTGTTTTGCGCGAACTCTTGCCATGGGTTGGCCTTGCACTGCTTCATGCCCAGGCTGATGCGGCGCTTGTCTTCGTCGATTTCGAGGACCATGACTTCGACTTCGTCGCCCAGCGAGACGATCTTGTTCGGAGCGATGTTCTTGTTGGTCCAGTCCATTTCGGAGACGTGCACCAGGCCTTCGATGCCGGGTTCGAGTTCGACGAACGCGCCGTAGTCGGCAATGTTCGTGACCTTGCCGAACAGGCGGGTCGATTGCGGGTAGCGGCGCGAAACGCCCATCCACGGGTCGTCGCCCATTTGCTTGAGACCCAGCGAGACACGGTTCTTCTCGGTGTCGAACTTGAGGATCTTGGCGGTGATTTCCTGGCCGGCCTGAACGACTTCGCTCGGGTGGCGGACGCGGCGCCATGCCATGTCGGTGATGTGCAGCAGGCCGTCGATGCCGCCGAGGTCGACGAATGCGCCGTATTCGGTGATGTTCTTGACGACACCGCGCACGACTGCGCCTTCCTTCAGGGTTTCCATCAGCTTGGCGCGTTCTTCGCCCATGCTGGCTTCGACCACGGCACGGCGCGACAGCACGACGTTATTGCGCTTGCGGTCGAGCTTGATGACCTTGAATTCGAGGGTCTTGTTCTCGTACGGGGTCAGGTCCTTGATGGGACGCGTGTCGATCAGCGAGCCGGGCAGGAATGCGCGGATGCCGTTGACGAGCACCGTGAGGCCGCCCTTGACCTTGCCGCTGGTGGTGCCGGTGACGAAGTCGCCGGATTCCAGGGCCTTCTCGAGCGCGAGCCACGAAGCCAGACGCTTGGCGGTGTCACGCGAGAGGATGGTGTCGCCGTAGCCGTTTTCAACGCTGCCGATGGCAACGGAAACGAAATCGCCGGCCTGGACTTCGAGCTCGCCCTTGTCGTTCTTGAACTCCTCGATCGGCACGTACGCTTCGGACTTGAGGCCGGCGTTGACGACGACGTGGTTGTGTTCGACACGCACGACTTCGGCCGTGATGACCTCGCCGGTGCGCATTTCGGAACGCTTCAGGGACTCTTCGAATAGGTCGGCAAAAGATTCAGACATTTATGGTTCCTTCCGTCAGGCAGGGTTGGCAGGCGCTCATGCGAAATTGCGTGCGGCTGCTGTGGGTCTGGAGACGGCGGTTTTGTGGGCGTGAGCCCGGGTTGGTTGAACAACCAGCAGGCCGGTGCGCTGTCGCGCGGAAGGAGCCTGCTGGAGCGGTATGCGCCTCTGGATATTCCGTCGGGCGCCGGCTTTTCAAGCGGACTTGAAAGGCCGTGCTTCAAACCGGTCAAGCGGACTTGAACGGTTGTTTTTCTTGCCACCAGTTCAACACCTGATCGATCGATTGCTCGATGGACAGCTGGGAGTTGTCGAGGTGGCGAGCATCCTGCGCCGGCTTGAGAGGTGCAACGCTGCGGGACGAGTCCCTGGCGTCGCGCGCTTCCAAGTCGGAGCGAAGACTGTCAAGTGTAGTTGAAATACCCTTTGAAATCAACTGCTTATGCCGGCGTTCAGCCCTCTGGGCGGCGCTCGCCGTCAGGAAGACCTTGAGCTCTGCATCCGGGAAGATCACGGTGCCCATGTCGCGGCCGTCGGCCACCAGGCCCGGAAGCTGCCTGAAGCTCTGCTGCAGGGTCAAAAGCGCCTCGCGCACCGCGGGAAGGGTCGAAACGCGGGAGGCATCCATGCCTGCGGCTTCGGTGCGGATTTCGTCGCTCACGTCTTGGCCGGCCAGCAGAACCTTGCCTTCGGCAAAGTGCAGGGGCAGGGTGCGTGCCATTTCGGCAATTTGCGCTTCGTGCTGCGGATCGGCGCTGAGACCGGCGCGCCGCATGGCCAGGCCGGTCACGCGATAGAGCGAGCCCGAATCCAGATAGTGGTAGCCGAGCAGGCGCGCCACCTCGGCCGCGAGCGTCCCCTTGCCCGAGGCGGTGGGGCCATCGATGCAGATAACGGGTATCCCGGCGGCCTCGGCGACCGAGAACAAGGTTTCGAAGTAGTCCGGGAAGGTCTTGGCGACGCAATGCGGTTCGAGAATGCGCACCGGCACCCGGGCCGGATTGAAGGCTGCGAGCGAGAAGCACATCGCCACGCGATGGTCGTCGTAGGTGCGGATGCTTGCGGGCCGCCAATCGGCCGGCGCGAGCGGGTACACCCTGATGAAATCGGGGCCGGATTCGACGGTGGCGCCGAGCTTTCCGAGCTCGTTGGCCATGGCATCGATCCGGTCGGTTTCCTTGACGCGCCAGCTGGCAATATTGCGCAAGGTGCTCGGGCCGTCGGCATAAAGTGCCATCACGGCCAGCGTCATTGCGGCATCGGGAATGTGGTTGGCATCGAGGTCGATGGCCTTGAGCGGCCAGGCGCCGCGGCGTACTTCGAGCCAGTTCGGGCCGCTGTCGACCTGCGCGCCCATTTGCCGGGCTGCGTCGATGAAGCGGATGTCGCCCTGGATCGAATCGGCGCCGACGCCTTCGATCCGGATGCCATTCTGGCTTGAACTTCCCGTGGCAATGGCTCCGAGTGCTATGAAATAGCTAGCGGAAGAGGCGTCGGCCTCGACATGGATGTCGTTTGGCGAGCTGTAGCTGCTGCCCGCCGGAATGGTGAAACGCTCCCAGCCGTCGCGCCGCACCGTGATGCCGAAGCGCGCGAGCAGGTTCAGCGTGATCTCGATGTACGGCTTGGAGATGAGCTCGCCCACCACCTCGATGACGATGTCCTTGCGGGCGGCAAGCGGCAGGGCGAGCAGCAGCGCCGTCAGGAACTGGCTCGACACGTCGCCGCGCACGCGAATGGGCGCATCAAGCACCAGCGCGCCGTGATCGACCGGGCTGATGCGCAGCGGCGGGTAGCCGGGATTGCCGAGATAGTCGATGCGGCAGCCGAGCTGGGTCAGCGCATCGACGAGATCGCCGATCGGCCGCTCATGCATGCGCGGAACGCCGCTCAGCTCGAAATCGCCGCCGAGCAGCGACAGTGCCGCCGTGAGCGGGCGCATCGCGGTGCCGGCATTGCCAAGGAAAAGCGGAAGCAGCTGGCCATTGGACTTCAGCTGCCCGCCGATGCCGGTGATGCGCAGCGTGCTGCCCGCGGCGTCGATGCCGCAGCCGAGCGCGCGCAACGCATCGAGCATCACGCGGGTGTCGTCGGAGTCGAGCAGGTCGTGGATGGTGGTGGTGCCGCTTGCGAGGGCGGCCAGCAACAGCACGCGGTTCGAAATGCTCTTGGAACCCGGCAACTGCACAGTGCCCGCGGCGCCCACCAGCGGCGGAATATCGAGGAAGGCCGTCGAGAACATGTCAGGAGTCCTGTGAGGCGTCGGTGTTGGGCTGCCAGGCGGCGCGCGCCTTCTGGGCGGCGGCAATCGATTGTTCCAGTGCCTGGGCGTCGGCCGCGCCCATCAGCGCCTCGAGGTCCAGCAATGCTTTGCGGAAAGCCTGCGATTGCAGCAGCACCTGCTCGCGGTTGGCGAGCAGCACGTCGCGCCACATCACAGGATCGCTGGCCGCGATACGTGAGAAATCCCGGAAGCCGGGTCCGGCCAGGCTCAGGAAGCGGTCGCCTTGCGGCTGGGCGATGAGGGCGTTGACGTAGGCAAAGGCCAGCAGGTGCGGTAGATGGCTCACGGCCGCGAAGGCGCTGTCGTGCTCTTCGTGCGTCATGGTGACCACGTTGGCGCCGATGCCGCTCCAGAGCTGCGAGGCACGCTGCACGTTGGAGCGCAGCGTGGTCTTGACGGGAGTCAGCACGACCTTGCGGCCGGAATAGAGCGAAGCCTCGGCATGTTCGATGCCCGATACCTCCTTGCCGGCGATCGGGTGAGCCGGAACGAAGTTGGCAAACTGGCTTTGCAGGCCGTTGCGCGCGGCTTCGATCACGTCGCCCTTGGTCGAGCCCACGTCCATGACGAGCGTGTCGCTCGAAATGCCGTGGCGAATGGCCCTGAAGGTGGCTTCCGAAGCCGCCACGGGCACCGCGAGCAGCACAAGGTCTGCACCCGAAACCGCGAGCAGCGCGGAGGGCGCCACCACGTCGATCACGCCGAGCTGGCGCGCCCGCTCGGTGGTGGACGGCGACTTGCTGTAGCCGACCACGCGTTTCACAAGCTTTGCGCGCTTGAGTGCAAGCGCAAAGGAGCCGCCCATGAGGCCGCAGCCGATCAATCCCAATTGCTCGAACATGATGCGTGTCCGGCTCAGGCTTTGACGGGGTAGGCGCCAAGCACCTTGTAGAACGCGCAGAGGCCGCGGAGCTCTGCCAGTGCCGCAGCCACGTTGGGCTGCGAAGGGTGGCCGTCGAGGTCGATGTAGAAGTAGTACTCCCACTGTCCGGTGCGCGCGGGGCGCGACTCGAAACGGGTCATCGACACGTTGTTGAGCTTCAGCGGGACCAGCAGGTCATGCACGGCGCCGGGGCGGTTGGGCACGGAAACGATCAGGCTCGTGCAATCGCGCCCCGATGCCGGCGGCATGGCCAGCGTTTGCGGCAGGCAGATCACGGAGAAACGGGTACGGTTGTACGAGTCGTCCTGGATGGCGTGCGCAACGATGTGCAGCCCGAAGCGGGTGGCGGCGCGTTCGCCGGCCAGCGCGGCCCAGGCCGGGTTGGTGGCCGCGAGCCGCGCGCCTTCGGCATTGCTTGAAACAGCGCGCCGCTCGGCGTTGGGCAGGTGCTTCGAAAGCCAGGTCTGGCACTGTGCAAGCGCTTGCGGATGGGCGAGCACCGCCTCAACGCCGTCGAGCGTGTTGCTGCTGCGCAAAAGATGGTGCCGCACCAGCAGGCTGACTTCGCCGACCACGTGGGTGGGCGAATGAAGGAACAGATCGAGCGAACGCGTGACCACGCCTTCGGTCGAATTTTCGACGCCCACCACGCCATATTGGGCGCTGCCGGCTGCCGTGGCATGAAACACCTCGTCGAAGCTGGCGCAATAAATGAGGTCGGCGGCGCCGCCGAAGTATTCGATGGCGGCCTGCTCGCAGAAAGTGCCCTCGGGGCCGAGCACGGCAACGCGCTGGGGCGACTCGAGCGCCAGGCAGGCCGACATGATCTCGCGCCAGATGGCCGCCACATGCAGGTCCTTGAGCGGGCCTGCATTGCTCTTTTGCATCTTCTCGATGACTTGCGCCACGCGATCGGGGCGGAAAAACGGCGTGCCTTCGCGCTTCTTGACCTCGCCGACCAGCTCTGCCACGTGGGCCCGCTCATTGAGCAGGCTGAGCAGTTGCTGGTCGAGCGAATCGATCTGCACGCGCAGACCGGCAAGGCTTTCGGAGTTGTCGGGAGAAGAGGGCGGTGTTGGAGCGGAGGCGGTCATCGGTGCGAGCAGCTGGGCATGCGCCTAGGCATGCGATCGCTCGAATTCTCGCATGTAGCTCACAAGTGCCTGTACGCCTTCCAGCGGCATGGCGTTGTAGATGCTCGCGCGCATGCCGCCGACCGACTTGTGGCCCTTGAGCTGCAGCAGGCCGGCTTCCCGGGCGCCGGCCAGGAACGCATCGTTGCGGCTTTCGTCGGCGAGGAAGAAAGGCACGTTCATGCGCGAGCGGCAGCTCGGGTCGATCTTGTTCACATAGAACGAAGAGGCGTCGATGAACCCGTACAGCAGGTTCGCCTTCGCGATGTTGCGCTGCTCGATGGCGGCCACGCCGGTGAGCGCGCCTTCGGTCTGCTGCAGCAGCCACTGGAACGTGAGCCCGGCCATGTAGATGCCCCACGTCGGCGGGGTGTTGTACATGGACTTGTTGTCGGCCACGATCTTGTAGTTGAACGCGCTCGGGCAGATTTCGAGCGCATGGCCGAGCAGGTCGTCGCGCACGATCACGAGCGTGAGGCCGGCCGGCCCCAGGTTCTTTTGCGCACCGCCGAATGCAAGGCCCACGCGGCTCCAATCGACGCTGCGCGAAGCCACGTGCGACGAGAAGTCGATGACCAATGGCGCGGTGCTGCCAAGGGCCGCGAGGTCGGGCAGTTGCTGGAATTCGATGCCGTTGATGGTCTCGTTGGTGCACAGGTGCACGTACGAGGCATCTTGGCTCAGTTGCCAGCTCGAAGGATCTGGCAGCCTGGTGTGATGGTCGCCGGCGTTGCTTGCGGCGACGTGCGCAGTGCAATAACGCTGCGCTTCTTTCTGGGACTTGATGCTCCAGCTGCCGGTGATGACGAAGTCGGCGGTTTTGCCGCGCGACAGGTTCATCGGCACGATGGCGTTTTCGCCCAGCCCGCCACCCTGCATGAACAGGATGTGGAAATGCTCGGGCACAGCCAGCAGCGCGCGGATGTCGGCTTCGGCCTGGTTGCAGATTGCGCCGAACTCCTTGCCGCGATGGCTCATTTCCATCACGCTCATTCCGCTGCCCTGCCAGTCGAGCATTTCGGAGGCGGCGCGTTGAAGCACCGCCTCCGGCATGGCGGCCGGACCTGCGGAAAAATTGAATGGACGCGTGCCGACTGGCTGGGGCTGCTGCTGAGTCACGTCACTTCTTGGCGGGAGCCTTGGCCGGGGCCTTGGCGGGAGCGCCGCCTTGCTGGCCGCCGGTGGGTGCACCGAGTGCCTTGGCCACGTTTTCGTCGAGCGCGCGCATCTTCGGTTCGATGGTGGCGCGCGTTTCGGTCACGAGCTTTTCGGTCAGCGCGGTCTGCATCTTGGGATTGAGGTCCTGGTACTTCTTGCTGAGCGGCGAATTGATCCAGGCCAAGAGCTGCTTGAGTTCGTCTTCGGTGAAGTTCTGCTCGAGCAGCGGGGTCAGGGCAACCGGTGCCAGCTGCACGGCCTTGTCGCGCACGATCGGGTAGGCGTCGTCGAAATACTTCTTGAGCTCGGCGTCGGCAGCCTTGGCGGCCGATTCGCGCTTGGCTTCGGGTACCTGCGTTTGCAGGTACTGCGAGCCGGCCTGGGCAATCGGGGAGCTCGACTGTTCGACCAGGCCGCGCGCCAGCGATTCGATGCCGGGGCGCTGCACGTCGATGAACTGCTTGATGAGCGCAGCTTTGTCCTGGGCCATGGCGGCCATCGAGCTGCCAGCCAGGGCGACAGTCAGAAGTGCGAGCTTGAATTTTTTCACTGAGGGTTCTCCGTTGAAGATGTGGAAGTATCGTCTGCGCCCGGCTCGATCTCGCCGTTGGCGTCGTTCTCGACGATACGCTGTAGCCCGCTTAGTTTGGCGCCTTCGTCGAGCCCGATCAGCGTGACGCCTTGCGTTGCGCGACCTAGTTCACGAATCTCGGCAACCCGGGTGCGCACAAGCACGCCCTTGTCGGTGATGAGCATGATCTCATCGTCCGCATGCACGAGGGTGGCGGCAACGACCTTGCCGTTGCGCTCACTCTGTTGAATCGCAATCATGCCTTTGGTTCCGCGGCCATGACGCGTGTACTCGGTAATGCTTGTACGCTTTCCGTAACCATTTTCTGTGGCCGTGAGCACGCTTTGCTGCTCGTCCTCGGCCACCAGCATGGCGATGACGCCTTGCCCCGGGTCGAGCGACATGCCGCGCACGCCGCGCGCATTGCGGCCCAGCGGACGCACGTCTTCTTCGTCGAAGCGCACGGCCTTGCCGCCGTCGCTGAACAGCATCACGTCGTGCTTGCCGTCGGTAAGCGCCGCGCCGATGAGGTAGTCGCCCTCGTCGAGGTTCACGGCAATGATGCCGCCCTTGCGGGGGTTGTTGAATTCGTCGAGCGTGGTCTTCTTGACCGTGCCCATCGAGGTTGCCATGAACACATACTGGTCGGCCGGAAAGTTGCGCTTCTCGCCGGTGAGCGCGAGCGCCACGTTGATCTTCTCGCCTTCCTGCAGCGGGAACATGTTGACGATGGGCCGGCCGCGCGACCCGCGGGAGCCCGCCGGCACTTCCCACACCTTCAGCCAGTACAGCCGGCCGCGGTTGGAGAAGCACAGGATGTAGTCGTGCGTGTTGGCAATGAAGAGCTGGTCGATCCAGTCGTCTTCCTTGGTCACGGTGGCTTGCTTGCCGCGGCCGCCGCGCTTTTGTGCACGGTATTCGTTCAGCGGCTGGCTCTTGATGTAGCCGCTGTGCGAAAGCGTGACCACCATGTCGGTGGGTGTGATCAGGTCTTCGGTCGAGAGGTCGTAGGCGCTGTGCTCGACCAGGCTGCGGCGTGCGCCGAGCTTCGACTGGCCGAACTCCTGCTTGATGGTGCCGAGCTCTTCGCCAATGATGACCGAGACGCGCTCGGGCTTGGCCAGGATGTCGAGCAGGTCGTCGATCTCGGCCATGACCTCCTTGTATTCGGCAACGATCTTGTCCTGCTCGAGGCCGGTGAGGCGTTGCAGGCGCATCTGCAGGATTTCTTGCGCCTGGGTTTCCGAAAGGCGGTAGAGGCCGTCTGAACCCATGCCGAACTCGCGCTCCAGGCCTTCAGGCCGGTAGTCGTCGGCGTTGACCACCCCGCCGTCGGCGCGCGAACGGGTGAGCATTTCGCGCACCAGCTTGCTGTCCCAGCTGCGGGTCATGAGCTCGGCCTTGGCAACAGGCGGAGTGGGCGACTCGCGGATGATGCGGATGAACTCGTCGATATTGGCCAGCGCCACCGCCAGGCCTTCGAGCACGTGGCCGCGCTCGCGGGCCTTGCGCAGGGTGAAGACCGTGCGGCGCGTCACCACTTCGCGGCGGTGCTGCAGGAAGACCTCGATCAGGTCCTTCAGGTTGCACAGCTTGGGCTGGCCGTCGACCAGCGCCACCATGTTGATGCCGAAGGTGTCCTGCAGCTGCGTCTGCTTGTAGAGGTTGTTGAGCACCACCTCGGGCACTTCGCCGCGCTTGAGCTCGATCACGAGGCGCATGCCCGACTTGTCGGACTCGTCCTGGATGTGGCTGATGCCTTCGATCTTCTTCTCGTGCACCAGCTCGGCCATGCGCTCCTGCAGCGTCTTCTTGTTGACCTGGTAGGGAAGCTCGTCGACGATGATCGCCTGGCGCTGGCCGCGGTCGATGTCCTCGAAGTGGCACTTGGCACGCATCACCACCTTGCCCCGGCCGGTGCGGTAGCCGTCCCGGACGCCGTTGATGCCGTAAATGATGCCGGCGGTGGGAAAGTCGGGCGCTGGCACGATTTCCATCAGCTCGTCGATGGTGGCCTGCGGATTGCGCAGCATGTGCAGGCAGGCGTCCACAACCTCATTGAGATTGTGCGGCGGGATATTGGTGGCCATGCCCACCGCAATACCGCCGGAGCCATTCACCAGCAAATTGGGCAGTTTGCTCGGCAGAACCTTGGGTTCTTTTTCGGAGCCGTCGTAATTGTCTTGAAAATCGACCGTTTCCTTGTCGATATCGGCCAGCATTTCATGTGCAATTTTGGCCAGGCGGATTTCCGTATACCGCATTGCGGCCGCATTGTCTCCGTCGACCGAGCCGAAGTTACCTTGTCCGTCCACCAGCATATGGCGCATGGAAAAGTCCTGCGCCAGCCGCACGATGGTGTCGTAGACCGACTGGTCCCCGTGCGGGTGGTACTTGCCGATCACGTCGCCCACGATACGGGCGGACTTCTTATATGCCCGGTTCCAGTCGTTGTTGAGCTCGTGCATCGCATACAGCACGCGCCGGTGCACAGGCTTGAGGCCGTCGCGCGCATCGGGAAGCGCTCGGCCCACGATCACGCTCATGGCGTAATCGAGATAGCTGCTGCGCATTTCCTCTTCAAGACTGATGGGCAGGGTTTCTTTGGCGAAGGAGGTCATGAGCGAGAGGCTGGCGGCGGAAGGCGGAATTTTACGCTGTGAGGGGTGTCGTACCGCCGCAACACAAGGCGGCTATTCCGCCTCCGTCCTACGCTTCCGGGGGGCGCTGCAGCCTGTTTGCCAAAGACCCTATGGCACAATCGCCTCAACGTTTTGGGTGGTGGTCACTTAAAGCGTCCTTGATTCGCAGCGCGGCTGCGGCTTTTTCCCCAAGAGGAGAACCATGAAGAAACTGAATAAAGTGGCGATGATGTTTGCAGTCGCTGCGCTCGCCACTGCCGCCGGCGCGCAGACCCGTGTCACCGCTGCGAATGGCGGTCCTACGATCGACAACTGGCAAAACGGCACCGGCGAACTGGTTTGGAAGAACGGCACGAACGAACTGTGCTGGCGTGATGCCAACTGGACGCCGGCTACTGCCGCCGCCGGTTGCGACGGTGCTCTGGTTCCTGCTGCTCCGGCTGCAGTTGCTCCCACCCCGGGCGCACCGACTCCGACGCCTGCACCTCAAGTCGCCGCTTCGAAGGTTACCTTCGCTGCTGACGCATTCTTCGACTTCGACAAGTCGGTTCTCAAGCCTGAAGGTCGCGCAAAGCTGACCGATCTGGTTTCGAAGATCCGTGACGTCAACCTGGAAGTGATCATTGCCGTGGGTCACACCGACTCGATCGGTTCTGACTCCTACAACCAGCGTCTGTCGGTGCGCCGCGCCGAAGCCGTCAAGGCCTTCCTGGTCTCGAAGGGCATCGAACGCAACCGCGTCTACACCGAAGGCAAGGGCGAGAAGCAGCCTGTTGCGGACAACCGCACCAAGGAAGGCCGCGCCAAGAACCGTCGCGTGGAAATCGAAGTGGTTGGCACCCGCGCCACCAAGTGATTCGACTGAATCGCTAAAAAGAACCCCGCTCCGGCGGGGTTTTTTTATGCCTGTCGAATTTCGTTCGGCTGTTTCCAGGTGCTGGCCCATGTTCGCTGGCGCAATCTCCGTTTCATAATCACGGCATGACAGATAACGTGAATGCCGATCCGGCGGAACTCGCCAAGTTTTCGGAACTTGCCCATCGCTGGTGGGATTTGGACAGCGAATTCCGTCCGCTCCACGAAATCAATCCGCTTCGGCTGGAATGGATTGACGGTATTGCGCCGATTTCACAGCGCAAAGTGCTTGATATCGGCTGCGGCGGAGGAATCCTTGCCGATTCGATGGCCCGAAAAGGCGCTGATGTGTTGGGCATCGACTTGGCGAGCAAAGCACTCAAGGTTGCCAAGCTGCATGCGCTTGAGGCCGAAACGAAGGGCGTCAAATACCGCGAAATCAGCGCCGAAGCATTGGCCGCGGAGCAACCGGGCAGTTTCGACGTCGTGACCTGCATGGAAATGCTCGAACATGTGCCAGAGCCGGCTTCGATCGTTCAGGCCTGCGCCACCTTGGTCAAACCCGGCGGCTGGGTGTTCTTTTCGACCATCAACCGCAGCCTGAAGTCTTTCATGCTGGCAATCGTCGGCGCCGAGTATGTTCTGGGCATGTTGCCGCGTGGCACGCACGAGTATGCAAAACTGATCCGTCCCAGCGAACTCGCAGCCCATTGCCGCGCCGCCGGGCTCGACCTGCGGCATACGAGGGGCATGGAGCACAACCCGCTGACCCGGCGCTACTGGCTCAGTGGCGACACCAGCGTCAACTATATGTTCGCAACGCAAAAACCGGCTTCGATAGCAGGATCCCAGGCGTGACGGGGCCAGCAGTGCAAGCCGTGCTGTTCGATCTGGACGGCACCCTGATCGACAGCGCGCCCGATCTGGGCGCAGCGGCCGACAAGATGCGCACCGATCGCGGCCTGGAGTCGTACCCGCTGGAGCGTTACCGCTACATGGCGGGCGCCGGTGCGCGGGGCATGCTCGGTGTGGCCTTCGGCATCACACCCGATGCGCCGGAATTTCCGCAGCTGAGGGAGGAGTTCTTCGTTGCCTACGAAAACCGCATGCTGCTCAACACGCACGTGTTCGACGGCGTGCAGGCGCTCATCGACGCCATCCGCGCGCGCGGGCTGGCGTGGGGCGTGGTTACCAACAAATCGGCCCGCTTTACCGATCCGCTGACCCGCGCCATCCCCCTTTTTGGCAGCGCCGGTGCCATTGTGAGCGGCGACACGACGCCGTTCTCCAAGCCGCATCCCGAGCCCTTGCATGAAGCGGCGCGGCGGCTTGGAATTCCATCCGGCGCCTGCATCTATGTTGGAGACGACGAGCGCGACATCATCGCGGGCCGTGCTGCCGGCATGAAAACCGTGGCGGCAACCTACGGCTACATGGGGCCGCAAGCCGACGCCACCCTCTGGGAAGCGGACGCCGCAATTTCTTCGCCCATGGAGCTCTTGCAGTTTCTCAACCCGGCCTAAAATAGCTTCCTTGGGGCTGCACTGGTTTCGACGTGGGTTCGGAGTCGCAGCGGGGCATGTCGAGCTGAATGCGCTCGTAAAACAGATTCAAACAAACTAACTGCAAACGACGAACGTTTCGCACTCGCTGCTTAATTGCCAGTGAGCCTTGCAACAGTTGGCCGATGGGCTGGGCAAGGGGGTCTGGAGCAATCCTGACCTCCCGGCTGCAAGGATAATTACATGGGCTGGCTCCGATCCGGGTACCTTGGGTCGGGGCGAGAAAATAGGGTACTGGCGTCCGGTTTAGCGTGTGACTGCGCGACTCCGGAAGCGAGACTTAAATCAGATCACTAAACATGTAGAACTGCGCGATGAAGGCTTGCGGACGGGGGTTCAAATCCCCCCAGCTCCACCATATTCCAAGGGCTAGGTCCAATAAAATCAAGGACTTAGGGTAAGAGGCTCCGTCCTCTACCGTCCCTTTCCGTCTCACGATTCACACGTTTTTCACTCGCGTTTCGCACCTGAATCGCACGTGTCGTCGATCTCGGGCAGGCCTGGCAGACACTGCCGGCCGTAGCGAAGTGCAGGGCGGTCGAAGCCCAACTCCGCACCCTGTTCGACCCAGCGGCCATAGTGCCGGATCACCATCTCGGTTGATTCGTGGCCTAAGAGCTTGGCGATGTACGCCGGGTTCTCTCCTTGGCTCAGCAGATGGCTTGCAAAAGTGTGCCTCATTTGATAGGGGTTGCGATAGCGCGCCTTGACCCGCTTGCAGGTGCGCTGCCACAGCCTCAGCAGCGACTGATCGGTCCATTCCCCTTCCGTGCGGGGATTTAGGAACACCCGGCCCTGGGCAGCTTCGACGGCTGCGAGCTGCGCCTGCAAGGCCTGGCGCGCCGCCAGCAACAAGGGGATGGTGCGGACCCCCGCTTTCGTCTTTGTTCCCTTCTCCTGTCCATCGACCACCGCCTTGTCGATGCGGACCGTCTTGGCCACGAGATCAACGTCCGGCCAGGTGATGGCGATCAACTCGCTGGTACGGACCCCGGAGAACGCCCAGAACTGGAACGCGTGCCGTTCGGCGTCCCGCATCGAGGTGAGCAGGGTAAGCAGTTCCTCCATGGTGTACGGGTCCGGCGCGTAGTCCGTCGAGAGCGTGTCCCGCGGCAGGATCCTCGCGATCTTCAGACGGTCCAACGGGTTGAACGCGATGGCCTCATCGGCCACCGCCTCGGAGAGCGCATTCCGGAGTGGAAGCAGCAGATTGCTCATCCGTTTCCGTGTGACGTGCTGCAGGGCAATCCAATCGCGCAATGTGCCGGCGCTCAGGGACCCGACCTGCAGGTCCCCGAACTGCGGGATCAGAACGTTGTCGATGGCCTTGCGGTAGCCATTCCATGTGCTCGGCTGCAACGAGGCTTTCGAACGTGTCTTGTAGCCCTCCAGAAGCTCCTTCACGCTGGTCGTCTTGCCGGCGCCGTGGCCGAAGATCCGGCAGCGTGGTGAGGTGGGAAAATATTCGTCGTACCGGAACAGCCCGCGTTCGATCTTGCCGAGGATTTCGGCGCGCAATCGCTCGGCGTAGAGCAGGTTCGGGCGCGTGCCTGGCAGATCGACGATCTCCCGGCACTGGACCCCTTTAAAGCTGAACGCAAGGCGGATGACTTCCTTCTTCTTGCGCTTGATGACGGTGATGCCAACGCTCACGCTCGAGCCTTCTTCCGCGGCACCTCGACGGGCCGGCCTGCCGCCCAGGCGTTCACGGCGCCAACGTTGACCCAGAGCTGTTTGCTGCCGACCGGCTGCCGGACGTGCACGTCGCGCAGCCAGTGCCCGCTGCGGACCCGCTTATCCACTGCATCGGCCGTCTCGCCGAACAGCTCGCAGTAGCGATTCATCGGAACCCATTCGAGGGCGATTGAGGCCGTCATGCGGTAACTCCCATGCGCGCGGCCTCAGCGAGCCCATCAGCGCGTTCGTTGCCAACGTGTCCGGCGTGGCCCTTGACCCAGCGCACCTCGTGCTGACGCTGGCGCGCGATCACCATCACTTGCCAGAGATCGGCGTTCATCACGTCGCAGATCTTCTTGGTGGTTTTGTCCTTGCGCGTCCAGCCGTTGCGTTGCCACTTGGCGGACCACAGATTGAGGCCATCGACCACATAGCGGCTGTCGCTGTGCAGCACGGCCGGGCGGTCGCCAAGCCACAGCAGGGCGCGCAGCATGGCTGTTTGCTCCATGCGGTTGCTCGAGGTGAGGCCATCAGCCTTGCCGCTGAAGGTGCACAACTCGCGGCCGTTCTCGTACACGACGAAGCTCCAGCCGCCATGGGCGCTCGGGTTGGGCCAGCACGACCCATCGGTGTAGATCTCGATCATGCGAGGCTCCGAATCGAGAAGCCGATTTCCCGGCGAGCGCCGGCACCAGACACGAGGCGAAGGTGGCTCAATGCGCCGGACTTCGCCCGCACTTCATGCGCGGGGTAGAAGAACTCTTTCCCGCTTTCATGGATGCGGCATGTGTAGCCGGGGATGTATTCGGTCCGGTTGTCTCCATCGACAAATTCGCCGTCCTCCACAGAAACGCGGCGCAGCTTGAACTCGCCAGTGACCGTGGCCGCCCGACCGTTGGCGAAAACCTCTGCGCCAGGCAGCAACGCGGCGCTGGCTTTGTAGTCCATCGCTCGCACTGCGTCGAACCCTGGATCTTTCTTCGGTGTGGCTCGAGCCAGTTCTTCGACCGCTTGCCTGCGCGCTTCCACGCGGCGGGCGCGCTCGGCGTCCGCAATGCCTTTCGTCACGATCAGGGAAGTTGCATGCCGAGATACCTGCATCCAACGATCATCGTGTTTGCCCTTGAAGCGCCGGCCATCAACCTTCACGCCGTCAACGAAGGTCTGAGAGGTATTGGTCGGAATGTGGTCGGCGGTGATAACGCCCGCTGCGATCAGGGCGTCGGGCTTGCCCTGGTAGCGGTCGCCGCTCACGCCTGCATCGAAGGCGATGCCGGGAGCCTGGTTGTTCTTGGGTTCACGCATTTTGCTGCCCCCAGTGCGCCTGAACGCCTGCGTTGGTCTGGTCGATGCACTCTTGTGCAGCGCTCAGGTAGTCAACGATGTACTGATCGCTGAAAGCGTCGTACTCGAAGCCTCCCGCGAAGCCGATCCGCTCCAGCAGCGCGACGATGGCCTGCGCTTCGAAGATCCGGGGGCGCACCTCGTCGGGTAGCTTGCCCTCAATTTCGGTGATTTCGTTGTAGGCCCTGGTCAGCTGGTGGTCCGCGTGCTGCACCAGACCCATGATCATTTCGCTCGTGGCACGGCCGCGCACGTCATCAAGCGAGCTTTGCCCGCTGAACACATGGATCAACATCGAGAGCATCGATCCTGCATGCGCAAGGTGGCTCGTGATGGCGTCCATTTGGTGGACTGCGAGCGCGGCGGGAAGATCTTGCTTCAACACCTCAGGTGCCCTGACCTGGCGCGCCTCGGCGCCCCTGCGGGTGGTTCTTTCGGCAAGGGCTTCCATTAGTTCACCCCCACGATAGCGTCGTCGAGGGAGGTCTTGGCCAATTCCAAGAGACGCAGCGCACCGTGCAACGCAACATCGTCGTGTTCCCGAAGCGTCACTTCGAGTACGGCGATGGCGCTCGCAAAAGGGGCCGAGGCGTCTTCGCACATTTCCAAGTCGCGGGCGTAGACGCCTGCGCCGAGTTCGTTATGCGCGTACTCAACCACGCGCAAGGCACCATAGAGCAGTTCGGAATCTACGGCGTGCAGGCGCGCTCGGATGATGGCGATCACCTCGCCGGCCATGCAGTAGGAGTTGTCTTCGATCCTGGAGGCCTGAAAGAGCGCGCTCTTCTCTTCGTCGGTCTGCCCTTCTTGGAGAGGCAGCGCCTTCACAGCGTCGTTCACCGGATCGAGAGCCTCTAGAGAGGCGTCCAACAGTTCAAACGCGCCTTCGAGCGGGTGCTGCAAGATGGTCCCTTCGGCGAGCTTGACCGCGGCATGGATGCACGCCATAGGCACAAACAAGCTCTCGTAGAGGCGCCCGGCGTCTTCTTGCGTGAGGTCTTCACGCTGGATGGTGTGCAGGGGCGCGACCATCACCGAATGGCAGATGTGATCGAGCAGCTTTTCGATGTATTCGCCGCTTCCAGCTGCATCGAAGGCCATCTCAAGCTGGCGGTCTGCTTCGACCATCCAGCGGCGAATGTCCGAGATGGCGACTAAGGGGGCTTGGGGCTCGTTCTCGATTGGCGCGCGGGCCTTGTCGGGTGTAGAGGTCCGGGGCTTGGTGACAGCCGTTACCGCTTCAGTGACAGCTGTTGCGGCCCTACGTGAGTGGGTGTTAGCATTCATGTCGTGTTCCGTCTTCTTTGCTAGGGGTCGATTCACATGAAGGGGCCACCGTTGGCGCGGTGTGCCCCTTCGCCTTTTCTGCCTCCGCAATTCCGTTGGCGCGGGATTGCTGAAGGCGTGAAACCAGTTCCTTGTTGAGCGATCTGAGGTTCTGGCCGGCCTGCTTGCGCAGGACATCAGCCAATTCCTTTGGGATCCGCAATGTCAGCCGTAGGTGGCCATCCGGGGGGAGTGACATAAAAATGGTGTCAGAGGCTGCATTCTGAAAGTGACACCGCAATGGTGTCAAGAGGTGTGACACTGTTTTGGTGTAAATTGTCTGCATGGAAGACGAAGACCGATACACACGCATCACCTTGCGAATTCCCAAGGATCTGCATACCCAACTTTCGGACGAAGCTGATCGAACGTCCAAGAGCCTTAATGCTGAGATCGTTGACCGCCTCAGTCGAACGTTCCAAGGGGATGACACGGCAAAGCTGATGCGGAGCAACACTGTGCTGCTTCGTGCGCTTGCTGATTTCGTCCTGCTCCGGCACAAGCATCCAGAAGTCATGGTCACCATGGAGGAACCGATTCTTTCGATGGCACAAGCCGTGAAGGAGACGAAGGACGACACGCTGATCATGAAGAGCGCAGAGCCCGGTTACCTGGGGTACATAGATGCCTTGGTCCAGGTCTTGGAGCAAGTGACTGAACAGCTCGGCCCTGGATGGGCAAAGAAAATTCCGGAGGGCCTCGGCACTCCATCGACGGGCATTGATCGTTCTGAAGGCTTTCCTGCCGGCCTCGGATCTCCTTCCGAGAGCCCGCCTGGAGGTGTTCCCGCAGGCCTTGGATCCCCCTCTGAGAGCAGCCAGCCGAAACGGAAGACCAGCTCCATTCGCGGGATCAAGCCGAAGAGAGGGTAATTGGACAGGGCCCAACAATTTGCGTGCTTCAAGTTGGTGTTGCATGCCTCCAAGCCTAGGAGCTTGCGCCGGCAAAAGCGATGAACTAACAGGCAACTTTCGAGTGACTTGAAAGTTGCCTGCAATTCGGCTCATGCCCACCTCTATACGGCGCATAGGGCGAGCGCCAGCAGAAATAGTGGGAAGGACAGCGTTGATGGCGAGGTGCTTCACTTGCCGCACTCCGGTGCCACCTGGTCGAGTGCGCGCACGAGTTGCTCCACAAGCTGCGCCGAACCCTTTTGCAGCGGATGCACGTCATCCGACATATCAGACGCATCGATGACCACCGAGCGCCAGTCCGCGAACGTGGCGCCGTATTCCGTGGCCAACGCCTTCGCGATAGCGTTGTAGGCGTCCGCGTTCACCAGCGGCACGCGCTGCGGCGGTAGACCCGTGATGACAACGACCTTGCCGAGCGCCTTGGTGCGGTCCAACAGGAGGCGCATCGCAGCTTCGTAGGGGTAGGAGTTGCCGGCGTCGTTCACACCGAACTCGATCACCACGATGCGCGAGGCAATCGACTCGTTCACGAAGACTGGTGCTCGTGCGTGGGCGCTGTTGCCTATTACGGACTTGTCCGTGACCACGTAGGCGGGACGCATGCGCTTGATGCCTGCGGCAGGCACCTCGGCGATGGTGGTGAACAGCGACAGCCCACCGCTTGCTATGGAGTCGCCTTCGAGCTGCAGCGTGCAATCAACCGTTGGCGCGGCTGGTGCTGCTGGAGCTGAAGGGATGCCGACGATGGGCAGTGCGACACCGCCAGAACTGCCGCCACCACCGCCGCCGCAACCTGCGCAGAGGCAGGCTACGGCGACGGCTGAAAAAGTGGCCGCGTGGGCCGGGTAAATGTTCACGTTCGCTCCGTCTTGCTAGGGACGGAGCGAGTTTAACCATAGTTAAAGAAAACAAGCAACTAAGGTTGAATTAATTTGTCCACTGGCCGATGAGTATCCCCATGACGGTGAATGAATTTCGAATGGGCTCGTGCTGCGGGTTGAGCGGAGCAAGCCAGCGGCGCGCGCCCTCCTGCTTGTAGATCTTGAACGTAACCTCGTCCGACCCTATGAGTTTGGCCAGGATGGGTGCGCCGTCGCTCGGCTTGCCGTTGTCTCGCAAAGGATCGAAGTAGAGGTGGCTCCCCGGACGGTAAGACTGCATGCTCCCATGCGGAGCTACCATGCTGTCGCCCTGAGCGATGACACAGAAGGTCTCGTTGCTACAACTGATCGGGACGATGGTGAACTCGTTGCCTTCAGGTCGAGATTGCCACTCTGAGACTCCTTTCCAGGTGGACAAAGATTCCCATGGGACCAGCGGAACCATATGCGCTTCCTCTTGCCGCTTTAGTTCCATGGAGCCTTCGCCAGTAGCAAGCCATCGCGCATCCACACAGAGAAAGTCAGCGGCTTTGGAGTTGTTGTAGGCCGACAAACTATTCGTAGTGCCGTCAACGGCCTTGCTTACCGCTTGGTAAGACACCCCAATCGCCGCGGCCAGAGCAGACACGGAGACGTTCGCATACTTCATTGCCTCGGTGAGGCGCGTTTTGTAATCAACCATGGTTGAATGATAGGGTAAATCCATTGGCGCATGGTTGCGGTTGATATGCAACTATGCTCCAATCCGCGGATGGACAAGCATCACGCAATTGAACTGTTGGGTGGGTCGGTGGCAGCCGCCGCGAAGGCGGTGGGAGTCTCGTACTCGGCTGTTTACAAATGGCCTGACATCCTTCCTCAGCGAATAGTGGACCGCGTAGAAGCCGCCGCAGCAAGGATCCGCGGGCCTGAGCTCACGGCAGCAGGCTCGGAGCGCTGATGGTTCATCCATTTGCTTGGCGTCGGCGCGAAAAGGCCGCAAAGCCCCCCGCGAGCGGGCGGGCAGATCTTCGGCTTCATGTTGCGCTGCGGCGCTGCATGGGGGCCTTCGGCGTCACGTTTACGGCGTGTGCCACGAAGCGTACTTCCACATCCCCATCAAGCCAGCGCATGTCCAAGCGTGTCGTCCGCAGCGTGGTGCGCGCGGGCTCACCTGGCGTGGGGTTCGCATTGGTCGTGATGCTGCTGCGCGAGCTGCTGTGGATCAGGTCCGGGTCATGCGCTGGGGCTCGCTTGGAGCTGGTCGGGTAAGTCATGTCTGCAGTCTCGCCAACCCCCTTTGAAAGAGCCAGAAAAGGCATGCAGCTCGCTTTGCGCGCACTGCAAGAGCCTGGGAAGGCCGGCGCTCTCGCCGTTTCCATGGGGCTTAGCGACTCGACTGTGAGCCGCATCAAGACCGAGCGCCTCGAAGAGGTTCTTCTGTTCCTGGCGCACCTCGGCATCAAGGCGGTGCCGTCCGAATACCAGTGCGTGGACCCGAAGACCTTTGCGGCCTTTGAGGTGCTTTACGCCAAGGCGATGAGCCAGACCACCCCCGCAAAACTGATCTTCGAGGACGCCGACTGATGCGCCGCGCACTTCTGTGGTTCGTCCACTTCATTTACTGGCTGCGGGTGCACCGCGGAAATTTCAGCAATGCCCGCTGGGCAACCGATCACGAAATGGGAGCTTGGCGATGACCAGCGATGCACGGATCTCTACGGGGCTGCCCGGCCATCCGAAGACAAAGAAATTGATTCGACGTGTTGGGGCTGCGGGCGCATGGCATCTCGTCTGCCTCTTCCTCTGGACCGCGGACAACCGGAGCGACGGTGCTTTGACGGGCATGAGTGATGAGGACATCGAACTCGCCGTTGACTGGACAGGAGAAGAGGGCGCCTTCGTGCGTGAGCTCGTGACAGTTGGCTTTCTCGATGGAGTGGAAGGCGAGCGCTCGATCCATGATTGGGAAGAGCACAACCCTTGGGCGGCGGGCAGCGATGCGCGTTCGGAGAAGTCCCGCTACGCTGCCCTGTGCAAGCAACACGGACGCGCAGAGGCTGCCAGGAAGATGCCCGAGTACGCCGCGCGCTTGCTTGCCGCAGTGCCAAATAGTGCCAGTGGCACTGCCCCTGGCAAGCTAGTAGCAGTGCCCAAACCTGCTACGGGCATGCCACCCGCTGAATCTGGCAGTGCCCCGTCTCCGTCTCCGTCTCCGTTACCGTCTCCGTTACCGTCTCCAAAGAAAGAACCTGACGGTTCTTTTTGCGCCGAGCCGGAAGCCGGCTGCGACGCAGCAGCATCGCCGACCGTGGTCTTGATCCCGTTGATCGACGGCAGCGACTTCGCGGTGAAGGCGTCCGACGTGCAGGAGTGGCAGCAAGCGTACCCGAGCGTCGATGTCGTCGGCGAGCTGCTCCGGGCTCGGATCTGGTGCAAGGACAACCCGGCAAAGCGAAAAACCGCGAAAGGGGTCCGGCGCTTCCTGTCGGGCTGGCTCGGCAAGGAGCAGGACCGCGGCGGATCGAAGTCCTCGCCGTCCGCCACGGCAGTGCCGCTCATCGACGGAGTTGCGTGGTGGAAGGCGGCCGGGTTCACCCACATCGCAGAGGCGCAGAACGAGCGCTGCCACCTCGGCAATTTCCGTGAATTCCGCGACGGCAAGCGCGTGCCGCAGGAGGCGACCGCGTGAACGCTGCCGAGGCAAAGCAGATGCTGGCCAGTCAAGCCGCCGAGATCGCACGCATGCTGCTGCCACAGGGCAAGCAGCGCGGCAGCGAGTGGAAGGCCGGCAACGCCAACGGCGAGCCGGGCGACAGCCTCTCGGTGTGCATCCGGGGTCACAAGGCGGGTGTGTGGTCCGACTTCGCGAGCGGCCAGGCGGGCGACCTGATCGACCTGTGGATGGCCTGTCGCGGGCAGTCCATGGCCGAGGCGATGAAGGACATCAAGCGGCATTTCGGCATCCGCGACGACTTCCCGCGTCCACCCGAAAAGACCTTCCGCCGACCGGAGAGCCCGCGTGCGCCGGCTGCGAAAGCCCGGGCTGCCGAATGGCTGATGGGCCGCGGGCTGACCGAGGAAACGATTCGCGCCTTCAAGGTCGCCGAGCAGGTGCAGCACGGCAAAACTTACGCCGTCTTTCCGTTCATCGATGAGCACGGCGAGCTCATCAACATCAAGTATCGGAACCCGGACGAGAAGAAGGACATGCGCCAGGAGCCCGGCGCGGCGCCATGCCTTTTCGGGTGGCACCTGATCGATCCGAAAGCGCGCACGGTCACCATCACCGAAGGCGAGATCGACGCTATGACCCTGCACCAGATGCGCGTGCCGGCGCTGTCCGTCAATCAAGGCGCGGGCAACCACCAGTGGATCGAACACGACTGGGAAAAGCTTGAGCGCTTCGACGACATCCTGATCTGCTTCGACAACGACGAGGCCGGCGACAAGGGCGCGGCCGAGGTCATCAACCGCTTGGGCGTGGAGCGCTGCCGCCGTGTACGGCTCGGCGCCAAGGACGCCAACCAGTGGCTGCAGGATGGCGCCGAGCCCGTGGATTTTCAGCAGGCGATGGAAGATGCGCGTCCGCTGGACCCTGACGAGTTGCGCAACGCCAACGACTACACCGCCGCCGTCGAAGCGCTGTTCTACCCGCCACCCGGGGCGCCGCTTGATCCGGCCCTGTACATCGACAAGGAACTCGAATGGTTCCGCTTCCGGCTCGCCGAGTACACCTGCTGGACCGGCATCAACGGCCACGGCAAGAGCCTGATGCTCGACCAGATCCTGCTCGGCTTGATGCTGCAGGGCGAGCGCGTCGTGATCTTCTCCGGGGAAATGGGTGCCGCCCGCCACCTGAAGCGCCTGCACAAGCAGGCCAGCGGCCAGGACAGACCGACCCGCGAATACATCCGCGCGATTGGCGCCTGGTTCCGTGAGCGGCTGTGGCTGTTCGACCTCGTGGGCGTAGCGAAGCTCGACCGACTGCTTGAGGTGTTCGCCTATGCCGCGCGTCGGTATGGCGTCCGCCATTTCGTCATCGACAGCTTGATGATGATCGACGTGCCGCAGGACGGACCCGGCGCGATCACCAAGCAGAACGAGGCCGTGCAGAAGCTGGTTTCGTTCAAGAAAACGCACAACGTCCACATCCACCTGGTGGCGCACCCCCGCAAGCTCCGGGACGAAACCGAGGCTCCCGGAAAGATGGAGGTCGCAGGCGCTGGCGGCATCGTCAACGGCGCCGACAACGTGTTCTCGATCTGGCGTGCCCAGAAGGACGAAGCACCAGCGAATCCGAACGACCCCGATGCCCTCGCCAAGTGGCAAGAAGAGCAGGAGGGCATCGACGCCAAGCTGATCCTCAAGAAGCAGCGCGAGGACGGAGTGCAGGACTACACGCTGCGGCTGTGGTTCGACAAGCCCACTCAGCAGTACCGAACCGGACCAAGGAAGTATCCGCTTCGCTTTGTCGAATTCTCAACCCAAGACCAGGAGATGTCATGAGAATGACTGAACGAGCAGTCCAACCGGCTGCGAGCACTCGTCCGCGTAGATGCCGGGAGGGATTGCATTTGTCCAATCCCTTCTGGAGCTTCAAATGGCCGAAGTTTTCACTCTGCTGTGGAATCGCGACTCCAACGCATTTCACGTCGAAACGCTTGAGCGCGCCTGCGCCAACGGCATGCGTCTATTCCATAGCAACATCGAAAGTGGCTGCCGGTTGCTCTTCATTGGCACAAGGGATGAGTGCCTCGCCAAAGCGGACGAGCTACGTCCCATCCGCGAAGAGCGGGATCTCGTGCGGCGCTTGTACAGCCCAGACCAGAACGGAGCCTAGTGCAGCTGGCGGGAACCGCGGGGTTTCCCAATGAGCATGCGCGAATTCGAGCAGTACCTGAAGGCGTCGGATTTCCTCGCCGACACGATGAACGCGCATCGAGCGGCGACGGCCGAAGTCATCGCTGGCTTTGCCACCGTGCTCAAGCGGCGCGGACAGCTGACCGAAGTGGAGATGAACGAGATGCTTCGCAGGCTCGAAGACAGCACCGGCCGGCCATCCATCGACGGGAGTCGCCGCAACCTGGCTGCACGCATCGGTGACAGCCTGAAAGGTCGCGGATGAAAGTCATCGAGCGGTACGCCGCCGCCGTCCGATCCTCCAATCTAGAGATCAACGAGCGCACAACGCGCTCAGACTCCGACGTGCTCGGCGCCATGGGGCTCGCCGCGCGCCAGTTCCCCTTGGCCGTCGCGCTGCAGCGCCTGTTCCTGGGGGATAGCACCGCGGCGCGCGAACTCGTGGAGATCCTGGCTGACGACGCATGGCGGCAGGCGAGGGCGATGCGCGTGAAGCTGAACCGGGTGCAGGCCTACGACCTGGCGCAAGGCTGTGTCGCCTGGCACCGCAACCCGACTTGTGACCATTGCGGCGGGCATGGCGCGACGGTCATTCCCGGCAGTAAGACGCTCGGCGTGCGCTGCAAGCCTTGCAAGGGCACTGGGCGCACTTCGCTAGCCAAGATGTTCAAGGAGCACTCGGAGGTCGCCGACTGGCTGGTTGCGCACATGGAGCGGCATCAAGCGATGGCGGGGCCCGAAGCAATGAAGCAGATTACGGGCTATCTGGAACTGAAGAACTGGTGTGCTGAAGCGGCAAAGTAAAAAGTCTTTACGAGCTCATCGCTTCTGTGCGAAAATTACTCCGCCTGTAGAAATCCCGGGTGAGCCGGGAAAAATAAGAGCAGCCCAACCATTGATGGCGGAGCTGTTTCTGCATCACAGCGTGCGATGCGCGGTTTTCGGAACCAGGCGAGAAATGACCTGCGAAACGACAACGCCAATGATCTCCACCGCTTCGTTGGTGAACTCCAGCGGAGCCGCGTGAGCGGCAGCGCCGATTGCCACCAATGATTGACCGTTGATCCCTGGTTCGCGCGAAACCCGGCGCAGCCCTGGGTTCCCCGTGGTGCCGCGCACCTTGAAAACGACATCTGAGCCAGGCTCAATCTCGTCCGCCGTCCAGACCGCCGTGTTCATGATCACGATGCAGTTCGGCGGATATTCTTCGCTGGCGGGATAGCTGCCAGGGTATCGAGCTGCTCTGCGCTGATCGGTAGTTAGTTTCAGAATGGGCGTGAACGCGCTCATATCCGCGGACTGGTTCGGCGCTTGCGGATTCGCGGAATAGACGGGGGTGTGGCCGAAGCCCGGCGCCAAGGTGTTCCAGTCCTCAACGTAGAGCATTTCGAACCGCGGCAAGCCCGAGGCGCCTGAATTTTTCTGATCGGCAAGGTACTTCAGAGTGTTGAGGTGCTGGCCAGTGGCGAGATATGTCGGATCGACGTGCAGTTGGTCGGCAAGACGTTGCAGAGTGTCCGGGCGAGGGAACATGTCCCCGGTCTCGTACTGTGAGATCGTGCGCTTGGACACCTGGACGTTGCTTGCCAACTCTCGCTGAGTCCAGCCGCGCTGTGTGCGTGCGCCAATGAGTCGCTGAGCGAACTCATTGTTGTGGCCTGTGATGATGTTCATGTGAGTATGATGATGTTGTCGATGATGTATCGATCATAAACATCGTCATAATCCACACAAAAATAATGTTTTCATGATGTTTGGTGATCCGACGCCAGATGTACGCACCCGCGGTTGTGCGCTCTAATCTGTGAACATGACCGCTCAAACGTTTGCTCAATGGTGCGCTGAACTGGCAGCTCTGGCAGGCACCAGTGAACTTCTCCAGCCGGCCGTTCTACGGTACTGCTACGAGTACGGGACCACGCCGCAACAACTGCTCGACAAGCTTCGGGATCAAGATGGAAGCGGCGAACTGATCGCCCAGATCAACGAGGTGATTCGGCAGATCGACGAGATGAGGCCGCCGCCCTAAGCCGTTCAGGATATTGGCCGTGAGAAGCGACACCCCTGAAGGGGGAACGAGATTTCGATAGCCGCCGCCACGCCCGACTGAATTTCTCCAGGGTTGCCACCAACCTTTAGCCCGCCCTCGAAAGACGGCGGGTTTTTATTTAGGCCTGAGAGCCGCAAGAGCAGCCCGAACCAGGGATGCTGCCATAGCGTTATCCCCATCTGCCAGCATGGAGAGAGCGGCTTCCAGCTTGCGGATCACGTCAGCAGGAGCCGGTGTAGCGGGTTCGACGGTTTCGATCATGTTGCGATTATCACGCTTTGTTACGACTCCGAGAAGCGCCAAACCTGAACGTTCTCAGCGACAGCACCAGCCCTGCGTGCAACGCGGTAGAGACGCCGCGCGGTTTTTCACCATTCGCACTCAGTGGGCGCAGGGCGCGAGTGCTGACCGCAGTTGCCCAGCGCCTTCGGCGTAAGTCGGATGGGCTGCAGCTTCGGACACGCCGTGAGGCACCCGAGGGGAGGACAAGCAATGTCTAAAGTAGACGGAACTAGAAGCGCTCCGCCGCGGAAGCGCGTGAAGACAGGCGGCAGGGCTCCTGGCACGCCCAACAAGGCGACAAAGGAGTTTCGGGACACCATCACCAAGGTTCTCGACGCGAACGCCGACAACGTGGGCAAATGGCTCTCGCTCGTGGCAGAGGGCCGACCAGCCAACACCGAAGCCGGTATCGCAGCTGAACCGGGCGACCCCGCTAAGGCACTCGACCTTCTGACGAAGCTTGCGGAATACGCCGCGCCGAAGCTCGCGCGCACAGAGCACACCGGCAAGAACGGCGGCCCGCTCGAAACCGTGACGCGCATCGAGCTGGTGGCTGGTAGTGGCGACAGCGAAGATTAGTCTCCCACCGAAGCTGGTTCCGGTCTTCACCGGCGAGGCTGACGTGCGAGGCGCGTTCGGCGGGCGCGGCTCGGCTAAAACCCGCTCGTTCGCCAAGATGACCGCGGTTCGCGCGTACATGTGGGCGATGGCTGGCCGTGAAGGCGTGATCCTCTGCGGTCGCCAGTTCATGAACAGCCTGGACGATTCCTCGATGGAGGAAATCAAGGCTGCGATCCGCTCCGAGCCGTGGCTTGATGCGTTCTTCGAGATCGGCGAGAAGTACATCCGCACCAAGTGCGGCCGGATCGCCTACAAGTTCATCGGCCTGGATCGGAACATTGATAGCGTCAAGTCGAAGGCGCGCGTACTGCTGTGCTGGGTCGATGAGGCCGAGCCGGTTCTAGAAGAGGCCTGGGCAAAGCTGATTCCCACGCTGCGAGAGGAAGACAGCGAACTCTGGGTGACGTGGAACCCCGAGCGCAACGGCAGCCCGACGCACAAGCGCTTCCGGCTGACCAAAGACCCGCGCACCAAGGTTGTGGAGATGAACTGGCGGGACAACCCCTGGTTCCCCAAGGTACTGGACCGTGTCCGCATCAAGGATCAAAACGAGCGGCCCGACAGCTATGCCCACATCTGGGAGGGCGGCTTCAAGACCATGATCGAAGGCGCTTACTACGCCGCTTCGATCACCAAGGCAAAAGCGGAGGGCCGCATCGGCCGCGTGGCTGCCGACCCGCTGATGACCATTCGCATCTTCTGCGACATCGGCGGCACTGGCGCGAAGGCCGACGCATTCACGATGTGGGCCGCTCAGTTCATCGCCAAGGAAATCCGGGTGCTGAACTACTACGAGACGCAAGGGCAGCCCCTGGCCGCGCATCTGACCTGGCTGCGCGAGTGCGGATACACGAAGGACAAGGCGCAGATCTGGCTGCCGCACGATGGCTCGACGCACGACAAGGTGTTTGACGTGTCGTATGAGAGTGCATTGCAGGACGCCGGCTACACGGTCACCGTGGTGCCGAACCAAGGCAAGGGCGCAGCAGCCGCACGCATCGAAGCGGGCCGGCGCCTGTTCCCGTCGATGTGGATCAACGAAGAGACGACCACGGCGGGCATTGCCGCCCTCGGCTGGTATCACGAGAAGCGCGACGAACACCGCAATGTCGGACTCGGCCCGGAACACGACTGGGCCAGTCACGGCGCAGATGCATTCGGCCTCATGTGCGTGGCCTACGAAGAACCGGTTGTGTACCAGCCGTTCAAGTACCCAGCGCTGAACAACGCCTGAAGGAGACGCCATGAGCAAACCCCTCTACTACCCGAAAGGATGGCGCGCAGGCCCGCAACGCATGACGGGGAAGTTCTATCACGATGAACGCCACGCCACCTATGTGGAGCGCAACGCGCGCGCGCTCGGGCCGGAGCTGATCGTCAACGGCAGCTTCAGCGATGGCACGGGCTGGACACTCAGCACGGGCTGGAGCATCACAGGTGGGCAACTTGTCGCGACGGCGGCGGCTGCAGACTCGGCGGCCTTTCCGACTGTGGGCGTCCTGACGGCGGGCAAGTCCTACGAGATCCGCATGGCGTGCACGTCGCTATCTGCGGGCGGCTGGAAGCTGCTCCTAGAAGGCGGACTCAACGCATATGGCGACATCACCACAGCCGGAACCTTCGTCGCGCGCGTGCCGGCGAACACCAGCGGCGCGATCTACATCTGGGCCAATTCGCCCCTTACGGCGACCTTCGACAACGTCTCTGTTCGAGAAATCTTCGGATGAGCGCCCCTGATATGACCACTACCAACAAGCGGATGACCGATGCCGACCTGAAGGCGCTTGTCGATGCCGAGGTGAGCCAAGCGCTCGGCCTCGACAGCAGCAAGCTCTCGGAACAGCGGCGTAAGGCCATGGCGTACTACTACGCCGAGCCCGAGGGCGACCTCGCGCCACCGGAAATCGTCGGCCGCTCGAAGGTCGTCTCACCGGACGTGCGCAACACCGTCGAATCGATGCTGCCGCAGCTCGTGGCCAAGTTCGTTGGCGGCGACAAGGTGGTGGAATTCGAACCCACGAAGCCGGACGACGAGAAGAAGGCCGACTCGGCGACCAAGTACCTGAACCACCTGTTCTTCAAGAAGAACAACGGCCACACCATCACCGTGGCCTGGGCGAAAGACGGCCTGCTTCAGAAGCGCGGCATTCTGAAATGCTGGTGGGACATGCGCAACGAAGAGAAGCGCGAAGAGTACGTTGGCATGACGAAGATCGAGCTTGCCAAGCTCATGGAAGATCCCGAGGTCGAAATCATCGACCACAAGGAATACGCAGACGAAGAAGACGCCAAGCAGCGCGCGCAGGCGGTCGAAGGGCTCCAGCAGCAGCTGATGCAAGCCATGCAGGCCGCGCAGCAGCAGGGCGCCCAAGGTCCGCAACCTGGTACGCCGCCGCAAGGCCCCGGCCAGCAGCCACCCGCCGCACCGATGGCCGCCACGCAGCCGCAGCAACCTCCGCGCCCGCCGCAGGGTGGCCCCGCCGCCGTGATGGAGATCCAGCAGCGCCTGGCGGTGATCGAAGCGCAGCCGCCCGCAATGCTCTATGACGTGGGTTGCAAGATCACGCGCAAGGGTGGCAAGCTGACCATCGAAGGCGTTCCGGGCGAAGAGTTCATCATTTCTCGAGGCGCGAAGACCATCTCGGAAGCCCGCCTTGTCGGCCACCGAGTGCAGCGCACGCTGTCGGAACTCAAGTCGATGGGGTACGCGAACACCGACCAGCTGACCGGCTTCGACTCCGAGGGCAACGACAACGCAGAACGCTTGGAGCGTGACAGTTTCGACGACACGGGCACCAACACTGCCGACGACACGCCGAACACCACGGACCGCTCGCAGATCAAGGTCTGGGTGAAGGAGTTGTACCTGCGCGTGGACTTCGACGGCGATGGCATTTCAGAGCTGCGCAAGATCGTGCGCTGCGGCGATCAGATCCTGGACAACGAAATCGTTGACGAAGCGCCGTTCGTGAGCTGGTGCCCGGTGCCGATGCCGCACAAGTTTTGGGGCCTGTCCGTCGCCGACCTGGCGATGCAAGGCCAGAAGACGAAGACCAGCATCGTCCGCGGCCAGCTGGACAACATGTATTTGCAGGTGAATGGCCGGTACTTCGGGGTGAAGGGCAAGGTCGATTTCAACAGCCTGCTCGACAGTCGCCCGGGCGGCGTGGTCATGATGGATGCGCCTGGCATGGCTGGTCGCCTTGACCAAGGCATGGGCGACCTCGGCGCCGCGGCGCAGATGATGGAGCAGGAAGAGCAAGCGCTCGAAAACTCCACTGGCTGGACCCGCTACAGCCAAGGCAACGACGCCAAGGGGCTGAACGACACCTACGGCGGCATGCAGATCATCACGAACAAGGCGGACATGCGTACCGACCTGATGGCCCGCAACCTGGCTGAGGGATTCGTTGACCTGTTCCGAATGATGCTCAAGCTGGTGTGCCAGAACCAGAAGAAGGCCGAGCTGATCCGCATTGCCGGTGAGTGGGTCGAAATGGACCCGCGCGAGTGGAAGAACCAGTTCGACACCGAAATCAATGTGGGCCTGGGCGTTGGCAACAAGGATCAGCAAGTGGGCCACCTGATGGCGCTGCGGCAGCTGCAAGTCACCGGCCTGCAAATGGGCACGTCCACGCCGGAGAAGATCTACGAGCTCGATACCGAGATCGCCAAGACGATGGGCTTCAAGTCGGGTGAGCGCTTCTTCAACGACCCGAAGAAGAATCCGCAGCAGCAGGGGCCGAACCCCATGCAGATGCAGATGCAAGTCGAACAGGCGAAGCTGCAGGCGCAGCAGGCCATCGAGATGCAGAAGCTTCAGGCACAGCAGCAGATCAAGTCCATGGAGCTGCAACAGCAGGCCAAGTTGGAGCAAGCGCGCATGGAGATGCAGGCCCGGGTGGACATCAACCGCCAGCAGGCCGAAGCGGAACAGCAAGCGCTGAAGGCGCAGCATCAGGCACAGCTCGATGCGATGCGCCTCCAGATGGAAGCCGATGCCCGCGCGCGCGACGACGCTTTTCAACGCTGGAAGGCGGAACTGGAAGCGGCAACACGCATAGAGGTGGCGAGCATCGGCAGCAAGGCCAAGATCGACAACGCGGCCACGCAGGCCGCAACCGGCGAAATCGCCGCAGAGGTCCGCCAATGAACCGCATCACGTCCTTTCTGTGGGCTGTCGTCACCTTCTTTACGCCTGCATGGGAGATCCGCGAGGAACAGGAGGGCGCCGAAAGCAGCTTCTGCATCTACCGGCGCTTGTTCGGCCGCGTCACGTTCGTTGAACGTTGGGCCACGCTGCGCACCGCTGGCGCGCGCCTGGCAGAGCTGCAGGGCAAGGTGCCCGCTGGCAACAGCGTTTCTGCCGACCGCATCGCGCGCGCAATGGCCGCAGATGTGTCTGAAGAGTCTGCGACATCGCCCGGCGCACGGGCGTACCGCGGCAACCGTGCCCGTGAAGTGCTCGAAAACGAGTCCTACGCCTGGGCATTCCATTCCCTCAAGACGGAGATCATCGAATCATGGCAAAACGCACCCGCACAGGACCCGCAGGGCCGGGAGACGCTCTGGCTGTCCCTGAAGCTGCTGGACAAGATCCAGTTCAACCTGCAAACCCGGCTGGAGTCGGGAAAGCTGGCGCAACTGGAGCTGGAGCACCGGGCGAAGCTGACGAAGGAGGAAGCGGCATGGCTGAGCTGACCGCAGGCCCCGAGAGCTTCGGCCTCGACCTGGTGGCGCCGAGCAACGAACCTCTGCCGACCACGCCCGAGGGCAAGGCCTGGGAGAAGGTTGAAGCCGAAATCATGCTGCTGAACGCACCCGATCACCAGATTGCCACCGTTTGGCATCCGGCAGCACGCGGCGAGATCGTGACCACCACGCACGGCAACGTTCGCGTGCTCGTGGGCGACAAAGCCGAGTACCAGCTGACCTCGGGCGACATCATCGCCCTCTAAATTCTGGTGGGAGGCGGCCCGCCTGATGGGAATTTCCCTTCACCCGCCAGCATCCGTCGCGAGACGCTGCGCCGCACAGTCGGCATGGAGTAATCATGGACATGGACACCCCCAACGCGGGACCCAACGAAGGCCTGAGCGTCAATCAGGCGGCAGAAGCCTTTTCCTCGCTTCTGGACGATGACCAACCGGCAGGCGCCGGGGATCACGTCGAACCCAAGAAGGAACCTGCAGCCGACGCTGCCGCGAACCCTGACGCCTCGGCCAATGCCGACGCGGCCGGCGAAGAGCAGCAGCAAGGCGCCGACGCCGGGCAGGGCGACCAAACGCAACCTGAGATGTTCACCGTCAAGATCGACGGCAAGGAGATCCAGGTGCCGCGCGAGGAAGTCATTGCGGGCTACCAGCGTCAGCAGGACGCGACGAAGAAGACCATGGCAGCCGCCGAAACCCGGAAGGCTGCAGAGTCGGAAATCACGCAGGCACGCGCTGAGCGACAGCAATACGCGGCCAACCTCGACCGCTTTCAGGTTCAACTGGAAACGGCACTGCAACAGCAGCAAGAAATCGACTGGCCCGCTCTTATTGATAGCGATCCGCAGGAAGCGATGCGGCAGAAGCACCTCATTGATCAGAGGCAAGCAACACTGCAGCAAGTCCGCGCCGAGCGCCACGCCATCGGCGAGCAGGCCGCAGCCGAGCAACATCAGCAGTTCGTCGAACACCTGAAGAGTCAGCGAGATGAAATCATCGCCAAGATTCCCGAGTGGAAAGATGAAGGCAAACGCAAGGCTGAGACGGCGGAGATCCGCGATTACCTCGTGAACAACGGGTACACGGCCGCCGAGATCGAGAACGTAGCGGACCACCGCGCCATCATGAATGTTCGCAAGGCAATGCTTTACGACAAGCTGATGAGCAGCGCTGACGCCGCGGCCAAGAAGGTAGCGAACACCCCCACGAAGGTGGTGCGCGCCGGCTCTGGTGACTCGGGATCGATCGACAAACGCACCGTAGCGTTCAACCACCTGGCCAAAAGTGGCTCGGTCAAGGCTGCCGCTTCGGTTCTCGAATCCATGCTTTAAGGAGCCTTCATCATGGCTGCACCCACCAATACGTACACCTCCACCTCGGCAGTGGGCAACCGCGAAGACCTCGCGGATGTCATCTACCGCATTGCCCCCACAGAAACCCCGCTGCTCAGCCTGGCCGAGCGCACGAAGGCGGAAAACACCCTGCACGAGTGGCAGACGCAAGCCCTGGCTGCGCCGGCCGACAACGCGCAGGCCGAAGGCGACGACGCCACGGCCGATGCTGCCGTGCCGACCGTCCGCCTCGGCAACCGCACGCAGATCTCTCGCAAGACGGCGCGCGTGTCGGGCACGCAAGATGCGGTCAACACCGCAGGCCGCAAGAAGGAGCTGGCCTACCAAGTCTCGCTGAAGTCCCTGGAGCTGAAGCGCGACATGGAATTTGCGATCACGCAGAACAACGTCGCCAGCACCACGCCACGCCGCACCCGCGGCATGGTGGGTTGGATGGACGCGGCGAACGTCAACGCCGGCGCGGGTTATGTGGCTCCCAACTACATCACCAACGTGGCGCAGACGGACGGCACCCTGCGTGCATTCACCGAAGCGCAGCTCAAGGACGTGGCGCAGAAGATCTACACCGCTGGCGGCAACCCGAACACCCTGATGCTCGGCCCGACGCAAAAACAGACCTTCTCCACGTTCCTGGGCAACAGCACGCGGTTCGACGAGGGCGAAGATAAGAAGGTCGTGGCCGCGACGGACATCTACGTGACCGACTTCGGCGCGCTCAAGGCAGTGCCGAACCGCATCCAGCGCCCGCGCGATGCGTTCCTCATCGAGAACGACAAGGTTGCCGTCGCCTACCTTCGTCCGCTGCAGAAGACCCCGCTGGCGAAAACCGGCGACTCCGAAGCCGTGATGATCCTGGCTGAATACGCTTTGGAAAACCGCGCACCGGGTGCGCACGGCGGCGTGCTCGACCTGAGCTAATCGAGGCGTTGATGGCAGGCCCGAGGTTTTACGCCTCGGGCCTTTTTCATTTCTCCCAACGTCGCGAGACGCCGGAGGTTCTATGCAAGAAATCGCTTCTCGAGTTGTCTTCCGCGATGAAGAAGCCTTCATCCAGCGCACGCAGGACTGCACGCCAGTCGCCGAGCGCGCGAAGGAGATGCAGCGCGCCGGCCTGCATGGCTCCAGCGAAGTAAAGCTCGCGGCTTCGATTCCCAACATCCTGATCGAACAGTATTGCCTGGACAACGACATCACCTATCGTGAGTGGTGCGTCGATCCCGCACACATTCGCCGGATGCTGGAAGACCCGGCCCTCGCGCACTTCCGCATCTGGCCGGGACGGATCTGAGCCATGGCGATCAACAGCTACGCCACGCTGCAGGCCGCCGTCGTCAACTGGATGAACCGCGGCGACATCGCGGCCGTGGTGCCCGATTTCATCGCCCTGGCCGAGTCTCGCATTGCCACGGATGTGCGCGTGCGCCGCATGCTGAAGGCAGCAACCCTCTCCACCGTGGCGGGGCTTGGCGTTGCGCTGCCCACGCGCTGGCTGGAGTTCAAGTCGCTGCACTACAACGGCCGCCCGCTCGAATTCATGACCCCGGATCAGCTCGCGGCCCGCTTCGGCGATCAGACCGGCGAGCCGTTCTATTACTCGATCTCCGGCGACACGCTCGTTTTCGGACCGGTCCCATCGGACGTGTTTTCGATCACGGCGCTCTACTACGAACAGCTTGAGCCGCTGGAAACCAGCGCAACGAACTGGCTTCTGACCTCGAAGCCCAACCTGTACCTGTACGCCGCACTCGGCGAGGCCAGTTTGTTCGTCAAGAAGCCCGACCACGCTGCGTCCTGGGCGAGCCTCTATGGCGGCATCGTCGATGCGATGCACACGGAGGACTCGAAGGCCACATATAGCGGTGCTCCGCTGGTGGTGCGTGCAGGATGAGCCCGATCATCGGTTTCGCGCCGGATTCGGACCCCACCGTCGTGGGCGTGCTGATGGAGTGCATCAACATCATCCCGTTCGAATCGGGGTTCATGGGTGCGCCGTCGCCTACGCCTGTACAGGCCGCTCCTTTGCCCGCCCCGTGCAGCGGTGCCGCGGTGGTAATGCGATTGGATGGCGGGCGCCGCATTTTTGCGACCACGCAGACCAAGATTTACGAGCTGGCCTCCACTGTCTGGACCGACCGCAGCAAGGCCGGTAGCTACGCGGGCTCACCGGACGCGCGTTGGAGCATCTGCCAATTCGGCGACACAACGCTGTTTTCCAACCTCTCGGACCCCATGCAGCTCTCGACGGCTGGCGTGTGCTCTGACGTTCCCACCGCGCCGAAGGCAAAAATCATTGTTAGCGCGTCTAACAACTTCGTGCTCGCCTTCAATACGAACGATGGCACATTCGGCGTGTCCTCAGACAGGTGGTGGTGCTGCGCGCAGAACAACCAGAACGACTGGGTGCCGAGCGTTGCGACCGGCGCAACTACGGGCCGCCTAGTTGCCAAGGAGGGGGCCATTCAGGCCGGATTGCCGCTCGGCGATTACGTCGTGGCCTACAAGAGCCGAGGTGTCTTCCTGGGCTCGTTCGTCGGGGCCTCCAATGGCGCCTGGCAGTGGACGTTGATTCCTGGCGGCGAATGCGGCGCAGTCGGCCCGGAAGCGGTGTGTGATGTCGGCGGCGTGCATTTCATCGTCGGCGAGGATGACTTTTGGCTCTTCGACGGGAGCCGACCGATAGCGCTGGGCGAAGGCGTCATCAGGGACTGGTTCCGCCGCAATTCGAGCCAGACCTTCCGCTACCGCACCAAATGCACCTACGACCGCCAGCGCAATTTGGTCTGGATCTCGTATGCATCTCCCGCATCCACAGGCGATTGCGACCGCACGCTGGCCTATCACCTCTCTACAAAAAAGTGGGGTTCGGCTGATCGAGTCATTCAAGCCGCGCTGAACTTCATATCGCCTGGCGTGACCATCGACGGCCTGAATGCATACGCGGCGTCCATCGACAGCCTGCCTGAAACGCCTTTCGACTCGCAATACTGGCTAGCCGGTGGCCGGCTCTACGCCTATTTCAACGCCAGTAACCAACTGGTGTCGAACAGCGGCGTCGCGGGGGCGTCGAGCTTCACCACTGGTGACCTCGGCGACGACGACATGGTGACCATGATCGACCGGTTCCGCACGCGGTTCTCGTTATCGCCAGCCACGGCTACGGCGACCGGGTTGTTGAAGATGAACGAGGGCGATCCTCTTGTTGTCGGCGCGATGTGCGCGATCAACGATGGCAAGTTCGATGTACGCCAATCGGCCCGCTTCCATCGCATCCGGGTAGACATGACAGGCGACCACAAAGAAACGGCCTTTGACGTGAAGGCCATTCAGGTGGGTGAGCGATGAAGCTGGAGCAGGAACCCCGGCTGCCTGGTCAAAGCAGCGCCATGCTGGAGTGGGCGCGTAGGGTCACATCCGCCGTGAACTCGGAGATCGACCTCGTGCGGACCTTGGCACCCCTGGCAAGTCCCGCCTTGACCGGCGCGCCGACCGCGCCGAACCCTGCTGCGGGGACGCGCGGCACTCGCATCGCCACGATGCAGATGTTCGCGGACGAGTTCACCGCGCTCAAATCAAGCATTGGATGGCAGAAGTTCCCTTCGGGCTACATCCTCCAGCAGGGCAGCTATGTATCCCTCACCTCGGGCGACGTGGGGGTTTCTTTCCCTGTGGCCTTCCCTAGCGCCGTGTGCTCTGTCGTGACGAGCTATGCAGGTGGTGGTGCGGCTGGTCCGTACATCGCGACCGTTGGAGCCTATGCAGTCACTGGATTCAATGCTTCGCTGTTCAATGTCGCAGGCACGCGCGTAGCTGGGTCGTGTAACTGGTTCGCAGTCGGCTTCTAGGAGCTCGCATGCAGATGTACTACAGCGCGATTACAGGCGGCTTTTACTGCGACGAGCTGCACAGCGACAACATGCCGGCTGACGCAAAGCAGATCAGCGACGAGGTCTATGCGGCGTGCGCAGGCCGCCATGTGGCAGCAGACGGCGGTGGCATGCCCTTGGTCGTTCCCCCCGAACCGCCGACGTTCGAGCAGCGCGCCGCAGCGTTGCTGGCTGAGGTGGATAAGCACCTCAATACTGCCGCCCGTGCAAAAGGTTACGACAGCATCGTGACCGCGGCGCTTCGCGCGGCGTTGCCGCAGAGCCCTTTCCATGCCGAAGGCATCGCGTTCGGAACGTGGATGGATGCCGTCTATGCCAAGTGCTACGAGGTACTGGCGCTGGTCACTTCCGGCGTGATGGCCGAACCCGATTGGCCGCAGCTGCGCGCGCAACTGCCGACCCTGAATCTTCCCGCATCGAAAGGAGCCTGACATGGCAGACACATCCAACCTCGGCATGGGAGGCAACCCCTTCCTCGGCCAAAACAACCCGTACCTGCAGCAGAACATCGATGCGGCCTCGGCCGACATGGTGAAGAACTACAACCTCGGCGCAGTGCCCGCGACGAACGCCGCGCTTGTGCGCAGCGGCTCCTTCGGCAACTCCGGCCTGCAGGAGATGCAAGCGCGGGACGCCGACATGCTGCAGAAGAACCTGGGCAACCTGTCGAACACGGCCCGCTTCAACGACTACAGCCAGCGGCAGGGCATGTACCAGTGGCAAAAGGGTTTCGATGAGAACACCCGGCAGTTCGATCTCGGCTTTGACCGCGCAACCTACAACGATGCGTTCGGCCAGAACCAGCAGAACCTGCAAACCGGCTTGGGCCTCCTGGGCATGCTCAACGGCCTCAACACGCAAGACATCGGGAATTCGACCAACTACCAGAACACCCCGCTCAACTACCTCACGCACTTCTCCAACATGGCGGGCGCGATGGGCCGCGGCGGGCAGACCTCCACCGTCACGGGCAGCGGCGGCGGCGCCGACCCGATCACTTCGGCCCTGGGCGGTGCGCAGATCGGCAGCAGCCTCTGGAACCGCTACAACGGCGGCGGCAACACCTACCAGAGCATCAACCAGAGCGCCCAGAACAACGGCTACGGCAACACCTTCCAGCAAAACGGCAGCTCGGGGAATGTGTCCTATGGTTGATCTCGGCATCGCTCATCACTTCGGTGGCGGCGTCTACGCGAAAGAAGCGCACGTTGCGGCCGGCCAGATCCTTGTGCAGCACATGCACGAGCACGCCCACCTCTCGATCTTGGCCGCGGGAACGGTCGAAGTGCTGGTGGACGGCATGCGCTCGGTCGTCGCCGGCCCTGCCTGCCTGACCATCGAAGCGGGTAAGCATCACGGCATTCGCGCGCTGACCGATGCGGTGTGGTTCTGCATTCATGCCACCGCCTGCACCGACCCCTCACAAGTCGATGAGGTGCTGATCGCACCTGACAGCCGGATGCCGGCCATGATGGCCATCGCAGCGGAGTTGGCAGCTTGAGCCCGATCAAACTTCTGTGGCGCGGCCTGAACGTAAAGCCGCTGCGTCAGGCGCTCGACAAGAACGCGCAGCTGTGGGACCAACGCACCGAGCGCACAGCCTCCGAGGATTCGCCGCACCACGGCCTCTCGGACATCTGGGCTCGCTTCGCGGACCCGGCCACGATGCAAGCGGACGGATCGCATGACAGCGTCTGGTACGCGCCGGCCGATGTGCTGCCTGTGCGCGACATCGTGTTTCCGCTGATGGCCGCAGTGCGCGGTGAGCGCCTCGGCGGTGTGCTCATCACGCGCATTCGACCTGGCCAGACCTGCAAGCCGCACACGGACCCGGGCTGGCACGCGCGCTACTACGACAAATATGCGGTGCAGATCGCCGCGGCACCCGGGCAGGCATTCCACTTCGAGAGCGAAAAGCTCGTGACCGTGCCCGGGGACATCTACTGGTTCGATAACTCGCGCACCCATTGGGTGACGAACGAGAGCGACACCGACCGAATCACCATGATCGTCTGTATCAAGACGGAAAGGAACTGATATGCCATGGGGTGCAGCAATCGGAGCCATCGGCGGGATCATTTCTGCCGACAAGCAAAGCGGCGGCGGAGGCGGCGGGAGCCAGCAAAGCTCAAGCGAGCCGTGGATGATGGCGCAGCCCTGGATGCTGCAGAACATCATGCAGGGTCAGAACCTGCAGAACCAGTACACCGCGAAGCCGTTCAGCGCTCAGCAGGACGCGGCCTATGACAACTCCTATGCGCTGAACGACTACGTTCGCGAACTGGTGCCCGGCTTGCTCGGCCAACTCGGCGGACAGCAAGTCGGTTTCGACAAGACGAAGCCCAACGCACGCCCTGACGCCTGGAACTGGTCTGGCTTGCTATCCGACAACGCACCCGACCTCGGGCAGCAGTCGGTACGCAATGCACGCCCAGCCACGGCGCCTGCAGAGGCACCCGCCAAGCAGGGGGGAGGCGACTTCCTGCAACAGGAGGACGTGCTCAACGGCGCGAACATGTCTAGCTTCGATGGGCAAACCATGCTCGGCGGCGGGGGCTACGGCTCCTTCCGCTACGGGATGGACGTGAAGCCCGGCACCAAGGAATACCGCGACATGAGCGAGTACTTCGCCATGGGCGGTTTGGATCCAAACGACCAGTACGGCCGCGGCGCGCAGTACAAGAACCCGAAGGCCCACCCGCTGGCCCATCTGTGGACTTCCGGCGTCGGCGGCACCCCGGCCGGTGGCGGCATCGGTGACACGGGGGCCAACGCTGCGGCCTCGGCCTCCGGCAATACGGCCTGGTAAGGAGCAAACATGTCCGGACTCTTTGACCTTCTCGACAGCGACGATGCCCGGCTTGGCATTCAATTGCTCGCAGCCGGTGGCTACACGCCGCAGCGCATGGGCACCGGCCAGCGCATTGCGGGAGCCTTGCAGGGCGTGCAAGCGCAGCGCGACGGCGACATGCGCCGCCAGCTGCTGAAGTCGCAGATTGACGAAAACTCTTCGCAGGCCAAGCTGCGTGAGGCTCAGTTAGCCAAGCAGGCGCAAATTCTTGGACTCACTTCGAATCTGCTTGGCGACTCGGGCGCCGTTGCCACGAACATGGGCGGCGGCTCCAACGTTGCGACAGGCGATCCGAGTGCGTCACAGGGTAGCGGTGCGCCGGGGCTTCGCGGTGTTCCCATCGAGCGCATCGCCGCGCTCAAGGCAGCAGGGGGACCCGACCTCATCGAGGCCTGGAAAACGGTGAACGTGCCTACGTCGCTGCCGGCCGGTGGCTATGCCTTCACGCCTGGCCGGGCACCCACGTACATGGCCGATCCATCGAAGGGGTTGGGCATCGGGCCCAATGGTGTTTTCGTGCTGCCTGGCGCAGCGCAGGCGCAGGCAGATCTTGCCCGTGGCACCGAGCGCGCGAAGTCGGAAGAACAAGCGCGCTTCCAAGAGGCATCCCCGACCTACAACCCGGACGGAACGAAGTCGGTGCGCTCGCGCCTGGATCAATACGGCGGGGGGAATATGCAACAAACGCCCTCGAACTACACGGTGCGCGGCGGCAGCGAGGCCCCCTACAACATGTCCGGGCGTACTGGCGAACAGATCGCCGTAATGCAGGATGAGCTGAAACGCACTGACCTTTCCGAAGGCGACCGCGCCGGCATTCAGCGGGAGATTCAGCGCCTCGGCGGGGCGACACCGTCCGGCGCCAACATCGTGGAGCTTTCCCCGGCCCATCAAGCCACGAATGCGGCCAAGAAGACGTTGCAGGATCAGATCGCAAAGGGCGCCGCGGATACCGTCACCAGCAGCCAAGCCGGTGCACAGAGCGCACTAGGCACGCTCCAGAACGTGGAGCTGATGCGCAAGGGCCTGGGCAGCGCGATCATGGGACCTGGCGCGAATGCCCGCATCTCGCTGGCTCGCGTTGGACAGGTGCTCGGCGTGAGCGGGCGCGATGCGGCGGAACAGCTTGCGAACACCCGAACCCTGATGCAGGGGCTTTCGCGACAAGAGCTGTCGGCGGCCGGCCAAATGAAAGGGCAGGGTCAAATCACTGAGAGCGAGCGGGCGATTCTGCGCAAGGCCGAAGCCGGCGACATCTCGGAGCTATCCGGGGTCGAATTGCAAACGCTGATCGGCATTCTTGATCGCTCCGCGCGTCATCGCCTGGACTCGCACGATTCCCTGATGGCTCGCGTGAATGCTGGCGAGGACCCGGGACAGCTCATGACGGTGAAGCGGCCGGTTGACACTGAACAGCCAAAGGCACCAAAGCTGCTGCCAAGCCTCCCGACTGCCAACGCCTCGAACAAGGGCCAGCGCATCCGCGATACCACCACCGGCAAGATCCTGATGTCGAACGGTGTCCAATGGAAGGAGCAACCGTAATGGCCTACGAAGTCCTCGAAGACGAGCCGGGCGGCCGTTACGAAGTCCTGCCTGCCGAATCGCGCGGCACGGGCTCGGCTGTGATGGATGCGGCCAATGCAGTAGGGACTGGTTTCTGGCGTGGCGCAACGCGGCTGGCCGGACTCCCCGCTGACACCATGGCCAACGTGTTGGATCTGGGCCGGGCGGTCGTCGGCGTACCGGTCACCGCGGCAACCGGGAAAACGCCGGATTGGCTCATCCCCCCGGATCGTCGCACGGTGGTGGGCACGGGCGACTACTTGATCGACAAGGCACGCAACGCGAAGGCCGGCCGCGTCATGCTTGACCCCGCAAACCCGGACTACGAAGGCGGCTACACCCAAGCGGCCGGGGGCGCGCTCACTGGCGTGATTGCCCCCGTGTCGTGGACTCAAGCCGCGAACCAAGCGGGTCTGTCACTCATGGGCGTACTCGGCGGAAAAGCGGCCTACGATGCCACGGGCAACCCGGCGCTCGCCATCACGGCTGGCCTGGCGCCCACAGCGCTGCAGCAAGTCGCGACAGGTGCCGTGCAGCGGGCCGTTCGTGGTGGCGAACAAGGCCGCCGCGACATGGTGCAGCGGGTGCAGGATCTGAAGAATGCGGGCGTCGAAAGTCCCACGCTGGGGCTGGCGAGCGGCAACAAGCTGATTGGCGGCATTGAAAACCTTCTGCAGAACACCCCCGGCGCAATTGGCATCATGGGCCGCGCCCGCGATGGCGCAGTGCAGGGGCTTCAAGAAAAGAGCCAGCAGGCGGCCGAGCTGGCATCGCGAAACCGCGGCGCCTTGGAATCTGGCGTAGCGATTCAGCGCGGTGTTCGCGGCTTCGCTGACGACTTCAAGGCTCGGCAGGAGGCTCTATACAACCGGCTCGACCGGACCATTCCGCCCCAATCGCCGGTGGATGTGTCGCGCACCAAGGCAACTCTTACCGAACTGAACGCAGACATTCCGAATGCGCCGGCGCTCTCGAAGCAGTTCCGCAATGCCCGAATCCAAGGCATTGAGGACGCCATCGACAGCGACATTGCCGGCGCTCGCGGCAGCGGTGTGATGGGCGCCGGAGCGACGAACAGCTTGCCGTTCGAAGCCGTGAAGAAGACTCGCACTCTCGTGGGCGGCGAGATCGCAGACAACACCATCATGAGCGATGTGCCGCGCAGCAAGTGGAACCCCTTGTACGGCGCGCTGACCGCGGATATGAAGGCCGTAGCAAACGCCGCTGGCCCTGATGCAACGCGCGCGTTCAATCGTGCGAACGATCACACGCGAGCCGGTGTTAAGCGGCTGGAACTGATCGCTCCGTTTTCAGAGGGGCGCACGCAATCGCCAGAGCAGGCCTTCACAGCGTTGACTCGGACGACAAAAGAGAACACCTCCACGCTGCAAGCGATCAAGAAATCGCTACCGGAAGAAGCTCGGGGCACAGTCGCCGGGACGGTCATCGAACGATTGGGCAAGGCTCGCAATGGTGTGCAGAACGACACAGGGACCGCCTGGAGTCCGGAGACATTCCTGACGAACTGGAATGCGATGTCACCGAGCGCGCGCGCTGAACTGTTCTCGGGTTTCAAGAACTCCGGTCAGGCGCGTGATGCGGTTGAGAGTGTCGCGCGGGCCACTAGCATGATGCGCGAGAACTCGAAGATGTGGGCGAACCCCTCGGGGACTGCCGCAAACGCGGCGGCGCGGGGCATCCTTGCCTCTGTACCTGCTGCTGGTGCTGCTGCAATGGGCGGCCTGATCAATCCATGGGTGCCTGCGGGCGCGGCGCTGGGGCTCGGTATCACCAACGGCACGGCGCGCTGGCTTACGTCGCCTGGTGCGGTGGAGTGGGCTGCCTCACGCGGACGATTGCCGCCTTCGATGGCGGCTTCTCAGGGCGCCGCACTGACTGGCGGGGGTTTGATGGGCCTTCTATCAGACCCCGGCCAGTAGACCGTAGACAAACATCAAGACGGCGGCGACACCGCCGACCCCCAACGCGACGAGCCACATCGCCGAGAAGCCGTTGCGGCTGAACTGATCCGGTCGTTCTTCCATCTGGGTCCTTTCCAGTTGAGCTTCGATTGTAGGCAGCACCCCTTTTCACCACCAGCAAACCCGCTTCGGCGGGTTTTCTCGTTCTTGGAGCATCCCCATGGCAGTCACAACCACTCTCGCCGCCTGCAACACGAATCCTGCATTGAACGGGCCAGACGGTTCGGACTTGCCAGCTACCCTTGACGACGCGATCCGCTATGCCTTGAGCTTCATCGCTCAACTTCGCGATGGCGCCGGCATGCCGGTGGGCGCCATCGTTCCGTTTTCTGGCGCCACAGCTGGGCTCGGCTACGTCATCGGCAACGGTTCGCTGCTCTCGCGCACCACCTACGCGGCTCTGTTCGCCTACGCCAGCGCCGCGGGATTGGTAAGCGAAGCCGCATGGACCGCAGGCAGCTTTGGCTCCTACTCGGTGGGCGATGGTTCCACCACATTCCGCGTGCCGGATTTCCGCGGCATGTTTCTAAGGGGCCTTGATCAGTCGCGCGGCGTTGACCCGGGACGCGTTTTGGGCAGCTATCAACTCGCATCAAACGCACCTCACGTGCACGGCGTTGCGGACCCAACGCACGTGCATCCCGACCCGGGCCATGCGCACCAGGGTTCGACGCTCGCGGCCGGGGACCACGCACACGGATACACCGGATCCACTCCATCGGGCGCTGGCGCTTTCTCGGGTGGCACCACCGTATACGCGCAGATCGGTGCCGCGACCGGCGTCGCCGGTTCGCATGCGCACACGATTCAAACGGACGTGCGCGGCACTGGGCTGCTCGCCACCGCCACCAACATTTCGATCCAGTCGCAGGGCATCGAGGGGCGTCCCAGCAATCTGGCCTACCCCTTCTGTATCAAGTACTGAGGCCCACCATGTACGTCTTCAACTATCACTCAGAAACAGGCGCATACCTCGGCGGCTCGCCAGCCGAATACGACCAGCTCGAACCCGGCCGCGTGCTGGTGCCAGCATGGTCCACTTCGAAGCCGCCGCCGCGCGGCTATGACAGCGCGAAGCAATGGCCGCACTTCCTGCCCGCTGCCAACAAGTGGGAACTGCGAATGCTCCCCGAGCCGCCCGAAGAACCCGAACCGCCCGCACCAGTGGAGGCGATCAAAGGCGACCCCATTGAAGCGATGAAAGCCACGCTGCAGGCCCATCTCGACGCCGCGCAGCGCATGGCCGACCAGATTGCAAAGGCCGCGGGCCTGGAGGTGAACGAATGAAGCAGGAGTTGAAAGACATCGCGGTTGAGCTGGCGGTCCGCACCGCGCCTGCTGGCGGAATCGCTTGGTACTCGCAGATTAGCTGGACCGGCTTTCTGACTGGCGTGCTGGTAGTGCTTCAAATCATGTATCTCGTGCGCAAGTGGTGGCGCGAAGAGACGGAGTGGGGCCAGCGGCTGAAGCGCTGGGCGAATGGTGATTTCACCAAGCCAGGAGGCTTGACGTGAATCCCGTTCTACGCAACCGATTAATCGCTGCTGGGTCAGCTGGCACCCTCGCAATCGCCGCTGTGCTGCAGGCCTGGTACGAGGGTGAAGGCCCGACCGTGAAGCAGCCAAGCGGTGCGGTGATCTCCCTGCCGTACCAAGACACGGGCGGGATCTGGACCGTGTGCAGGGGCGTGACGGGCGCCGAGGTCATCCCGACGAAGCGCTACACCGAAGCGGAGTGCCGCGCGCTGGAGGCTAAGCACCTCGCTGTGGCGGAGCGTGCTGCACGTAGCTACGTCCGCAACTTCGACCGGCTCAACAAGTGGCAGCAGGCCGCGCTGATTGACTGGTTCTACAACCTCGGCGCCAACCGCAACACCATCAATTCAACCTTGGTTGCGAAGTTCAACAGGGGCGACATCGAGGGTGGATGCGATGAGCTTTCGCGCTGGGTCAAAGGCCGAGTCAAGGGCGAACTCGTGACGCTGAACGGCCTGGTTGATCGCCGCGGCACTGGCGAAGAGCTGTGTCTGCATTGGGGCTCGAAGTGAGGTGCATCGCATGTGGCAAGGAGGGGCACCGCTCCGCCGATTGCCCGCATGAAATCTGGAGGCTTCGGCTATGTCTCTCTCCGCAAAACTCGTTGCCCTCGGCTTGATCGTCCTCGCCTTGGTGGCGGGGTTCTGGAAGCTCTGGCACACGGCCGACCGTGGCGGCTATGAGCGCTCGCAAGCCGAGTACCAAGCCCGCGCAGAGCTGCAGCGTGAGACGAACCGGGGCCGCGCTCGCGTGGCCGAGGAAAAACACGCGGCGCAGACGGTCCACCGGGACCGCTTCATCACCAAAACCGTCAAGGAGATACGCGATGTTCCATCGGATGGCACTGGCTGCCTTGTTGCCCCTCGCGTTGTGCGCCTGCTCAACGATGCCGCAGCGTGCGCCCGCGAAGATCGACCAGGCACCTGTGGCGTTCACGAGCCCGTGTCCAACGCCCGATGACCTGATAGAGCCTGCTCCACAGAAAGAGCTGGAGGCGTGGGCCGCGCTTTGGATCGGCGCCTACGGGTGCGAGAGATCGAAGCGCATGGGGCTGATCGACTCCTGGCCCCGTTAGTGGCTCGAAGCTGTCCGCTGTTCCTTACGCCACTCCCACGGCGTCGTCGCACGCTCGTCGCCCCATAGGCCTAAGCCCTTGCCGTGCGCCTGGGTCTGGGCAAGCTCGTACTGCTCACGCTCCTGGAGCGTCTGCTCACGCGAGTAGGCTTGATACCACCAAGCCATGCCAAGCGAGACCTCGGTGCGATCGGCGGCCACCATCATGCCAGGTGTGCCCTCGGCGACCTCGACCGGCACGCCCATCTGGATGCTGCATCGATGTTCGGTCCGTCGAAGCGGCAACGTGAGCCCGCGAAGATCGATCCTGTAGCGTTCACGAGCTCGTGCCCGGCGACCGATGACCTGGCGGAGCCAGCGCAGCATAAGGATTTGGAGGCTCAACAGCGGGAGATATTCGCATCGCCGACCCCTTCGTAGCGTGCCCCAGCCGTGCTACTTCTTCCGCCAGGTGATGAACTTCCCTTCCGGACCGAACTGGGCGGTACACGTGAGGCGCGGATCGTCGATCACGAAATAGGGCGCCTGCTCGAAGTTAAATCGCGGCTTGGGCTGCACGAAATAGTCAACTCTGTAGTGATCCACCGGCTCCTCGTCCCGGACACGGTTCCATCCGATAACTTCTTGGATCAGCTCGGTGTCCGCGGGGTCGAAGCAGATGCTCGACCGAAAGTTGGCGACTCGCCGCCAGCGAATCGAGTTCCCGAAGTAGACACGGTCGGATTCATGCCATTCCAGGCGCTCGCCATCCAAGCCGTTGAATGGCAGCAGCGTTTCGGATCCATCGGGCGCAACTGCGCGAATGAGAAACCAGTGCTCATTCATCATCAGATCTTGCTGATTGAAGACGTTGATCTGCGCGATGCTGAAAACGTGCGACATCTGCGACAGAAACACTGGCGGCGGCGCGGACCCGAACAGAGGAAGGGTCGCGAAAAAGATGACGGCTAAGCTGGCATGAATGGTCAGGAACGCGGCGAACAGCGATCTGGGCAGGCGCTTGCGCCGACCGTGCAGCAGCAGGTTCGCACTCATGGACGTCCTGCTGTACTCCGGAGCGCGTTCGCAGACGCCGAACCAGCGCACGCGCCGGTCGGCGATCAAGCGATAGATGAAGGGTCCGATGGCCAGGAGCCGCCCAAGCAGAAATACCGCGAACGCCGGCCAAAGCAACAGCAGCCGCTTGCTGATCTCCATGTAGAAGTCGTAGCCGCGCCAAGTGCGTCCAGTCCTTGGATCGTGCCCGTACAAGTCCTTGAGAGCTTCAGACGTGCTCAGTCCGATGCGCGCAATCAGTTCGGCGTTGTGGGACAACGGCCTCAACGTGACGACATGGAAGATGTCCATACGTCGCAGGAACCGCACCGTGCGATCACAAAGATTGCAGCGATCGTCATAGAGGACGTCCAGGGAAGCGCGCCCGCCGACATTCAGTGCGGTCCGGTTCCAGAACAGGATCGCGAGCAACAGGAACTCGTAGTAGCCGAGCCAGCCGAGCTGGAGCACGAACGTGGAAACCAGGAAGAACAAGAAGGCCCATCCGATGGCAAACCATCGGAAAACGCCGCCGATGATCACAAAGAGACCGAACCCGAAGTACCAGACGAGCATTGTCATCATGGAGAGACGCGCCAGACTGATGGCGATCGGGGAACTTGCGAGTACCTCCCTGAAGAGTTCATAGTGCTCGTTGAAATACGAGCTCGACAGGACAAACAAGCCAACGTCGCCGCTGAGCCAGAAAGACTCCCTCATGTGCAGGGAGCCTGAGTAGAGGCAAAGCAGGCCGTACGAGACCAGGCAGGCAGCCTTGGTGAGGACGGCGCGCAGGAGCGTCGGCGCACCAAAGATTCCATAGACGGCGCGAAGCAATGAGGCGCCGGGAAGACCTCGATGAATGACGAGTCTGTCGATCGAGAGGCTCGTTCCAGCGGGCAGGAAGGTGAAGACCAACAGCAACATGGACAGCACATCGGAACCGAGCGTGTAGGTTCGCATGATCGTGTCGAGGACCACTGCGTTCAGGAACAACAAGGCCGCACCTGCAAGCGGCGTCGCAATTCCGAGCGTGAACATCGTGGCCAGGAGCAAGGTGACGGCACAGGCGAACTTCACCGAAAGCGGGTCAGGGCCGTGGAAGATGAAGGCGCCAGAGTGCAGCGTCCTGTGCAGCAGAATCAAGCCCGTAAGGATGCGCAGTAGATCGACTCGAACGAGATCCCGAGCCAGCGGAACCCGAAACAGCTTCTGGCGAAGCAGAAACCCGGCGACCCATCGCGCCCAGTGCTCAAGTCGTTCAGTCCCGAATTTCCAGAACAGCGCCGCGCCGAAGAGCAACAACAGAAATGCAGCTGCAGCCGGGAAGAAGTAAGACCAACCGTAAATGCTCAACATGGGATCGCCTAGAACGCAAGCCGGACGGAGGAGGCGGAGCCGCATCGTGTATTTCCGACACTGAACAACCTCGTCGGGTCGCTGCGGAAATTGTATCGGGCAGGGCTATTGACCGGACTGGCAATCGCTTGCTGGGCTCTGAATCCTCTGAAGCGATTGCTTTTCAGTAGTAGGCCGACGCCGGGATCGTTTTCAGAGGGGTTCCACGCGAAGCGGCACGGCTCACTCTCGCGGAGGGCCACCAATCTCGCAGTACCAGACCTGGTAGCACCATCGCCCGTTCACCTGCTCAGTCCCAGCGAAGCTGATGGTGTCCAATGCGCAGGCGACGACCTCGGGGCGCCAGAGGATGCCTAATGGCGGTGGCACATCGTCGGGGCGCGCCTCCCAAAGGCCGAGTTGCATCCTTCCTTCAATGGGGCGCAGTGTCAGCATCCCGCACAGCCACGGCTGATCAACGAACTCCCGCTTGCTCAGTCGGGTGCCGCCGCGGTATCGGGGTTTCATCTTCACGCGCATGACGATCTCACTCGCCGGATCGCGGTTTCGGCAGCAGCGCCGGAAACCCGTGCATCACCGCACGGATGTGATCGCCCGCGTTGCGGTCCCAGTCGCCGTACTGGTCGCCGATCCTCGCGCACTTGCCGGACACCATGTCGGCGAACGCCAGCAGGGTCGGACGCAACGGCTCACCCTCTGCAAGCTCGCCCGCTCGTCGCGCCATCTCGGCAAGTTCTTCTTCAATGGGAGGCTCGGGCGTCACGGGTCTTAGTACCTTTGTACTGTACAAATATACAGTATTTTGGTGATAATGGACCCATGGAAAACGTGCCCGCAACCCTCTGGATTGCCGCCTGCGCGCACCGGTTGCAGCAGCAGTGGCATACCGTCGATCCGCTTGAGCTGGAGGATGTCGCGCGCGACCTGTGGCGCGACGAGCGCCTCCGAGCGATGGCGCCTGACGAAGCGGCGGTGGACTGGCTGAGGCCAATCACTGAGTGACATATCCCTTTCGAGACTCAAGAATTGCGCGATGTGTACTCGCTATATCAGCCCGGAGCAACGTGAGATTGAAGCGTTCTGGAGGATTGATCGAAGGACCAATAGGCGCAAGGACTGGCAGGACCTGCTGACGGTCTTTCCGCTGTCGCTAGCCAGGTTCATCCGGCGTGCCGACGAGGTGGAATACGCGCGCGAGCTCGTGGTGGGTCAGTGGGGAATGATCCCGCCCTGGTCGAAGACGAATGTGCCGACTACCGCACGCGGCACGCGCCTCAGCACCGTCAACGCGCGCTCGGAGGGCGTGGAGAAATCCCCGACCTATAAGGATGCGTGGGCTCGCGGCAAGCGCTGCATCATCCCGGCCGCAAGCTTCGACGAGCCGAACTGGGAAACGGGCAAAAACGTCTGGTGGCGCTTTCGGCGGGCCGATAGTGCGCCGTGGGGCCTGGCCGGACTCTGGAATACCTGGATCGACAAGGAAACTGGCGAGATCTGGGACAACTACACCATGCTGACGCTGAACGCAGACGGGCACCCGCTGATGAGCCGCATGCACAAGCCCGATCCGAAGCTGCCGCCCGATCAGCAGGACAAGCGCAGTGTCATCCCTCTTGAGGCGCACGACTTCGACCGCTGGCTGACCTGCACCGTTGAGGAAGCGAAAGAGATGCTGAAGGTGCCGGCCGTTGAGTTGTTCGATGCCGCTCCGGCGCCGCTAACCGAGGCGAGAGACACCGCTGAGCCTCAAGTCTTTCAAGCGAGAAGGTGAGGACGCCTCAATCTTCGTAAAAGCGGTTCTTTGGGCTTCTTCCGAACTGAACTACAGTGCAACCTTTTGTTGCTGCAGATTTTGCGCATGGCGTCCGCACCTCCTAACCAACCTCATCACTCACCTGCGCTAACTGTGCCAAAGTCCGCAGAAGAAGAAGGCCGTATCAAGCATGAGTACAGGCTTTGGCTTACTTGGGCGGTTTTTGTCCCGGTTCTGGTCCCCGTGGGACTGTGGCTCTGGTCCTGGCACAAAAATGTCGGTGACGCGTTTGAGGTGAACTTTGGGGGAGCAGACTTCCTGGTCGTCGCGGCCATGATGTTTATTGTGGTTTTGCAAGACATTGAAAAGCTGCCGGCCGCCATCAAATATCAGGAACTGAGTTGGGCGAGCATCGTTTTTTTTGTGGGAAGCGTTGTTTTGTGGGTGGCTTATTTTCTCTGCAAAATGGATTCTTTTCAAATTGCTGATCGCTTAAATAGCAAGGAAAATCCCTTAACATATGCTGAGGCGCAAGAGCTACACACGTCGCTATTCTGGTATGGTCTGATGTCGATAGCGGTCGTGTTTCTTGTTTCGGTATTCTCGATTTTTATTCGGGATAAAGTGAAAAATATACAGTTGAAGATATGAATAAGTTGTTCTTTCTTCAGACAGTCACGCTGTTAATTTCATTGGCGGCCGCTTACGTGTGCGTTCTTGCTATAAAAGAGCGTCGAAAATTAATCCGTCAAGAAAAATTGGTTCGTGAAGAGCTTAGGTCGGGGGAGAATAAAACAGAGGCGATCCGATGGGCGTGGACAACGGGTGCGGCTTTTCAAGTAGCGCCCGAAGCCGCGCGTCAAGCGAACTCGCAAGCGGTTGAGAACGCGCGGCAATCGGCACAATATTTTTCTGTGGCGCAAGACATTCTTTACGTGCCGGATTCTGCGGCTTTCGCCGCCACCGACGCATCAAACGTCGAAAGATTTACTCTGCCGGATTTGGAGGGATTCAGAGTTGAAGTCAGTCCGTTGATTTCTGCCGGTAGAAACCTTCCCTTATTGGAACATCTCGAAATAGATCGAGATGATATTGTTGGGCTAATGGGTGAGTTTTTGATCAATCCAACTGTCGCAAATGATTTGGATTATCCTTCTCGAATTCGCCAATCAAAAAGTTCAGACGACATGAAGAATTTTATGCGTTCATTGGAAGCCGCATGATCAGAGAAGAAGATGAAGGCACTTGGGCGTCATTCATTCGTCGTGAGTTGACCTCTCGAAAATACATATTCTCCGAACCGCACGAGCGCGTGATAGTCCTTCCCTTTAAAGGGGATGAAATCACATATGACTTGAATGTGCTGGTTGGCGCGGAGGAAGTCAACGAGGATGGCTTTGTTGTTTTTGTAATTGTCTTCCCATTCATTTTTTCGCAAGAAAAGCATGCTCGTGTTCTGAGTGCAATGAATGAGTGGAATATAGCGTTGCCCCAAGGCGCTTACGAACTGAAGCTGCCTCAAAATGTTGTTAGATTTAAGTATGGCCGGAGACTCAAGCCCGGGCTTCATTTCGATGAAGTGATGGAGGATCTAACGGCTATCGTTGATCTTTCTCAACATCATGTTAGTGACCTAATCGCCTTGCTTTAGCAACTCGATGCTAGGTGAACGTAAGCTATTTACGTAGAGAGCAATGCTTTGGCTAGCTCTGCTATCTCAGCCGGAGCTTCCTGCTGGCCTGTGAATGCTGCGCCTCGGTGGGTCATTGCCAGTTCCGTTTCACCGATGCACAGCACGTCGCAGAGGCTCGTCAGGCCGAGTAATTTGCTTCCTTTCACTGCTTTGACTTCGGGTAGCCACTGATCCTCAGGTGCTGCGCCATCATTCCAGTCTTCAATGCTTTGAAGTGCGTGCGAGTAAGTTAGAAAGAGTTCGAGGACTTCCGCTTCTCGATAGCGCCCTCCGGAGTGGTCCGTGCAGGTGATCGTGCACGGAGTTCCATCTTCGGCAAGATAAAAGGCGCCTACGCTTGCCAATGCTCTTGTGTCGGGGTGATTTCGGCCGCGGCGGATCAGCCAAATGCCGTTGGGCCCGCGCATCGACAAATGCGGCACTAGCCCAATCTGCCGAAGCTGCGGATCGCCGTCAAAACTATGCGTATTAGGGTTTGGGCGCCCCAGTCGGAGTAGGGTCCCCCCGCACCAGAGATTGTTGAGTCGGCCATGGTTGGTGCGCCAGACCCCATGCGGCTCAACCTTTCGCATCGCCCGCGTGAGTGGGGAGAGGAGCTGAAGAGTCTTTTTCCCTGCCATTTCATGGTCTATGACTCTGGCAACGCATTCTTCAGAACGCGTGAAATCCTCTTGGAGCATCGGCTCCAATGAGGAAAACGGGACAAAGCTCCATTCGACGATGCCTTTGCGCTTTAACTTCATCAGTTGCTCAAGCTGCTCAATGTGAGCGTCCAGCTGCTCGATCCGGAAGGGCAGCGCATCTATGGGCCGTTTCGCGCGGCCAGCAGTCGGATCAGGAGCAATCGACTCGATGGCGGCTTTCCAGTCGGATCCCGGCCCAGTCCAAATGAGCTTCGGATGCGGGAACTCGATCCCGGACGAATTCTTTGTCGGCGTGCCGGCGTAGCAACGCACAAATGCAGGGGAACAGGTCATGGCCTTCATCACCACGCGCTCTATGGGCTCGCCTCCCACAGTCTGCACCTCGATCACCAGATCTAAATCACCGCATTCGAGCGCCCCTCTGGCGTATGAGCCGACTACCCAAAGTCTCGTTGCGGTCGAAGTGGCGGAATCCTCGCGTTCAAAGAACCAGTGCTTGAAAGTGAGAGCGTGAGTGCTACAAGCGTCGAGCCGCTCGCAAATCCGGATCAGCTTCTTGGTGAACGTTGCTCTTGGGAAGCGCTTTTCGGTGGCGGCCATGGGGCTGAGTGGATGACGGGGAAGCCGCAATCCTAAACAGGCGATTCAGTGCGCCCCCATTTCGAAGATGCTGGTCCCTGCACACACCTTCCGCGATTCACTCGTTTTTCACACTTTTACCTGGGCGACTCTGGAGAGCCGCATATATAAAGGCCTCGCAGCCGGTCGCGTGGGGGTTCAAATCCCCCCAGCTCCACCATTCATCACGAAAACGCCAACCTTCGACAGGTTGGCTTTTTTTTGCCTGGGCGCAGGGCTATAGTCAGCGGGCGCTGGCGCGCCGCCACCGCCGCCTGTGCCTCGCAAACGGCAACATTGCCCGCTTCGACTCAAGAAAGACGCCGTGTCCGACTCACTGACTTCGACGCTCACCAGCTACTACGACGAGGTGCCTTATGAGTCGCATCCGTTCCCCCAAACCGCAATTGAACACCTGGAGGCGCTTGCCTTCCTGTTCGGTCTCGACGCCCCAAAGCCGGCCACCGCGCGCGTGCTCGAACTCGGATGTGCCGCCGGCGGCAACCTGATTCCGTTTGCAGCCCGCCATCCCGAAGCAAGCGCCCTGGGCCTGGACCTTTCGAAGGTGCAGGTGGAGCAGGGCGTCGGGGCCATCTCGCGCGCAGGGCTGTCGAACGTGGAGTTGCGGGCGTTCAACCTCGCGGACGTCGATGCTTCGTTCGGCCAGTTCGACTACATCGTCTGCCATGGCGTCTACAGCTGGGTACCGGGGCCGGTGCAAGAGGCGATCCTGCGCATCTGCTCGGAGAACCTGGCGCCAAACGGCGTGGCTTACGTCAGCTACAACGTATACCCGGGCTGGAAGGCGAGGGAGATCGTGCGCGACGCAATGATCCTGCGCGGCGGCCCACGCGACACGCCCGACGAAAAGCTGTCCTATGCGCGCGGCATGCTCGAATTTCTGGAGCAATCGGCCCGAGCCGACAGCGTCCTGAAGAAAACGCTCGAAGAGACGATGCCCATCGTGCGCGGCTCCAGCGGCTATTACCTGCTGCACGAATTTCTCGAGCCCTGCAACGCGCCCTGCTACTTCAAGGAGTTTGTGGCGCGTGCCGAGGCCAACGGCCTGAGCTACCTGGCGGATGCGGAGCCCTCCACGATGTTCGTCCAGAACTACGGAGAAAAGGTCCGTGAACCCTTGCTGCGCGAGTGCGGAGGCAGCCAGATTCTCATGGAGCAGTATCTCGACTTCCTGGTGAACCGCACCTTTCGCCAGACGCTGCTTGTGAAGCAGGGCCGTGCGGCAGATATCCGCTACCGGCTCGATCCCGCGCGTATCCAAAGCCTTGAATTCGCCGGCGTGTTCGCCGCCGAAGACGGTGCCCCGCTGACGCTCGATGCAAGCGAGCAATCTTGCAATGCACTGCGCAACCTGAAGGTCACGCTGCGCCTACCGGTGCACAAAGCCGCGGCGCAGATGCTCGATGCGCACTACCCCGCCAGCGTCCCGGCGGAGGCATTGGTCGGCTCCGTGGTTTCGGCCACGGGTGAGCCGCGCGCTTCGGTCGAACGGATCGTCATGTCGATGCTCGAGGAATTGCTGATCCTCGGCGCCGTTCGGATCCGGCGTGCGCCGGTGCGTGCCGCAACCCAGGTGTCCGCACTGCCGATGGCGTTGCCGTCCGTGCGCAACGCGCCCGGCCTGGCGTTGTCTGCCGGAAGCTCCGCCAGCGTCTGCAACCAGTGGCATGAATCCGTGGGTCTCTCCGCGCTGGAGCGCTGCCTTTTGCCGTTGCTCGACGGCGCGCATTCGCACGACATGCTGGCCGACTACCTCGCCGCAGAGGTGCGGGCCGACCGTTTGCGCTTCGTCCAGAATGACAAGCCGCTGACCGATCACTCCGCATTGAAGGAGTTTGCGCTGAAGCAAGTAGAGCTCGGCTTGAGGGACTTGCGGCGCAAGGCGCTGCTCGTTGCCTGATGGCCAGGCGATTGCCGTTTTCCAACCATCGAACTCAAGAAGGGACTTTCTTCATGCAGCAACTCCACTGGACCCCGGCATTGCGCGCCGCCGTAGCGGCCGCGCTCGTGCTCACGGGCGCAGGCGCCTCGCAGGCGGCCTCGCAGGCGCCCGTCGCGGCCGAACACGGCATGGTCGTGAGCGCGCAGCATCTCGCTACCAAGGTGGGTGTCGATGTTCTCAAGCGCGGCGGCAACGCCGTCGATGCGGCGGTGGCCGTGGGTTATGCACTGGCCGTGGTGTACCCGGCAGCTGGCAACCTCGGCGGCGGCGGCTTCATGACCGTGCAGCTGGCCGACGGACGCAAGACTTTTCTCGACTTCCGCGAGAAAGCACCCTTGGCCGCGACGGCCAACATGTACCTCGACAAGGACGGCAACGTCATCAAGGGCCTGAGCACCAACGGCCACTTGGCCGTGGGCGTGCCAGGCACGGTGTCGGGCATGGAATACGCGCGTGAGAAGTACGGCACCATGAAGCGCGCCGATCTCATCGCTCCCTCGATCCAGCTGGCCGACAAGGGCTTTGCGCTGGAGCAGGGCGACATCGACATGCTGCGCACCTCGACCAACGACTTCAAGAAAGATCCGGTTTCCGGCGCCATCTTCCTGAACAAGGGCGAGCCCTTCGCGGTCGGCCAGAAGCTGGTGCAGAAAGACCTTGCCAAGACGCTGCGGGCAGTCAGCGCCAAGGGTGTAGACGGTTTCTACAAGGGCTGGGTGGGGCAGGCGATCGTGGCGTCCAGCCAAGCCGGCAAGGGCATCATCACCCAGGCCGACCTCGACCAATACAAGACGCGCGAACTGGCGCCGGTCGAATGCGACTACCGCGGCTACCGCGTGGTGTCCGCGCCGCCGCCAAGCTCGGGCGGCGTGATCATCTGTGAAATGCTCAACATCCTGGAGGGCTATCCGCTCAAGGACCTGGGCTTCCGCTCGGCCGAGGCGGTGCACTACCAGATCGAGGCCATGCGCCATGCCTATGTGGACCGCAACAGCTACCTGGGCGACCCGGACTTCGTGAAGAACCCGCTCGACCGCCTGCTCGATAAGGGCTACGCCGAGAAGATCCGCGCCGCCATCGACCCCAAGAAGGCCGGTGTCTCCAAGGACATCAAGCCCGGCGTTGCGCCGCACGAAGGCAGCAACACCACGCACTATTCCATTACCGACCAGCAGGGCAACGCGGTGTCGGTCACCTACACGCTCAACGACTGGTTCGGCGCCAAGGTGACGGCCGACAAGACCGGCGTGCTGCTGAACAACGAAATGGACGACTTCACCGCCAAGATCGGCGTGCCCAACATGTACGGCCTGGTGCAGGGTGAGGCCAATGCCATCGCCCCGGGCAAGCGTCCGCTGAGTTCGATGAGCCCCACCATCGTCTCGAAGGACGGCAAGCCGGTGTTCGTGGTCGGCACGCCGGGCGGCAGCCGCATCATCACGGCGGTGCTGCACACCATCCTGAATGTGGTCGACTACGGCATGAACGTGCAGGAGGCCGTCGATGCGCCACGTTTTCACCAGCAATGGCTGCCTGACGTCACCAACGTCGAGACTTTTGCCATCAGCCCCGACACCCGCAAGATCCTCACAGACATGGGCCACAACCTGGGCGTGCCGCAGCCGGCCAACCACCTTGCGGCAATCATCGTCGGCGCGCCGTCGCTGGGCGGCAAGCCGGTGGGCGCCAACCGTTTCTACGGCGCGAACGACCCGCGCCGCAACACCGGCCTCGCCGCCGGCTACTGATCCTGCAAACTCAGAGCGGTCGCGCCATGCCGGCGCGGCCGCTTTTTTCATTTCCATGCACCTGCAAGACATTCTCTATTCCCAAGGCTTTGGCACGCGGCGCGTGTGTGCGGGGCTCATCCAGCAAGGCCACGTGACCATCGGCGGCAAAACCGCCGACGACCCCTTCGACGACCTCGATCCTGAAGGCCTGCTTTTCACCGTGCAGGGCACCGAGTGGGCGTATCACGAGAAGGCCTACCTGATGCTGCACAAGCCGGCGGGGACCGAGTGCTCGCAAAAGCCCTCGACCTACCCGAGCATCTACACGCTGCTGCCGTCGCCGCTGCGCCTTCGGCCCAACAAGGGCGCCGTGCAAGGGGTGCAGGCCATCGGCCGGCTCGACCAGGACACGACCGGGCTGCTGTTGCTGACGGACGACGGCCAGTTCATCCACAAGATGGGCTCGCCCAAGCACCATGTTCCCAAGGTCTACGAGGTCACGGCCAAGCACCCGGTGGACGCGGCGCAGATCGAGAAACTGCTGGCCGGCGTGGTGCTCGACGACGACCCGAAGCCGGTGCGCGCCGCCGCCTGCGAATCGGACAGCCCGCTGCACCTGCGGCTGACGCTCACCGAGGGCAAATACCACCAGGTCAAGCGCATGCTGGCTGCCGTGGGTAACCGGGTCGAGGGGCTGCACCGGTCGCGCATCGGCCAACTGGCGCTGCCCGAAGACCTGGCACCCGGCCAATGGCGATGGCTGACCGCTGAACAAGTCGCGGCATTGCGTGCAAAAACAACGGTATAGCCCTCGCGAGCACTGCCGGTCAGCCGGCAGTAGGGTCTGGCCGTTGATAATCGAAAGCACTCTTTCGGAACTTTCCCTTGCGATTCCTTGCCCGACCGAACGGCCGCCTTGCGGCCTGCCTGTTTTCTTGCCTCACGGTCTGGGTGGCACAAGCCGCCGCCGCGGCGCCCGCAGAACCCCTGCCCATCTTCGTGCTCAATTCGCTCGACGCCAGCGTCAGCGTCATCAATCCGGCCGACTGGACTGAAAAGCAGCGCATTGCCACCGGCAAGGAGCCGCACCACATCTACATGACGCCCGACGAAAAGTCGGTCATCGTGGCCAATTCGGCGGGCGATTCCCTGACTTTCCTCAACCCGAGAACGGCCGAAGTGCAGCGCGTGGTCTACGGCATCATCGATCCGTACCAACTGCAGTTCTCGCGCGACATGAAGTGGTTCGTCACGGCTGCCAACCGGCTCAATCACGTCGACATCTACCGTTGGGACGGCAAGGACCTGAAGCTCGCCAAGCGCATTGCCACGGGCAAGACGCCCAGCCACATCTGGATCGACAACACCAGCACCGTCGCCTACGTGACCATGCAAGACAGCGACGAGCTCATCGCGGTCGACCTGCCGACACAAACCGTTCGCTGGCGCATGGCCACCGGCGCCATGCCGGCAGACATCTACGGCGCGCACAACGACAAGACCCTGCTCGTGGGCCTCACCGGCAGCGACGGCGTGCAGGTGTTCGACGTGGCGGGCGCCGAGCCGAAGCTGGTCGGCAAAATCCCGACCGGCAAAGGCGCCCACGCCTTTCGTTCGGCCGGCGACGGCAAGAGCGTCTTCGTGAGCAACCGCGTGGCCAACACCATCAGCCGGATCGACCTGGCAACGCTCAAGGTCAGCGCCACCTACGCCGTGCCGGGCGGTCCCGACTGCATGGACGTGTCTGCCGACGGCAAGACGCTGTATGTCACCTCGCGCTGGGCCAAGAAGCTCAGCGTGGTTGACCTGGAGAGCCAGAAGGTCGTGCGCCAGGTCAATGTCGGCCGTTCGCCGCACGGCGTCTGGACCCTCGCCCATGCGAAGAGAATCTGAGCGGTTGCCATCGGCAGGCCGCAAAAGCCGGCTCCGCAGCGTTTCCGGCGTGGTCTTCGCGGCCGCCTTTGCCGCCATCCCCGCGGCCTGGGCTCAAAGCGCATCTTGCGAAAAGCCCGTCTATCTGACCCTCGACACTGGCCACATGGGCATTGCACCGCTTGTGGCCGATGTGCTCAAGCGCCAGAACGTGCGCGTCACCTTCTTTGCCGCGGCCGAGCGCACGCAGACCGACGGCGACAGCCTCGACAGCCAGTGGGCGCCGTGGTGGAAGGCAAGGGCGGCCGAGGGCCACGAGTTTGCCTCGCACACCTACGACCACGCCTACTGGCGCGGAGACCTCAAGGGTGAGGCGACCAGCTTCCGCATCAAGCCGTCGGCGGGTGCATTCGCTGGCCGCGAGTTCACCTGGAGCGCGGCCGAATACTGCGCCAACATCAGCAAGGCTTCCGAGCGCCTGGCCCTCATTACCGGCAAGAAGCCGCTGCCGCTGTACCGTGCGCCGGGCGGCAAGACGTCGCCCCGGCTGCTGGCTGCGGCCAAGGCTTGCGGATTCGAGCATGTGGGTTGGTCGCCGGCCGGTTTTCTGGGCGACGAGCTGCCGAGCGAGACGTTCAGCAACGAAAAGCTCCTGGCCCAGGCGCTGGAGACCATCCGACCCGGCGACATCCTGCTTGCGCATCTGGGCATCTGGTCGCGCAAGGACCCCTGGGCGCCGGCCAATCTCGAGCCGCTGATCGTCGGTCTCAAGGCCAAGGGCTTCTGCTTCGAGACTCTGCGCCAGCATCCGCAATACCGCGCCTGGATCGCGTCCCACCCTTGAGGCAGTCGTCGTGATCGATTGGTTGACGGATACCTTTTCGGCGCTGCAGGGCTGGTTCTTCGAGACGCTGATCCAGCCGCTGGTGTTCGCGGTCGGCCTCGGCGGCTGGACCGAAGACGCCTTCACCGCCACCGGTTGGCTGCTGGTCGGGTTCATTCAGGTCGCGGTGTTGCTCGCGGTCATCGGGCCGCTGCAGCGCTGGCGCGCCGTCGAGCCGGTGACCGACCGCCGCGCAATCCGCATCGACGTGCTCTACACGCTGATCCACCGCCTGGGCCTGTTCCGGCTGGCCATGTTCTTCACGTTGGAGCCGTTCTTCGACGAAGCCATCGGAAGCCTGCGCATCGCCGGCTGGGGCACTTTTCATCTGGACGAAGTCTGGCCCGGCGTTACAGACGTGCCCTGGGTCGCATTCGCGATCTATCTCGTGGTGCTCGACTTCGTCGGCTACTGGATCCACCGCGGCCAGCACCAGCTCAACTGGTGGTGGGGCCTGCACTCGCTGCACCACTCCCAGCGCCAGATGACCATGTGGAGCGACGACCGCAACCACCTGCTGGACGACATCATCCACGACACCCTGATCGTCATCGTGGCCCAGCTCATCGGCGTGGCGCCCGGCCAGTTCATTGCGTTCGTGGCCTTCACCCAACTGAGCGAAAGCCTGCAGCACGCCAACCTGAGGCTGGGTTTCGGCGCCATCGGCGAACGGCTGTGGATCAGCCCGCGCTTTCACCGGCTGCACCACAGCATCGGTCTCGGGCACGAGTCGCGCGGAGCCCACACGCTGGGCGGCCACAACTTCGGCGTGCTGCTGCCCTGGTGGGACATGCTTTTTCGCACCGCCAACTTCGAGAATCGCTACGACCCGACCGGCATCCGCGACCAGGTCGAGCCCGGTGCCGATGGCCAGGTGCGCAACTACGGCAGCGGCTTCTGGGCCCAGCAGTGGCTTGGCCTGAAGCGAATGGTCGGCCGCGGCTGAGCGCCGGGCCGATCCCGGGCGGTTATCCTTCGCATCCAATGCGCCTGCTCCTCGATTCCTTCTGGCGCGCGGTTGCATATTGCATGCTGCCGCGCGTGATCGTCCTGTCGCTGCTGCCCCTGGGCCTGATGGTGCTGCTGGCTGCAGGATTCGGCTATTTCTATTGGGATGCAGCAGTGGCCTGGACTCGCGAGGCGCTCGACGCCTGGCCTCTGCTTTCCAGCTTCTGGGGCTGGATCAGCCGACTTTTTTCAGGCGACGTCACGGCCATGCTGGCGCCGCTCGTGGTGGTGTTTGCCGCCACGCCGCTCATCGTGGTGGTTTCGCTGCTGATCGTGGCCGGCCTCATGGCCGCCCCGCTGACCGCTCTGGTGGCGCGCCGCCGCTTTCCGATGCTCGAGCGAAAGAAGGGCGCGTCGTTTTTCGGCAGCATGGCGCGTTCGCTCGGCCTTACCGTGCTGGCGCTGATAGCGCTGGTGGTGTCGATGCCGCTCTGGCTCATTCCGCCGCTGGTGCTCATCCTGCCGCCGCTGATCTGGGGCTGGCTTACCTACCGCGTGATGAGCTTCGACGCGCTGGCCGAACACGCAAGCCCCGAAGAACGGGCCACGCTCCTGCGCGCGCACCGGCTGCCGCTGCTGTGCATCGGCGTGCTCTGCGGCTACCTGGGCGCCGCGCCGAGCATCGTCTGGGCCTCGGGCCTGCTGTTTGCCGCCGCCTTCTTTGTGCTGGTGCCGCTCGCAATCTGGATCTACACGCTGGTATTCGCCTTTTCGTCGCTCTGGTTTGGCCATTACTGCCTCGACGCGCTGGCGCAATTGCGTGCCCAGCGCGCCGCCGCGGCTGCTTCATCCTCCGGCGGCTCGCCGGCCGTCGAAGCCGACCAGCAGGCCATTCTTTCTCAATGGAAATCCCCATGACCCGCGCATTCGGCCTGATCGTTGTCGGCGACGAAATTCTCTCGGGCAAGCGTGCCGACAAGCACATGCCAAAGGTGATCGAGCTGCTCGCAGCCCGCGGCCTGCAGCTCGGCTGGGCCGAATACGTCGGCGACGAGCCCACGCGCATCACGGCCGCGCTCAGCCGGGCCTTTGCCTCTGGCGACATCGTTTTTTCGACCGGCGGCATCGGCGCCACGCCGGACGACCACACGCGCCAGTGCGCCGCGCAGGCGCTGCGGGTGCCGCTCGAGTTGCACCCGGAAGCAGAGCTGCTGATTCGCGAACGCATGCAGGACACCGCGCGCGAGCAGGGCATTGCCTATGAGCCCGACCGGCCCGACAACATCCACCGCCTCAACATGGGCGTGTTCCCCAAGGGCGCGGCGATCATCCGCAACCCGTACAACAAGATTCCGGGCTTCAGCGTCGACCATGTTCATTTCGTGCCGGGCTTTCCCGTCATGGCCTGGCCGATGATCGAATCCGTGCTCGACAACCGCTACGCCGACATGTTCACAAGCGGCCAGTCGGCTGAAAAATCGGTCATTGTCTTTGGTGCAATGGAAGCGACGCTCACGCCCCTCATGCAAGCCATCGAGGCCACGCACGCGGGCATCAAGGTGTTCAGCCTGCCCAGCGTCGACCATCCGCAATACGGCCGCCACATCGAATTGGGCGTCAAAGGCGCGCCGAGCCTCCTGGATGCCGCCTATTCCCAGCTGATCGAAGGGCTGCACGCCTTTGATGCGAAGCTTGGCCCCGAATTGGTGCGATAAAACCATCGGCACCAATTTGGTGATTTTTCGCCTTTTTTTGGGGTTTGTACCCGTCGCCAGAGGCTCCCCGCAAGGGGCGACAATGGCACAGAAACTGCATCCCCCGTCCCTGTATTCCTAACCACCATCCAACTCAGGAGAAACTGATGGCAAAGACCGTCGCCGATGTACTCAAGCTCGTCAAGGAAAACGAGGTCAAGTTCATCGACTTCCGCTTCACCGACACCCGCGGCAAAGAGCAGCACGTGACCGTGCCTGTTTCGGCATTCGATGAAGACAAATTCACCTCGGGCCATGCGTTCGACGGCTCGTCCATTGCCGGCTGGAAGGGAATCGAAGCTTCGGACATGCAGCTCATGCCCGACCCGAACACCGCCAATATCGACCCCTTCTTCGAAGAAACGACGCTGATCCTGACCTGCGACGTGATCGACCCCGCCGACGGCAAGGCCTACGAGCGCGACCCGCGTTCGCTCGCCAAGCGCGCCGAGGCGTACATGAAGGCTTCGGGCCTGGGCGACACCGCCTACTTCGGTCCGGAACCCGAATTCTTCGTGTTCGACGGCGTCCGCTGGAAGAACGACATGTCGGGCTGCTTCGTCAAGATCGAGTCCGAAGAAGCCTCGTGGAACACCGACAAGGAATACGAGCACGGCAACACCGGCCATCGCCCGGCAGTCAAGGGCGGCTACTTCCCGGTTCCCCCGGTCGACAGCTTCCAGGACATGCGCTCTGAAATGTGCCTGGTGCTCGAATCGCTCGGCATTCCGGTCGAAGTGCATCACCATGAAGTGGCCAACGCCGGCCAGATGGAACTCGGCACCAAGTTCAGCACGCTGGTTCAGCGCGCCGACTGGGTCCAACTGCAGAAGTACGTGATCCACAACGTGGCCCACGCCTACGGCAAGACCGCCACCTTCATGCCCAAGCCCATCGTCGGCGACAACGGCTCCGGCATGCACGTGCACCAGTCGGTCTGGAAGGACGGCAAGAACCTGTTCGCCGGCGACGGCTATGCGGGCCTGTCGGACTTCGCGCTGCACTACATCGGCGGCATCATCAAGCACGCACGTGCCCTGAACGCCATCACGAACCCCGGCACCAACAGCTACAAGCGCCTGGTGCCCGGCTTCGAAGCACCGGTGAAGCTGGCCTACTCGGCCAAGAACCGCTCGGCCTCGATCCGCATTCCGTTCGTGGCCAACCCGAAGGGCCGCCGCGTCGAAGCGCGCTTCCCCGATCCGCTGATGAACCCGTACCTCGGCTTTGCTGCACTGCTGATGGCCGGCCTCGACGGCGTGGAAAACAAGATCCATCCGGGCGAAGCCGCCAGCAAGGACCTGTACCACCTGCCGCCGGAAGAAGACGCGCTGATCCCGACCGTGTGCCACAGCCTCGACCAGGCTCTGGAATACCTCGACAAGGACCGTGCGTTCCTGACCAAGGGCGGCGTGTTCACCGACGCGTACATCGATGCGTACATCGAACTGAAGATGCAGGAAGTCACGCGCTTCCGCATGGCGACCCATCCGGTCGAGTTCGACATGTACTACTCGCTCTAAATCGGCGGGCGCAAGCCCCTGACGGGTAAGTAAGACAGAAAGGACGGCTTCGGCCGTCCTTTTTCATTGACGCGGAACATCTTGTCACCGATGGAGTCGAATTGCAGGAAAATGCGCCTTTGTCGCGGCATCCACCGATTCACATGAAGACTGCTTCCCTCATTTTTCTGGCTGGTTCATTGTTGGCCCTCGCCCTGCCTGCCTCGTCGCAGGAGCGCGTGTGGCGTTGCGGCAATGAATACACCAACAACTCGACGATTGCCCAGCAAAAAGGCTGCAAGGTCATGGAAGGGGGCAACGTCACCGTCGTGCAGGGCTCCGGAATGCCGGCGCCCAAGTCTTCGGGTGGCGGCGGTGGTTCCTCGGCCGCACGTGCGCCGGCCGGCAGCCCCCGCGTGGAAGGCGTCGACCAGCGCGCCCGCGACGGCGAGGCCCGTTCGGTGCTCGAAGCCGAGCTCAAGAAGGCCGAAGCCCGCCAGGCGGAGCTCCAGAAGGAATACAACAACGGCGAGCCCGAAAAGCAGGGCAGCGAAGGCCGCAACTACCAGAAGTACCTCGACCGCGTGGCCGAAATGAAAGCCGAACTCGCGCGCAACGAGAGCGACATAGCGGGCATTCGCCGCGAACTTGGCCGCCTGCCGGCCAGGCAGCAGTAGTCAACAGGACGATCAATGGCATTTGGGAAGAAGGCGGCCGGCGCCACTCCGCGCTTTCAGTCCTTCGACCTGCTCTCCACGCTGATTGCGGTGGTCAGCACCAATGGTTCGGTGCTGTTTGCCAATGCGGCGCTCGAAGACGCGCTGGGCACGTCGCGCCGCACGCTCGAAGGTTCGCAGTTCGGGGCGTGCTTTCATGAACCGCACGTGCTGCGCACCGCCATCGACGGCGCGCGCAGCAACGACTTTGCCACGCTGCGCTACGAGGCCTTCCTGCGCCGCGTGAACCATGAACTGATGCCGGTGCAGGTCACGCTTGCGCAGGGCGACAAGCAGGGCGAGCTCATCATCGAGATGTCGCCGCTCGAGCAGCAGGTTCGGCAAGACCGCGAAGAACGCCTGCTCGACCAGGCGCAGGCCAACAAGGAGCTCATTCGCAACCTTGCGCACGAGATCAAGAACCCGCTCGGCGGTATTCGCGGCGCGGCGCAGTTGCTGCAGATGGAGGTCGAGTCGCGCGATCTCATCGAGTACACGCAAGTCATCATCCATGAAGCCGACCGGCTGCAAACGCTGGTCGACCGGCTGCTGGCACCTCACCGGCGCCCGCACGTGGTGGGCGACGTCAACATCCACGAAGTGTGCGAGCGCGTGCGATCGGTCATTCTTGCGGAGTTCCCGCGCGACCTGCACATCGAGCGCGACTTCGACGTCTCGATACCCGAATTTCGGGGCGACCGCGAACAACTCATCCAGGCCACGCTCAACATCGTGCACAACGCGGCGCAGGCCCTTGCCGAGCGCCGCGCAGCGGGAGACGCGCAGATCACTTTCAAGACGCGCATCGCCCGACAAGTGATATTCAACAAGCAGTGGTATCGATTGGCACTGGAATTGCATGTCATCGACAACGGACCGGGTGTGCCGGACACGATCAAGGACCGCATCTTCTATCCGCTCGTATCGGGCAGGGAAGGCGGGACAGGGCTTGGATTGACGCTCGCGCAAACTTTTGTGCAACAGCATCACGGCGTGATCGAGTGCGACAGTGTCCCGGGCCGAACCGATTTCAAGATATTGATTCCGCTGCCCTAGCAGCCACGGCAACAAGGAGATGCATGAAGCCGATCTGGATAGTTGATGACGACCAATCGATCCGCTTCGTGCTGGAGAAGGCCTTGTTGCGCGAAGACCTGCCCACGCGCAGCTTCACCAACACGCGCGAGGTGCTGGCCGCCCTCGAACTTGCCGCCGACGACGAACAGCAGGGCCCGCAGGTCCTGGTGAGCGACATCCGCATGCCCGGCGGCTCCGGGCTCGACCTGCTCGACAAGATCAAGGCCAAGCACCCCGGCCTGCCCGTCATCATCATGACGGCGTTCTCCGACCTCGACAGCGCCGTTTCGGCGTTCCAGGGCGGCGCCTTCGAATATCTGCCCAAGCCCTTCGACCTGCCGCGCGCCGTGGAGCTGATCCGCCGCGCCGTCGACGAAAGCCAGCGCGAGGAAGTGGCCGAAGAGCGCATGGTTGCCGCACCCGAAATGCTGGGCCAGGCACCTGCCATGCAGGACGTGTTCCGCGCCATCGGCCGGCTTTCACAGAGCAACGTCACGGTGCTCATCACGGGCGAATCGGGTTCGGGCAAGGAACTGGTGGCGCGTGCGCTGCACAAGCATTCGCCGCGCGCCAACGGGCCCTTCGTGGCCATCAACACCGCGGCCATTCCCAAGGACCTGCTCGAGAGTGAACTCTTCGGCCATGAGCGCGGCGCCTTCACCGGCGCGCAAACCATGCGGCGCGGCCGCTTCGAGCAGGCCGAGGGCGGCACGCTCTTTCTCGACGAAATCGGCGACATGCCTTTCGACCTGCAGACGCGCCTTTTGCGCGTTCTGAGCGACGGGCATTTCTACCGCGTGGGCGGCCACAACTCCGTGAAGGCCAATGTGCGCGTGATCGCAGCCACGCACCAGGACCTGGAGCAGCGCGTCAAGCTCGGCGGCTTCCGCGAAGACTTGTTCCACCGTCTCAACGTGATTCGCCTGCGCCTGCCGGCGCTGCGCGAGCGCGGCGAAGACGTGCCCGCACTCACGCGGCACTTTCTGCAGGTGAGCGCACGTCAGCTCGGCGTCGAGCCCAAGCGCATTTCCGATGCCGCATTGGCCAAGCTCGCCGCCTTCAGCTTCCCGGGCAACGTGCGCCAGCTCGAGAACATCTGCCATTGGCTCACCGTGATGGCGCCAGCCCAGCTCATCGAAGCCAAGGACCTGCCGCCCGAAGTCATGGCCGCTGGCGCCGGTGCGGAAGCCCACGCTGGCGAAGCTGCCGTTGCCGCAACCACGACCACCGCCCTGCAACCCGCGACGCTCCTCTCGCCCAGCCCGGAGCGCGAATCCGCTCCGGCGGGCGCCGCGCCAGAAGCCACCGAAGGCCTGGTGGGCGCCAGCAGTTGGGAGAGCGGCCTTGAAATGGAAGCGCAGGCGCTGCTGGCTGCCGGACGCACCGACGTGTGGGACGTGCTGTCGCGCCGCTTCGAGTCGCGGCTCATCCTCACCGCGCTGGCCAACACCCGCGGCCGCCGCATCGAAGCCGCCCAGAAGCTGGGCATCGGCCGCAACACCATCACCCGGAAAATCCAGGAACTCGGAATCGAGTAGAGCGGCCCCCGCCGGCCTTGGCTAACGGCTTCTTTGGCCCAGCGTCAGCGAGTCGAGCTGGAAGTTCCCGCTCTTGTCCCAAAGCCAGGTGTCCACATACGTGTGGCCACCCAGGCGTCCGGGGCTAGGCAACGGCGATGCCGCCTTGATGAGCTCCGCAATCTTGCCCGGCACTTCGGGCGCATGGCTCGGAACGCGGCTGAACGTGACATTGGTGACGTTGCCGCGGGCATCGAGTTCTGTTTCGACGACCACCACCGCGTACACCAGCGGGGGGATCTTTCCCTTGTAGATACGCTGCGCATAGGTCTTGTAGATCTGGCCCGCGCCGGTCTTGCGGTAGGCCCGCACCGCCGGCGTCTGCGCGGTGATCAGGCGCGTGGTTGGCACATTGGGCTTTGCGCCAGCTACTTCGTCTGTCGGGGAGGTGGGCGACTTGTCGTCGCCGGCCTTGTCGGCCGGTTTCAGGGCAGAGCAGGCAGCAAGCGTCAGGGCGGCGGCAACGGTTGCCAGGGTGCGCATGGTCATTTTCATCGGGTCCCTTGGTCGATATCGAGCACCACCGGTGCATGGTCGCTGGGCTTTTCCCACTTGCGCGGCACGCGGTCGATGATGCAACCCTTAACGTGCGGCACCAGCGGTTCGCTCACAAGAATGTGGTCGATGCGCAGGCCGCGGTTCTTCTGATAGCCGAGCATCCGGTAGTCCCACCACGAATAGCTCTTCTCGGGCTGTTCGAAAAGCCGGAAGCTGTCGACAAGGCCAAGCTGCAGCAGCGCCTTGAACTGCTCGCGCTCTTCGGTGGTGTGGTGGATGGTTTCCGCCAGTCCCACCGGGTCGTAGCTGTCGCGGTCTTCCGGCGTGATGTTGAAGTCGCCGAGCAGAACCAGGTTCGGATGCGCCGTCATTTCGGCGCGCAGCCATTCGCGCAACGCGCGCAGCCAGCCCATCTTGTATTCGAACTTGTCGGTGCCCGGCGCCTGGCCGTTCACGAAGTAGCCGTTCACCACGCGCAGCGGGCCCGCCGCGGTTTCGATGGTGGCTGCAATCACCCTCGACTGGTCGTCGGTGAAGCCGCCGATGTTCTTTGCCACATCGCGCATCGGTGCGAGGCTCAGGATGGCCACGCCGTTGTAGGTTTTCTGGCCGAACACCGCGCATTCATAACCTGCCGACTTGAGCACCTCGAGAGGAAACTTGTCGTCGCTCATCTTGAGCTCCTGCAGGCACAGCACGTCCACCGGGTTGGCAATCAGCCAGTCGAGCACATGCTGCAGGCGGGCGGTGAGGGAGTTGACGTTCCAGGTGGCTATTTTCATCAAACGCTATGTTGTTGGTTCGAGGGGGCACTCCTGCTGGAATGCGCGGGTCCGTCTTTGTACCCCACTCGCGGACCGCGGGCGGAGGATTCATCGGCGCGTGTAGAACTTGTCCTGCAAGAACCATGGAAGGCGACCGGCAAGGCATGGTTTTCCCTCGATGAAACTGCCGTCTCCAACAACCTGGAGAGCCCGATGCCGGACGATATGGAGATTCGCGTTCCGCAGAACGACGAGCACATCGACATCACGGACCTGAAAGAGGTCGACTATTGGACAAAGTGGTTCGGTGTCAGCGAGACCCGGCTGCGGTTGGCGGTTGCGTCCGCGGGCACCATCAAGGACGACCTGCGCGTCTACCTTGGCCTTCCCTGAAAAGCCCAGGGTAGCGGGCCGGGCCCCGGCCGCAACCCCTTGATGGATGGCTGAATCCAAGGTTGCCATCTACGGCGCGATCGGCGCCAACGTGGCTATTGCTGCGACCAAGTTCGTCGTCGCCGGCATCACCGGCAGCTCGGCCATGCTGTCCGAAGGTATCCACTCCGCGGTCGACACCTTCAACGGCGTGCTTCTGCTGGTGGGAATCAGGCTGAGCCAACGGCCCGCCACCCCCGAGCACCCCTTCGGCCACGGCAAGGAGCTGTATTTCTGGAGCCTGATCGTTGCGGTGCTCATCTTCGGGCTGGGCGGCGGGGTGTCTTTCTACGAGGGCATCCAGCACATCCGCCATCCGGAGCCGATGCGCGACCCCACCTGGAACTACGTGGTGCTCGCCCTGGCCTTTTTGTTCGAAGGCACCAGCTTCCTCATTGCGCTGCGGCAGTTCCGGGCGCAGGCCCGCGGCCGGCCTTTCTGGCGAGCGCTCGAGCAAAGCAAGGACCCCACCACCTATACCGTGCTGGCGGAGGACTCCGCGGCGCTCATGGGCCTGGCGGTGGCCGCGCTGGGCATCTACCTGAGCCACCGCCTCAAGCTGCCTCAGCTCGATGGCGCAGCCTCGGTGGTGATCGGCCTGCTGCTGGCCGGCGTGGCTGTGCTGCTGATCGGCCAGGCGCGGGGGCTTCTCATCGGCGAAGGCATTCGCCCCGAAACCGCGCGGGCCATCCGCAGCCTTGCCATGGCGCAGCCCAGCGTCAGCGACGTCGGCCATGTGCTGTCGATGTACATCGGCCCCGACGAGGTGCTGGCCATCGTCGACGTGAACTTCAAGGAAGGCACGGCCACGGGTGAAGCGGCCGAGGCCATCTCTGCCATCGAAAGGCAGGTGCGCGCGCGTTTCCCGATGATCCGGCGGCTTTTCATCGAGGCGAGCGAAGCGCCGGTAGACGCCGTTGCACGCGCCTGAGGTGCCGCGCGGGGTGGTTGGGGGCGAGGCGGGATCGTCGGCCTTGGCTGACCCGCGCTCACGTCTTTGCCTGAGCGCTTGGGCCCTGCGCTTGCGCCACTGTCGAGTCTCACCCAGGAGATAGCCGCATGAACACGCCAACACCGCCGCCGGCAGCGCGCCCGAAGCGCTCCCCGGACGAACCCGAGATCACGCAGGAAGAATCCGTACCCACCGACGGCAGCGACACCGAGGGTGAGGAGATGATGAAGAAGGTCGAGAACAAGAAGCTCGAAGACCCGGGTTCGGCCGAGCACAAGACGCCCGAAAAGTCCTGAGCGGCGGGAGCTTTGTCTTCTCACGAAAAAGGCGCCGCCCTACAGGGGAGGCTCTGCCCCCTAGCTAAAAATCATTCCTGCGGGCATTGGCTGCCCGGCCGGCGGAGTCATTTTTCCGCAGGCAGATCGCAAACAGACAACAGCGCAGAGAAGGACTGTCTGTCCATACGATGGAGGAAAAAAATGAAGATCGACGCCGCGACGGGGGCCATGCAGGAACGCCTGATAAAGATCGGCGTGCCCGGCCTCGACGATGTTCTTGGGGGCGGCCTCACGTCCAATCGCTTGTACCTGGTCGAGGGCACGCCGGGTGCGGGCAAGACCACCATCGCGCTTCAGTTCCTGATTGAAGGCGCGGCGCGCGGCGAATCGGTGATGTACGTCACCCTGTCCGAAACGGCGCATGAGCTCAGGGGCGTTGCCGATTCCCATGGCTGGGATCTGAGCGGCATCGAAGTGCGCGAAATGCTCCCTTCGGAAACCGCGCTGGAGCCCGACGAGCAGTACACGATGTTCCATCCCTCCGAGGTCGAACTCAGCGAGACGACGCTCCGAATCCTGTCGGACGTCGATGTGATCAAGCCCTCGCGCGTGGTGTTCGATTCGCTGTCCGAACTGCGCCTGCTGGCCGGCAGCTCGCTGCGATACAGGCGGCAGATCCTGGCGCTCAAACAGTTTTTTGCGGGTCGCCGGTGCACGGTGCTGCTGCTCGACGACATGACCGCCACCAAGCATGACCTGCAGGTGCAGAGCATCGCCCATGCCGTGCTGCGGCTCGAGCAGATCAGCTCCGACTACGGTGCCGCGCGCCGCAGGCTGGTCGTCAGCAAATACCGCGGCCAGCAATTTCGCGGCGGCTACCACGACTACCGCATCGAGCGCGGCGGCCTTCGCGTGTTTCCGCGCCTGGTGGCGGCCGAGCATTCCGCCGCGCTCACGCAGGTGCGTATTCCGAGCGGCATCGAGTCGCTCGACGCCTTGCTGGGCGGCGGCATCGAGCGGGGAACGAGCACGCTGTTCGTCGGCGCGCCGGGTACCGGCAAGTCGACTGTGGCGGTGCAGTTTGCGCTTGCCGCAGCGCAGCGCGGCGAATGCGCGGCGCTCTTCATCTTCGACGAGAGCATCAACACCTTGCGCACGCGCTGCGAAAGCATGGGAATGGACCTGGGGTCGCACATCGATGCCGGCCGCATCAAGGTGCGGCAGGTCGACCCGGCCGAACTGTCGCCCGGCGAGTTCGTGCACCTGATACGGCTGGCGGTGGTGGAATCCGGTGCGGCGGTGGTGGTGATCGACAGCCTGAACGGCTATCTCAACGCCATGCCGGATGAGCGGTTTCTGATTGCGCAGCTGCACGAGCTGCTCTCCTACCTGGGGCAGGCGGGCGTTGCAACGCTGCTTGTCGGCGCGCAGCACGGACTCATCGGCATGCAGATGCAGACACCCGTGGATGCAAGCTACCTGGCCGATGCCGTGGTGCTGCTTCGCTATTTCGAGCTCGACGGCGAAGTGCGCCAGGCGATTTCGGTGCTGAAGAAGCGCGGCGGGGCGCATGAGCGGAGCATCCGCGATTTCTCGATGACTGCGACGGGCCTGAAGATCGGCGAGCCGCTGCGCAACTTCAGGGGCATCCTGTCGGGCATTCCGATTCCGATCGACGGCGTGCAGCACGCATCGTGAGCGCAGCACCGGCACCCGTCGAGCAGCGCATCCTGTTGCGAACCGCGACCTCCAGGGACGCCCTCATGGCCAACGCCGTATTGGCTCGCGCCCAGATCGACACGCACTCGTGCGCCAACCTGGGCGACCTTGTGCGCGAACTGCAGCAAGGTGCGGGCGCGGTGATGCTGGCTGAAGAAGTGCTGGCCGACCCGGCCGCCGCCGCGCTGAACGAGGTGCTTGCCTCGCAGGCGCCGTGGTCCGACGTGCCGGTGCTCATACTTGCCCGCCAGGGAGCGGATTCGCGCGTGATTGCGGAGGCCATGGACAAGCTGGCGAACGTCACTGTCATCGAACGCCCGATGCGGGTGGCGTCGCTCATCAGTACGGTGCGAACGGCCCTGCGCGCACGCACCCGCCAATACCAGCTGCGCGACCTGCTCGACGGGCTGCGCGAAGCCGACCAGCGCAAGACCGAGTTCCTTGCAACGCTGGCGCACGAGCTGCGCAATCCGCTCGCGCCGATGAGCACCGCGCTCACCCTTTTGATGCGAAAGCCGCACGAGGCCGCGGAGGCCTTGCGCTACTACGAGCTCATGGGCCGGCAGATCGAGCACATGGTGCGGCTGGTGAACGACCTGATGGAAGTCTCGCGCATCACCCGCGGCAAGATCGAGCTGCGCATGGAGGCCGTGGCGCTCGAATCGGTCATCAAGGACGCGATCGAACTGAGCCGGCCGTTGCTGGAAGGCGCGAAGCACGAGCTGAGCACCGAACTCTGCGACGAGCCGCTGGTGGTGCGAGGCGACGGCGTACGCCTGACGCAGGTCTTTTCAAACCTGCTCAACAACGCCGCCAAGTACACGGCGCCGGGCGGCAGGATCAGGATCGTTCTGCGCAAGGAGAGCCGCCATGCCGTGGTCGAGGTGTGGGACAACGGCACCGGCATTGCACCGGAAATGCTCAAGTCGATTTTCGAGATGTTCGTGCAGGTCAGCGGCACCTCCAAGGCGGCGCAAGGCGGGCTGGGCATCGGGCTCACCCTGGTGAAGAGCCTTGTCGAGCTGCATGGCGGGAGCGTGGAGGCCACCAGTGCGGGCCTTGGCCGGGGCGCGATGTTCTGCGTGCGCCTGCCGCTCACGCGCATCGATGCAGGCATGGCGAAACCGCAGGCGAGGGCTGTCGCAGGCTGGCCGTCATCCTTGCCGAACACCGTGCTGATCGTCGATGACAACCGCGATGCGGCCGACGCATTGAGCGACCTGCTGCAATCGCTCGGCGCCTCGACCCACGTGGCCTACAGCGGCGATGCAGCGCTGAGCGCGGTGGCCGACGGCGTGCTGCCCGGACTCGCGATCCTGGACATCGGCATGCCGGGCATGGACGGCTGCGAGCTGGCCATCAAGCTGCGCGCCAACCCGGCCCTGAAGGGGTTGATCCTTGTCGCACTGACGGGCTGGGGCCAGCAAGGCGACAAGGACCGCATTGCCATGGCGGGGTTCGACCATCACCTGCTCAAGCCGCTCGACCTGGCGGCGCTGTTTTCTGTTCTGTAGCACCGCCATGAACCACAACGCCACCACGCTCTCGGCCGCCAGCGCTTCCACAGGCAAGCCGTCGCTGTGGCGGCGCTGCCGCCGCTGGCTGCTGCCGCTCCTCGGGGTAGCGGTGCTGGGCTTGCTGCTGTCGCATGCGCACAAGGTCGATTGGGCGGGCGCGTGGCAGGCGCTGCAGCGCTATCCCGCAACGCTGCTGCTCGGCGTGCTGGGGCTCGCAACCGCGAGCCACGCGCTGTATGGCTGCTTCGACCTGATCGGCAAGCGGCACACGCGCCACAAGGTGCCGCGCTGGCGCACCTGGGCCATTGCGGTCACGAGCTATGCATTCAATCTCAACCTGGGCTCGCTGGTTGGCGGCATTGCGCTGCGCGCGCGGCTCTACGCGCGCGCCGGGCTGGACGAAGCCACCGTGGCGCAGGTCGTCGGCATCAGCCTGGCGACCAACTGGCTGGGCTACGGGCTGCTTGCGGGCGGCCTGTTTGCGGCAGGTGCCATCACCCCGCCGCGCCAGGCCAGCATTGGCACGGATGCACTTCGCGTCCTTGGCGTGGTGATGATCGTGCTGGCTGCGGCGTATGTGGCGGCCTGTGCGTTTGCGCGTGGTCGGCAGTGGCAGGTGAGAGGGCGGCGGCTCAAGCTTCCTTCGGCACAACTTGCGCTCGTGCAGCTCGCGCTCTCCACGGCCAACTGGGCATTGATGGGCTGCGCTATGTACCTGCTGTTGGGCCGCCAGGTGCCGTATACGACGACCTTGAGCGTGCTGCTCGCTGCTTCGATCGTCGGGGTGATCACGCCTATTCCGGCGGGGCTGGGCGTGCTGGAGGCGGTGTACCTGGCGCTGCTCTCGGGCACCGTGCGCCAGGGCACGTTGATGGGCGCCGTGCTGGCGTACCGTGCGCTTTACTACCTGCTGCCGCTGGCCGGCGGCATTGTGCTTTACCTTTTTCTCGAACGCTACGCGGCAAGCCATCCGAACGAGGCGGAAAGCGAGACACCATGGCGCGCGCAAACCCGCTGAAGCGCTACAAGGAGAAGCGCAACTTCGGCGTCACGCCAGAGCCGGAGGAGGGCGGAGCATCGGCACCCGGCACGCTGCAGTTCGTGGTGCAGAAGCACTGGGCCAGCCGCCTGCACTACGACTTTCGCATCGAGCTCGACGGCGCGATGAAGAGCTGGGCGGTGCCCAAGGGACCGAGCTACGACACGCACGACAAGCGCATGGCGGTACACGTCGAGGACCATCCGATTTCGTACAACCAGTTCGAAGGCGTGATACCGCCCAAGCAGTATGGCGCGGGCAAGGTGATCATCTGGGACAAGGGCACCTGGACGCCCATCGGCGACGCCCGCAAGGGCTACAAGGCCGGGAACCTCAAGTTCGAACTGCATGGCTACAAGCTGCACGGCAAGTGGGCGCTGGTGCGCATGCACAGCAGCAAGGACGGCAAGCAGGATGCGTGGCTGCTGATCAAGGAGCACGACGACTACGCCCGCCCGGCCGCCGAGTTCAGCGTGGTCGACCAGTTTCCCGACAGCGTGGCCGAGATGCCGATGCCCACGCCGGCTGCGGCGGCGCCCGCACCCGAGGCGGCGCCTGCCCGTGCAAAACGCGGCAAGGCAGGCGGCGGCATGCCGGCCGATGCGGTGAAGGCCGCCCTGCCCGCCAAGCTGTCACCGCTGCTTGCCACTCTGGTCGACGGCCCGCCGCCCGACCCCGGGAACTGGTTTTATGAAATCAAGTTCGACGGGTACCGTTTGCTGGCCCGCATCGATGAGAAGAAGAACGTGCAGCTCATCACGCGCAACGGGCATGACTGGAGCAGCCGCATGCCGCAGCTGGTGCACGCCATCAAGGGCATGAAGCTCAAGCCCGGGTGGCTCGACGGCGAGATCGTGGTGCTCAACGAATCCGGAAGCACCGACTTTCAAGCCCTGCAGAACGCCTTCGACAAGGAGAAGACCAGCAACATCGTCTACTTTCTTTTCGACCTGCCGTACTACGGCGGCTTCGACCTCACGGGCGTGCCGCTCATCGAGCGCCGGGCCCTGCTGCAGTCGCTGCTTGCCAAGGCGCCGCCTGAAATCCGCTTCAGCGAAATCTTCGATGCGCCGCCTGAAGACATCGTGGCGTCGGCCTGCAAGATCGGGCTCGAGGGCGTGATCGGCAAGCGCAAGAACAGCACCTATGCATCGCGCCGCTCGCCCGACTGGATCAAGCTCAAGTGCTCGCGGCGGCAGGAGTTCGTCATCGGCGGCTATACCGATCCGAAGGGCTCGCGCGTGGGCATCGGCGCGTTGCTGATCGGCGTGCACGACGAAAAGGGCGATCTCATTTATTCAGGCGCGGTGGGCGCGGGCTTCAATGGCCGCACGCTCAACGAAATGCTCGAAAGACTGAAGCCGCTGGGCACCGACGAGCGTCCGTTCAAGGACCCGACCGAGAACGACCGCCGCGCGCACTGGGTCAAGCCGGTGCTGCTGGCCGAAGTCACTTTTTCGGAATGGACGAAAGACGGCCACGTGCGGCACCCGGTGTTCCACAGCGTGCGCACCGACAAGCCCGCCAAGGCGATCATCCGCGAGCAACCCGTGCATCAGCCGAAAGCCAAGCCGGGGAAAGAGGCCAAGCCCGCCCCTGATGCCGGCCCGGAACCCTCGGCCACGATGCCCGCCAACTTCAAGGTCTCGAATGCCGATCGCGTGGTCGACCCGACCACCGGCATCACCAAGATCGAGGTGGTGCGTTTCTACGGCCTTGTCGCGCCGCTGATGATGGAGCACCTGAAGAGCCGGCCCGTGTCTTTCGTGCGCGCGCCGCAAGGCATCAAGGGCCAGCTGTTCTTTCAGAAGCACCTCGACGAGGGCCAGATGGCCGGTGTGCGGCAGCTCGATCCGGCGCTGTGGCCCGCGCACCCCGAGCTGATCGAGGTGGCCAGCCCGCTCGGGCTGTTGAGCGCGGCGCAGATGAACGTCATCGAGCTCCACACCTGGAACGCTGTGAAAACACTCATCGGCAAGCCCGACCGCATGACCTTCGACCTGGACCCGGGCGAGGGTGTCGGCTGGCCCATGGTGCTGCAGGCGACGGAGCTGATGCGCGTGGTGCTCGACGAACTGGGCCTTCCGTCTTTCTGCAAGACCAGCGGCGGCAAGGGGCTGCACGTGGTCGTGCCGTTGAAGCGGCAGTATGACTGGGACACGGTCAAGGATTTTTCGCAGGCCATCGTGCGGCACATGGCGCGCACGGTGCCGCAGATGTTCGTTGCCAAGAGCGGGCCGAGCAATCGCATCGGCCGCATCTTCATCGACTACCTGCGCAACGGTTTCGGCGCCACCACGGTGTGTGCATGGTCGGTGCGTGCCCGTCCGGGCATGGGGGTATCGGTGCCGGTGGAATGGGCCGAGGTGCCAACGCTTGCAAGCGGCGCGCAGTGGACGCTGCGAAACATCCATGCCCGGCTCGACCGTGGCAACGACCCGTGGGCCGGCTATGCGAAGGCCGCGATCAGCCCGGGTGCCGCAATGAAGCGGCTGGGGTTCGAGCCCGCGAAGCTCAGAGCTCGATGAAGGCCGAGGTGGCCTTGTTCAGCGCCAGCATGCCCTTGGCGGTGATCGATTCCACTTGGGCGAGATGGCGTATCGCGCGATCGTCCGGCGCGTGGCCGGAAGACGGCGGGATAAAAGCGGTTACCAGCTCGGCCGCACGCAGCACGCGCACCCTGTCGATGTCTGCTGGCGTGTGGACGACGTATGGCAATTTCTGTTCGGCGATGACTCGAAGAAACTCCATGGACATGAGCCGTCTCCTTGTCTAGATGGCGGTACAAACATTTTGCGGAAAAAATCACGTTTGTGCCTAATCCCTGCACCGCATACGACTTTCTTGTGTGTACGAAAGTGTTCGCTTTTACCCAAGGCTGAAACGAAGGTGCCGATCCGCGCAGGGCTGAAACCGCTTACCGCGCAGCCTGTGCAGGCACCGGAGCCCTGTCGGCTGGAAGAATTTGCCAGCGCGCGGGGTCGATGCCGTTGAACGCTGCTGCGTAGCGGGCGGTGCCGCCGTCCTCGCCTGTTACATCGCGTATCGCAATGCTGTCGATCCGGTTGGGGTAGGTGCGCGCAACGTGGCCGTAGATCTCGGGGTCGCTCTCGCCCGAGTCGCCCACGAGCATGAATCGCCGCCGGGGAAAGTCGGCCAGCAGCCGCTCGATGATGCCGAGCTTGTGCGTGCGCGAATCCTGGTCGCCCGGAATCAGCGTGCGCCAGCTTGTGCTCTCGCGCAGGTGCATGCTGCCTGTGGGAAACCCCGCGTCGCGGACGAAGTCGGCCAGCGCGGGGTAGAGCTGTATGGGGCTGGCCGAAAGATAGTGGAACCGCGTGCCGGGCGTTTGCGAGAGCGTGCGGTAGTAGGCGGCCATGCCCGGCGCCGCCTCGAAGCGCCGCGCAAACGTGTTCAGCAGCATCTCGCGCCGGTCGCGCACCTGCGTGCGCTTGATGGTGTCGTCGATGTCAGAAATGATCGACAGGCCCTCGGCAGGAACGATCAGCGCCTGGCCCCTGAAGCGGTGCAGCAGCTCGCCGGGCCCCGTCACGGCATGGAACTTCAGCCACTCGTCCGAAGGCGACGCATGGGGTGCATCGATCACGATCCGCATGTCCATGCGGCCGTTGGCGCCCGAAGGCGGCGAGCTCACGCGTGCGGGGCTGCCGTCGAAGTCGATATCGAACACCTTGCCTTCTTCCGATTCGGCATGGAAGAGCGCCGTGCGCTGGTTGAAGCGCAGCCGCGCCGCGGGCGAGAGCTTGTTCAGGCGCAGGCCCAGGTAACGCGCGAACGCGGTGTTGAGGCCCCAGCGCCGGTCGGGCTCGTACACCCAGGCGTGAATGTCGATCTCGAGCCTGCCATCGCCGGTGGGGCGCGCCGTGCCGGGCATGAAGAGCGCTTCTTCGTCGGGCTCCAGCCGCTCGGCCGCCCGCAGCGCTCCTGTTGGTGCGAGGCCGAAAAGCAGTGCGGCGCCGGCCAGAAAGGAGCGGCGCCGCAGCGGCGGGGAAACGCGAACCCGGATGCCGCCGTTCATGTCTTCGAGGGCGCCACGCGTTCGTAAGTGACGAAGCTGAAGTTCAGGCCTTCCTTGGCCGACACATGCGGCTCGCGCTTTGTCTCGCGCCACTCGGCAGGAGAGAGTTCGGGCGCATGCGCATCGCCTTCGTAGTCGTGTGCGAGCTCGGTCACCACGGCGTACTGCGCGAGCGGTTCGGCTTCGGCATAGATCTGTGCACCGCCGATCACCCACACATCGGGCACCTGCGATTCTTCGCACAGCGCGAGCGCTTCCTGCAGGCTGCCCACGCGATGCGCGCCTTCGGCTTTCCAGTCGTCCTGCCGGCTGATGACGATGTTGTGCCTGCCGGGCAGGGGCCTGAAGCGCGGCGGCAGCGAATCCCAGGTCTTGCGGCCCATGACGACCGGCGCGCCGGCTGTCTGCTGCTTGAAGTGCACCATGTCTTCGGGCAGGTGCCACGGCATGGTGCCCTTGGCACCGATCACGCCGTTGGCGGCGCGGGCGAAGATGAGGTGCAAACGCGGTGTGGGCATATCGGGCGGAGCAGTGCGGTCACACAGCCACGGGCGCCTTGATCGCCTCGTGGTGCTTGTAGTCGAGCACTTCGAAGTCTTCGTACTGGTAGTCGAAGATCGAAGCCGGCTTGCGCTTGATGTGGAGCGTAGGGTAAGCGTAGGGCGTGCGGCTCAGCTGCAGTGCCACCTGCTCGGCATGGTTGCTGTAGATGTGGCAGTCGCCGCCGGTCCAGATGAAGTCGCCCACGTCGAGGTCGCACTGCTGCGCCACCATGTGCGTAAGCAGCGCGTAGCTGGCAATGTTGAAGGGCACGCCAAGGAAGATGTCGGCGCTGCGCTGGTAAAGCTGGCAGCTCAGCTTGCCGCGCTCTCCGGGTGCCTGCGGCGGCGCCACGTAGAACTGGAAGAAAGCGTGGCAGGGCATGAGTGCCATCTTCGAGAGCTCGGCCACGTTCCATGCGCTCACGATGATGCGGCGCGAATCGGGGTTGGTCTTCAGCGTCTTGATGACTTCGGAGATCTGGTCGATGTGGCCGCCGTTGGGCGTGGGCCAGCTGCGCCATTGCACGCCGTACACGGGGCCCAGGTCGCCGTCTTCGCGCGCCCACTCGTCCCAGATGGTGACGCCGCGCTCCTTGAGCCAGTTGTTGTTGCTGGAGCCGGTCAGGAACCACAGCAGTTCCTGGATGATGGACTTCAGGTGCACCTTCTTCGTGGTCACCAGCGGAAAACCTTCGTTCAGGTCGAAGCGCATCTGGTGGCCAAACACGCTCTTGGTGCCCGTGCCGGTGCGGTCGCTCTTGAACACCCCGTGGGTTTCCACGTGGCGCATGAAGTCTTCGTACTGGGAGCGGACGGGGCGGGCGGTCGAGGTCATGTTGGGAATTTTACGGGGCGGCGCTAGCATCGGCAGATGACCGGCCCCGACCACTCCCACGACCACTCCCACGACCACAGCGAACTCGGCGAAATGGACCTGCGTGTGCGGGCGCTGGAAAGCGTGCTCACGCAAAAGGGCTACATCGACCCTGCCGCGCTCGATGCACTGATCGACACCTATCAAACCCGCATCGGGCCGCGCAACGGGGCAAGGGTGGTGGCGCGGGCCTGGGTCGACCAAACCTTCCACGACTGGCTGATGGCGGATGCCACGGCCGCCATTGCTTCGCTCGGCTATACCGGCCGCCAGGGCGAGCACATGGTGGCGGTACAGAACACCGACGAGCAGCATCACATGGTCGTCTGCACCCTGTGCAGCTGCTACCCCTGGCCGGTGCTCGGCCTGCCGCCCACCTGGTACAAGAGCGCCCCATACCGCTCGCGTGCCGTGAAGGACCCGCGCGGCGTGCTGGCCGATTTCGGCACGGTGCTGCCCGAGACGACGCGCATCCGCGTCTGGGATTCCACCGCCGAGGTGCGCTACCTCGTGATTCCGCAGAGGCCCGCGGGCACCGAAGGCTGGAGCGAAGACGAACTCGCCACCCTGGTTTCGCGCGACTCGATGATCGGCACGCGCCATGCCGATGCGCCAGCCGCCGCAAGGAGCGCCGCATGAGCTACGTCACGCATGCGGACCTGGGCGGCCAGCCGGGCTACGGGCCGGTCACGCCCGAGCCCGAAGGCGAACTCTTCCACGCCGGCTGGGAGCCGCGCGCGCTGGCGCTCACGCTTGCCATGGGCGCAACCGGTTCCTGGAACATCGATGCGAGCCGCGCCATGCGCGAGACGCTGCCGAACTACCGCAACCTGAGCTACTACCAGATATGGCTTGGGGCGCTGGAGCAGCTGATGCTGCAGCGCGGGCAGGTTTTTGCCGACGAGGTCGCGACCGGCGAGATGCGCCACGCGGCCGCGCCGGTTCCCCGTGTGCTGCACGCCCAGAACGTGCCCGTGGTGCTCGCCAAGGGTTCGCCTACCGAGCGCGCCGCGCCGGGCCCCGCGCGCTTTGCCGTCGGGCAGGCCGTGCGCATGCACATCGGCAAGGCCGACTATCACACGCGGTTGCCGGGCTATGTGTGGGGCAAGCGCGGCACCATCGAACATGTGCACGGCGCACATGTGTTTGCCGATGCGAATGCGCAGGGTCTCGGTGAACAGCCGCAGTGGCTCTACACGGTCGTCTTTGAGGAAGCCGAACTGTGGGGCGATGCGCTGCCGCGCCAGAACCTCTCGGTGTCGGTCGATGCGTGGGAAAGCTACCTGCAGGCCGCCCCATGAAGATCGACATGCCACCGCTCGCGCTCGCTCCCGGCATGCCGCGCGATGCCGATGGCCCGGTGTTCCGCGAGCCGTGGGAAGCGCAGGCTTTTGCGATGACGCTCGCACTGCACGAGCGCGGCCTGTTCAGCTGGGTGGAGTGGGCCGAAGCCCTTGCGGCCCAGATCTCCGCCGCGCAAGCCGCTGGGGACCCGGATGCTGGCGACACCTATTACCGGCATTGGCTTGCTGCACTCGAAGGCCTGGTGGCCCGCAAGGGCGCGAGCTCGGGCGACGAACTCGCGCGCTACCGCCACGCCTGGGACCACGCGGCCGACCGCACGCCGCACGGCCAGCCGATCGAGCTGCGCGGCGAAGACTTTCCACGTTGAGGATTTGTCTTGCTCCTTCCCCCGCTGGGGGAAGGTTGGGATGGGGGCTGCCCCGCATCCATCTCAGCGCGGGGTTGAAGGCCGCTTGCCCCCACCCCGGCCCTCCCCCGGGAGGGGAGGGAGAAATATCCGCCGGCCCTAAACGCGGATCACGCGGCCCGGGTTCAGGATGTTCTTGGGGTCGAGCCCGCGCTTGATGGCGCGCATCATCTCCAGCGCCACGGGCGACTTGTGCTTCTCGAGCTTGTCGACCTTGAGCGAACCCACGCCATGCTCGGCCGAGAACGAGCCGCCGAACTTCTCGACCGCGTCGTACACCAGTGTGTTGATGCGCTCTTCCTCATTCTTCAAAAAGGCCTTGGCGTCGATGTTCTCGGGAGCCTGCACGTTGTAGTGCAGGTTGCCGTCGCCCAGGTGGCCGAAGTTCACCAGCCGCACGCCCGCAATTTCGCGCGCCAGCAGCGCATCGGTCTCGGCCACGAAGGCCGGAATGCGCGAAACGGGAATCGAGATGTCGTGCTTGATGTTCAAGCCCTCTTCGGCCTGCGCGAGCGGAATGCTTTCGCGGATGTGCCAGAGCTGGTGCGCCTGCGCAAGGTTCTCGGCCACCACCGCATCGGTCACGCAGCCGTCTTCGAAAGCCGTTTCGAGCAATGCCTCGAAGCGTGCGCGCGCATGGTCTTCGGATTCGCTGTCGGAGTTCTCGAGCAGCACGCAGTACGGCACGGCTTCGTCGCCGATGAAGGGCACGCGCAGTTGCGGCATGTGCTTGTCGACCAGGCTCAGCGCAAACTTGCCCATCACTTCGAAGCCCGTAAGGCCCGAGCCCAGATGCTTGTGCGCCAGGCCCAGCAGCGTGACCGCGTGGTCGAGCGAGGGCACTGCGGCCCAGGCCGTGAGCTGCGCCGCGGGCAGGGGGTAGAGCTTCATCGTCGCTGCGGTGATGATGCCCAGCGTGCCTTCGCTGCCGATCATCAGGTCGCGCAGGTCGTAGCCGGTGTTGTCCTTGCGCAGGCCGCTGGTGCCTTCCCAGATTTCGCCTTGCGGCGTGACCACTTCGAGGCCCAGGCACAGATCGCGCGTGTTGCCGTAGCGAACCACCTGCGTGCCGCCGGCATTGGTGGCAAGGTTGCCGCCGATGGTGCAGCTGCCTTCGGCGGCAAGGCTCAGCGGGAACAGAAAGCCCTGTTTCTCCGCCGTCTCCTGCAGCGTCTGCAGGATGCAGCCGGCCTCCACCGTCATCGTGAGATTGGCCGCATCGACGGTGCGAATCGCGTTGAGCCGCTGCAGGCTCAGCACCACCTGGGTGCCGCTGTCGTCGGGAATGGAACCCACTGCCAGCCCGGTGTTGCCGCCCTGCGGCACGATGGCCGTGCCGGCCGCGGCGCAGGCCTTGACCACGTCGGCCACCTGCTGCGCGTTGGCGGGCCGCACCACGGCCAGCGATTTGCCGCGCGCGCGCTTGCGCCAGTCTTGCTCGTAGGCCGCAAGGTCGCCTTCGTTCAGCACATGCTGCGCACCGACGATGTCGCGCAGCTGGTCGATGAGGGGAGCGGAAGAAGAGGTCGTCGTTGACGTCATTGGGCGGAAGCCTCCAGTTGGCGGGCAGCCTTGGCATTGCGAAGGCGCAGCCGCACATGCCAGGCGCAGGCGGCAAAGAGCATGAGGCACAGCAGCACCTCGACCAGCGCGAGCGCTTGCCCCACGCCGTTGGTGTCGCTCCACGCGCGCACCACGCCCTCGGTGAAATAAAGCCAGATCATCAGGCTGACCCAGCGGTAGGTGTACATGCGGTTCTTGTAGAGCCCCGCAAGCGGAATGACAAGCGGCAGCACCTTCAGCGCCAGCAGCGAACCGCCAGGCCGCAGCGGCGCGAGCCACAGCTCCCAGGCCAGCCCCAGCACGATCAGGCCGACAACGCTGCCCACGGCAAGCCAGCGGGTGGCGCGGACGGAAGAAGAGGCTTGCGGCGTGACGATTTGCATGGAGTGATCACCGCGGAACTGGCGACACGGAGTGTGCGAAGACGAGGAGAGGGATCGGGTTCTTATGATACCGGCCATGAATCGTCGTCAGCTGTGGAGGGATCTTTCGCGTTTTCCGTGGGGCAACACCGCGGCGGTGCTGGGCGAGCGTTTTCGCGAAGACCGCCTGGGGCTGACCGCCAGCAGCCTTACCTTCACCACCACCATTGCGATGGTGCCGTTCTTCACCGTAGCGCTGGCGCTCTTCACAGTTTTTCCGATGTTCGCCAAGCTGCAGGGGCGGCTGCAGCGCTGGTTCATCGAAAGCCTGATTCCGGACAACATTGCGCGCCAGGTGCTGGGCTACCTTAACCAGTTCTCCAGCAAGGCCGGCGGGCTGGGCATCGCGGGCTTGGTGGTGCTGCTGATCACCGCCATCGCGCTGATTCTCACCATCGACAAGACGCTCAACAACATCTGGCGGGTGCGCTCGCCGCGGCCTCTGGCCCAGCGCGTGCTCATCTACTGGGCCGCCATCACGCTCGGCCCGCTCATCCTTGCAGTGAGCCTTTCGACCACTTCGTATGTATTTGCCGCTTCGCGCGACGTGGTGGGCGGAAGCATCCTGAAGCTGTTCTTCGACACCTTCGAGTTCGTGCTGCTCGCGGCGGGCATGGCGTCGCTCTATCACTATGTGCCCAACACCAACGTGCGCTGGTCGCATGCATGGGCCGGCGGCATCTTCGTGGCGGCGGCCATCGAAATTGCCAAGCGCGTGCTGGGCTACTACCTGAGCCTGGTGCCGACCTATTCGGTGCTGTACGGCGCCTTTGCCACGGTGCCGATCCTGCTGGTGTGGATCTACGTGGCGTGGGTGATCGTGCTGCTGGGGGCGGTCATTGCCGCGTATCTGCCCAGCCTGCTGACTGGCGTGGCCCGCCGCGGCGGCCGGGCGGGGTGGCCGCTGCAACTGGCGATGGAAGTGCTGCAGCACCTCGCACGTGCGCGCGCCACGCCGGCCAAGGGCATGGGAGCGACCGAGCTCGTCACGCGCATGCGGGTGGACACGCTGCAATTGGTGCCGGTGCTCGAAACCCTGGTGGTGCTCGACTGGATTGCGCCGCTCGCCGAAGAAACGCCGAACGAAGACCCGCGCTACGTGCTGCTGGCCGACCCGTCCACGCCGATCGAGCCGCTGCTCAGGGAACTGCTGATGCCGCGGGCTGAGCCACTCGAAGACCTGTGGCAAAAGGGGCCGCTGCGATCGCTGCGTCTGGGCGACGTGCTCCTTATTTAATAGCGGTCAGATCTTGACCCTGCCCAGCCAGATGTCGCGGTACATCGCCCAGTCGCCCATGAAGGAATAGAGCGGGCGCTTGAACGAGGCGGGCCGGTTTTTCTCGAAGCCGAAATGCCCGATCCAGGCAAAGCCATAGCCCGCGACCAGCCCGGCCAGCAGCCAGAGCGGATCGAGCGTGACCACCAGGGCCACCAGGCACACCAGCGAAATCGTCGAGCCCACGAAATGCAGGCGCCGGCAGGTGCGGTTCGCGTGCTCGGTCAGGTAGAACGGGTAGAACTCCGCAAAGCTCTTGAAACGTCGCGGATCGACAGCAGATTCCGGGGCAGTCGTGGTGTTCATCGTGCGAGTCTCCTGGGCGCCGGAGGCGCTTTGTTCATAATAGCCACGACCTTCCGGCCGCACCACCGCGGTTTGTATTCACACTTTCACAGCATCAGCTTTGAGCGCTCTTCCCGCCGCCCCCGAATCCGCCGAGCCGGCCGGCGCCGCGCCATGGGTCGTGTGCCTGTGCGCCGAATGGTGCGGCACCTGCCGCGACTACCGGCCGCTGCTGGAGCAGGTGGCGCGGGCGCATCCGCAATTCCGCTTTGCGTGGGTCGACATCGAAGACCACGCCGAGATCGCCGATGCCTTCGACGTGGAGACCTTTCCCACGCTGCTGATCGCCGGTGCCGAGGGCACCCGCTTCCTGGGCCCGCTGCTGCCGCACGCCGAAACGCTCTCGCGCATGCTCGGCGCGCTGCAGGCGCCGCAGCCTTCCAGCCTGGATGTCGACCTGCTGCTGGCCGTGCTCGAGAAGCGGCCGGCTGAATTCGCGGTCTGACCTTATCCCGCCGCGCCGGAACGCGCGCGCCCCAGCTTGCGCCGGCCCGCGCCGGCAATGGCATTCACCATGTGCCGCACGAATTCTTGCGCCAGCGGTGTGAGCGTTCGGCCTTCGAGCGCCAGCACCTGCAATTGACGCTGCTGCAGCGGCGCCTCGGCGAACGGGCGCGCCACCATCTCGCCCGCGTCGATGAGGTGCGTCACTGTCAGGTGTCCGGAGAGCATCACGTCCGGTGTGCGCAATAGCGGCAGCAGCACCGAAGAAAAGTTGCTGACGAAGATCGCGCGGTACTGCAGGCCCTGCAGGCTGCACGCCTGGTCGAACAGCTGCCGTGCGGTCACGCCCTTGTCGCCCACGGCCAGCGGGTAGCGCACGGCGTCTGCAACCGACACCACGCGTTGCCGCGCCAGCGGATGGTCCGGGCGCAGCACCGCGAACACGGGTGCGTTGGCCGAATGCTCGATCTTCAACCCGGGCTCCGGCGCCACGACGTATTTCAAGGCGATGTCGGCCTCTCCGCGGGCAAGCAGCGCGCTCACACCATCGGGCGAGCCCACATGCAGTTCGAGCTGCGTGCCCGGATGCGACGATTCGAAGCTGCGCATGAGTTGCGGCATGAAGTGCGCTGCGAACCCTTCGGTACACGCGGTGCGAATGCGGTGCGCGCTGCGGCCGCCGAGGTCGCGCACCTGTTCGAAGACCTGTTCGATGTCGAGCTGCGCATTGCGCAAGTGTGCCGCGAGCCGCTCGCCGGCTGCGTTGAGTGCCATGCCCCGAGCGTGGCGCTCGAACAGGGGCGTGCCCAGGCTGTCTTCAAGCTTGGTGATCTGCCGGCTGACCGCGGATGAAGCGACGAACAGCCGCGCCGCCGCCTGGCTCACCGAGCCGCTGCGCGCCACCTCGAGGAAGTGGCGCATCGGAATGCTGAGGAGCGGTGGTGCCATGGGTGTCGAGCCTTGCCTTGAAGGCAATGGTAGCTTGCGAAAACGGTGCTGGAAGCATCGCGCTTCAGGCCTTGTACTTGCTGCACCCACCGACACAGGAAAAACTCTTCATGCAACGTACCGAGAGCCTTGCCGCTGCCGCCGCCTATTTCGACGACGGCGGCTTCTTCGCCGACCTGCAGCGGCGCATCGCCTTTCGCACCGAAAGCGACACCGGCGCCGCCACGCCCGCGCTCGGTGCCTATCTGCGGGAGGAACTGGTGCCGCCGCTGACTGCGCTGGGCTTCGAGTGCGAGATCGTCGAGAACCCGGTGCCCGGCGGCGGGCCGTTCCTGATTGCGCGGCGCATCGAAGACCCCGCATTGCCCACCGTGCTGAGCTACGGCCACGGTGACGTGGTGAGCGGGCAGGACGCGCATTGGGACGAAGGCCTCGGGCCCTGGGCGCTCACCGTGCGCGGCGACCGCTGGTATGGGCGCGGCACGGCCGACAACAAGGGCCAGCACACCATCGCGCTCGGCGGGTTGGCAGCTGCGCTGCGCGCGCGGGGCGGGCGCCTGGGCTACAACATCACCTGGCTCATCGAAACAGGCGAAGAGGCCGCGTCACCGGGCCTGCATGCGGTGTGCGAGCAGCAGCGCGGCAAGCTGCGCGCCGACCTTTTCATTGCCAGCGACGGGCCGCGGGTGAGCGCCGAGCGGCCCACGCTTTTTCTTGGCTCGCGCGGTGCCGTCAACTTCAGCCTGCGGCTGCGTGCACGGGCGCGGGGTTACCACTCGGGCAACTGGGGCGGCGTGCTCGCCAACCCGGCCACGGTGCTGAGCCACGCGGTAGCCTCGCTGGTGGATGCGCGCGGGCGCATCCTGGTCGAGGCGTTGCGACCGTCGTCCATTCCACAGGGCGTGCGTGAAGCATTGGCAGATATCGCCATTGGCGGCGGCGCCGACGATCCGGCGCTTGACGAAGGCTGGGGCGAGCCCGGTCTAAGCCCCGCGGAGCGGCTCGTAGCTTGGAACACCATCGAGGTGCTCGCACTCGGTGCCGGCTCGCCGCAGCGGCCGGTGAACGCGATCCCCTCCGAAGCGGTCGCGCATTGCCAGTTGCGCTTCGTCGTCGGAACGCCGTGGCGAGACTTGGCGAATATCGTGCGGGCGCATCTCGACGCGCACGGCTTCGGCAACGTCGAGGTGCAGGTCACCCTCGAAGGCGCGGCCACGCGGCTCGATGTGGAGAACCCATGGGTCGATTGGGCCCGGCGTTCCATCGAGCAAAGCAGCGGCCAGCCCCTCGACCTGCTGCCCAACCTCGCGGGCTCGTTGCCCAACGACGTCTTTGCCGACCTCCTGGGCTTGCCCACACTGTGGGTGCCGCATTCCTATCCGGCTTGTGCGCAGCATGCGCCCAACGAACACCTGCTGGCCCCGCTCGCGCGCGAGGGCCTTCAGATCATGGCGGGCCTGTATTGGGACCTGGGCGAACCGGGGCTCGCGCCGTGGGCGGCCGAGAAAAAACAGCACGCCGCCTCCTGATTTTTCTTCTTGGACGAACCATGAAAACTCCCCTCTCCAATAGCCTTCGAAGCCTGCTGGCCTGTGCTTCGGCCTTCATCGCCCTCCATGCGCCCGCACTCGCGCAGGACGCCTGGCCCGACAGGCCCGTGAAGTTGGTCGTGCCCTTTCCGCCGGGTGGCGGCACCGACATCGTCGCGCGGGCGATGGGGCAGGGCTTGTCGGAGCGGCTCGGCCAGCCCGTGGTCATCGACAACAAGCCCGGCGCCTCCACCATCATCGGCACCGATGCGGTCGCCAAGGCCGCGCCGGACGGCTACACGCTGCTGCTCTCGGGCTCCACCAGCTACAGCGTGAACCCCGCGCTTCGCGCCAAGCTGCCCTACGACCCGGCGCGCGATCTCGCGCCCATTGCCATCGTCGCGCGCACGCCGCTGGTGCTGGTGGTGGGGGCCGGAACGCCATGGCGCTCGCTGCCCGAGCTCATTGCCGCAGCCAAGGCCAAGCCGAAGAGCATCCGCTACGCAACCTTCGGCGCCGGCTCGGGGCCGCACCTCGCGGGCGAACTGCTCGCGTTGGCCGCGGGCATTCAGCTGCAGGACATTCCGTACAAGGGCAGCAGCCAAGGCTCGATGGCGGTGATTGGCGGCGAGATCGAGATCGGCATCGACACCGTGGCCGCCGTGGCGCCGCATGTGCGCTCGGGCAAGCTGCGTGCGCTGGGCATCGTGGGCGCGACGCGCTCCAGCATGCTGCCCGAGGTGCGCACCCTGGCCGAGCAGGGGCTGCCAGACGCGACCTTCGACGCCTGGTACGGCTTTGCCGCGCCGGCCCGCACGCCGGCACCGGTGCTCGACAAGCTTGCGCGGGCGGTCACCGCAACCATGAGCAGCCCGGCCTTGCAGGCGCAGCTTCGCACGCAGGGCATGGAGCCGGTGGCAATCGGCGCGGCGGCGTTCCGCAGCCAGATGGAGGGCGAGATCTCGCGCTATCGCGCGCTGGCCCATCGCGCAGGCATTGCGCCCGAATAACGTTGTGGCTCAGGCGGGCGTGCCGACGAAGTCGCGCAGCGCAAACAGCACTTCGTCGGGTGCCTCGCTCATCAGCGAGTGCCCCGCATGCACCGTGACGACCTTGCCCTGCTTCGCCTTGGAGGCGAGTGCCTTGGTGGCGCGCGGCGGCGTCATCTGGTCGGCATCCCCAAGCAGGAAGAGCACAGGGCATTGCACGGCTTCGATGGCTTGTTCGCCGTTGGCGTAGTCGTTGCAGGCCTTGAAGCCGATGTGGAACACGTTGGCGCTGCGGTTGCTCGCGAGCACGCGGCGCATCAGCGCGCGCGAGCTGCCGTAGAGCCACGTGCCGGGGCCTAGCGAGGAGGGCGGCGGTGCGAGCAGCGAATGCGAGAAGTTGTTCACCATGGTGATGGCACGCTGCGGATCGTTGAGTGCGCCGTTGAGCAGTGCGGGCGACACGGTCATCGGGTAGGCGGTGCCCACCAGCGCAAGATGCGTAACGCGCTCGGGCGCGCGTGAGGCGGCCTCCAGCGCAATGAGCGAGCCGAAGCTGTGGCCCACCAGCGCAGCCTTTTGCACGCCGGCGGCGTCGAGCAGCGCAATGACGAACTGCGCAGCCTCTTCCACGCTGGCGGGCGGTGGGCCCTCGCTCTTGCAATGGCCGGGAAGGTCGAGCGCGAGCACGTTCCAGCCGTGGTTGGCGAACCAACGGCTTTGCAGGATCCACACGCTGTGGTCGTTGAGCACGCCGTGGATGAACACCACGGTGGGCTTGTTTGCATCGGAGGCCTTGCCGCCGGTGTAGCAGTAGGTGCGGTGATGGTTGACATCGAACGTGCTCATGCGTGTTCCTCGGTTCCTGTCTCAGTCGATTTCTGCGTCGGATTCATTGGGCTGCCGCACGTGCCCAGCGGTCGAGGCGCTTTATCGCGCGCTCGAACAACTGGCTCGCCGCCCGGGCAAGCGCCGCGTCGCCGGGCTCGATGTGGCGTCCGCTGCCCGCGCCGTCCTGCAAGCCGTAGATCGGATACGCAGCAGTGCTTTCGGTAGCCGGCACCACCTGGTAGATGAAGTGGTACGGGTCATATGCCAGGTCGGGCAATGTGGGGTCGGTGTCGAGCTTGCGGTCGATCGTCAGGCTTACCCATGTGGCGCCGGCATCGTTGATGTCCGGCCCGATGCGGCAGGTGCCGAGATTGATGTCGCGGCCATGGTCCACGCCCAGGCTGTGCAGCTTCTCGATGGTGGCAACAATGCGCTCTACCGTGATGCTGCCGGTGAGCTGCTGCCACGCGGCGTTGGCTTCCGCCACGCGGCGCTGCAGCTCGGGCCACACGGGCGGCAATTGCGTCGGCGGGATGTCTTTCCATTCCGCTGGCGGTGCGTGGCCCGTCGGGCTGTGGGCCAGGCACAGCCGCTGGCTCGATCCCTTGCCGCGAAGGCGGCCGAATATGCCGGGCTGTTCGCTCAGCACGCCCAGATGCCATGTGGGCACAGGCGCAGGGCTGTCGCCATCGGTTTCATGGTTGCCTTGGCGTATCTGCACGTAGATCGGCTGATTCCCGATTTCCGATTCACCGTTCTTGCGTAGTTCGAACTGCCAGCCGCTTGCTTCGGGCTGCAGGCGCAGCACCGCATAGCCGTCGTTCAGGGCCAGCAACTCGGTCCAGCCCAGCATCGTTGCGATATCTGGTGCATGGCCGTCCGGCAGCACGGGCTGCTCGGTGGCAGGCGTATTCAGGGCCTGCGCGCAACGCTCGGCCTGGGCTTCATCGCCCAGCAGCCGCCAGGCTTGGGCGAGGTGCTGGCACAAGCCATCGCTCAGGCGATCGCTTGCGAGCAGCTCGCGCGTGATCTGTTCCACCAGCGGCCGCTGCCCCAGTTTGGCGGCAGCCTTGGCCGCGAGCGCCATCAAAGCGACACGGCGCGTTTCGGCGGGAATGTCGGCAATGAGCTCCTGCAGGGGCGTACTCGCCTGCGCATTGCAGTGGGCCAGGACCTCGAGCACCTGCGCCGGCTGTTCCAGCTGGTCGTAGGCCCAGGCTACTTCGTCGGCCAGTTGTTCGGCCGGCCACTGGCTGCCGAAGGTGTGGTTCAGCACCTTCCACGACTCGACGGCACCAGCCCATTGCCCGCTGCGGGTCTGGCAGCTCAGCCGTCCATGGTATTGCTCCCAGAACGGCGACACCGCCCAGCCCTTCTCGTGCCAGGGGATGGCTTCGGCAAAGCGCTCCTGCCGGTAGTAGCCGTTGATCGCGAGGTTGTTGCACAGCATCGCGTAGATGTGAGGTTCGGCGTCCAGAGGGCCGCCTTCGCCCGTGGCGAAGTAGTGCTCGAAGCGCGCCGCGCCGAGTTCATAGGCCTCGGCCTCGACCGCGCTGACGCGTGCAAGGTCGATGGTGTTCGTATAAAGGCCTTCGCGCTCCTTGAGCAATTCGACCGCTTCGGCAAACTCGCATCCCGCGCTGTAGTAGTCGCCGCCGCCCAGGTTGCGGTGCTCGGCCCAGCGGATGCCCTCCAGGTCGAAGGGCTGGCCCATCTTGTAGTCGAGCAGCACGCGCCAGACCTGGGCACGCGGGTCCGGCACCTGCGCCATGTAGGCGTCGAGGTCGGCCGCAGCGCCTTCGAGGTCGCCGGCGTACTCGCGCAACCGGGCGCGAATGCGCAGCGCCGCCGGCAACCCGCCGGTACGCTCGTACATTGCTGCGATGGCGCGCGCGTGGCCCTGCTGGTCGGGGTCGTCGGCCTCGGGGAGGGAGGCGCGCATCAGTGCGGTCCAGACCCAGTGAAGGGAATGGTCCTCGCCGAGCGAACGCAGGCGTTCGACGATCGGCTGGATTTGCCTGTCGAAGCACTCGCCGGCCTTGAACATCGCGTCGTGATAGAGCCGGCCGGCCACGTCGTGCTCGCCGTCTTCCCAGGCCCAGTCGGCCGCCTCGTACCAGGCGGCAGGCAAGGCGATGGAGCCCAGGCGGGCTACCGCCTCGAGGATCAGGGCGCGCGATTCGGGGCCGCGGCCCAGCCGGCGTGCCAGGTGGGCCTGCTCATAGAGCGAGAAGCCGGCCTCTTGCCAGTGGTGGGGCGTGCGCGGCCGGGTGGCAAGCAGCGTGGCGCGCTGGCGCTCGTACATGTCCATGGCTTCGTCGCCGCGGTCGAGTGCGCCGAGCAGGCGTGCCTTGCGCAGGAGCAGGCCCGCGTCGCCGGGATGCTGGCCCAGCGCGTCGTCGGCCATTGCCAGTGCGGCTTCAAGCCGGTCTTCCTCGTGCAGCGCGTCGATGGATTCAATGGATGCCTCTACGCTCATGCGGCTTTCTCCGCAGCCTTCAGCGCCCGCTTCAGGTCGTCGATCAGGTCCGCCGGGTCTTCAAGGCCGATCGAAAGCCGGATCGTCCCTTGCGAAATGCCCGCACCCGCCAGCGCCTCGTCGGTCATGCGGAAGTGCGTGGTGCTGGCCGGGTGGATCACCAGGCTGCGGCAATCGCCCACATTCGCAAGGTGGCTGAAGAGCTTGAGCGCCTCGATGAACGCCTTGCCCTGCGCGCGGCTGCCCTTGATGTCGAAGCTGAACACCGCGCCCGCACCGCGTGCGCCGTGGCGCAACAGCTTTTGCGCCAGTGCGTGGCTGGGGTGCGATTCGATCAGCGGATGGCCCACGCGCGACACGAACGGGTGGCTCGCGAGAAACTCGACCACCTTCTGCGTGTTGTCGATGTGGCGCTCCATGCGCAGCGGCAGGGTTTCGATGCCCTGCAAGATCAGCCAGGCGGTGTGCGGGCTCATCGAGGCACCGAAGTCGCGCAGGCCCTCGCGCCGCGCGCGCAGCAGGAATGCACCGACCGTGCTTTCCTCGCTGAAGACCATGTTGTGAAAGCCATCGTAGGCCTGGGTCAACTCCGCGAATTTGCCGGATTTTTCCCAGTCGAAACTGCCGCCGTCGACCGCCACGCCGCCGATCACGGTGCCGTGGCCCGAGAGGAACTTGGTGGCCGAGTGGTAGACAAGGTCGGCGCCCCAGTCGAAGGGCTTGATGAGGTAGGGCGAGGTGAGCGTGGAATCGACCAGCAGCGGCACGCCGGCTTCATGGGCAATGTCGCTCACCGCCGGAATGTCGAGCACGTCGAGCCCGGGGTTGCCCACGGTTTCGCCGAAGAAGAGCTTGGTTTCGGGGCGCACCGCGGCGCGCCAGCCGTCCAGGTCCCCGGGCTTCACGAAGGTGGTTTCAATGCCGAAGCGCCGCATCGTGTAGTGCAGCAGGTTCTGCGAGCCGCCGTAGAGCGCGGTACTGGCCACGATGTGGGAGCCCGCACCCATGAGCGTGGCGATCGAAAGGTGCAGCGCCGCTTGCCCGCTGGCGGTGGCAATGGCGCCAATGCCGCCTTCGAGCGCCGAAACACGCTGCTCGAGCACCGCATTGGTCGGGTTGCTGATGCGCGAGTACACATGGCCCGCGCGCTCCAGGTTGAAGAGCGCCGCCGCATGGTCGCTCGACTCGAAGACGAAAGAAGTGGTGAGGTGGATCGGCACCGCCCGCGCGCCGGTGGCGGGGTCGGGTGCGGCGCCGGCGTGCAGCGCCAAAGTATCGAATCCGGGGTCGGAATAGCCGGGCATGAGCACCTTTCTGGGTTCGTTCGCAATGCCCCGTTACGTCTGCTAATCATGCGCGCGCATCATGGGCGTGGGAGTCGGCGCCGATTGTGGGCTATATTCAATTCGGCACCGCCGCCGAGAACGATTTCCGAGAGGAGCACACGATGAAAGTCAGCGACATCCTTCGCGTCAAGGGCAACACGCTCTTCACCATCACGCCTGACGACCTGCTGGCCGAAGCGGTCAAGACCATGGCGGAAAAGGACATCGGCTCCCTGGTGGTCATGGAACACGGCGACCTGGTCGGCATGCTCACCTTCAGGGAAGTGATCGTGGCCCTGGTCGACAACGGCGGCCAGGTGGGCGGCACGCTCGTGCGCAAGGCCATGGACGATGCGCCCGTCACGTGCACCCTCGAAACCGAGCTCGACGAAATCCGCCGCATCATGCTGGAGCGCCACGCGCGCTACATGCCCGTCATGGACAAGCGCATGCTGATGGGCGTGATCAGCTTCTACGACGTGGCCAAGGCGGTGGTGGACAGCCAGAACTTCGAGAACAAGATGTTGAAGGCCTACATCCGCGACTGGCCTGAAGAGCAGTAGCCGGCCGCGCGCCGGCTATGCCCGGCGAGCTTATTCCTTGATATTGGCCGTCTGCACGATCTTCTGGTTGCGGGCGTATTCGGCCTGCACAAACTGCCCGAACTGCTCGGGCGTGCCGCTGCCGGGCAGGGCGCCTTGCTCATTGAGCTTGGCACGCACCTGTTCCTCGGCCAGCACCGCGTTCAGCTCCTGGTTGAGGCGCGCCACCACGGCGGGCGGGGTCTTGGCGGGCGCGAAAATGCCGGTCCAGCTCACCATGTCGTAGCCCTTGAGACCGGGCATCTCGCTGAAGGTGGGCACGTTGGGCAGTGCCGCCAGGCGCTGGCTGCCGGTAATGCCCAGCGCCTTCAGGCGGTTGCCGTTCACATGCGGAATGGCGCTGGTGCTCACCAGCATCGCCAGGTCGACCTGGTTGCCGATCACGTCCGTGGCAATCTGCGCGCCGCCGCGGTAGGGCACGTGGGTCACGAAGATGCCGCTGCGCTGCTTCAAGAGTTCCATGGCCAGCTGCAGCACCGTGCCCACGCCCGAGGTGGCGTAGTTGTAGGCGCCGGGCTTGGCCTTGGCGAGCTTCACGAAGTCGGCATAGGTCTGCGCCTCCAGGCCGGGGCGTGCCACCAGCACCATCGGCGCGGTGTTGAGCATGCCCACCGGCGCAAGATCCTTGAGCGGATCGAACTTGAAGGCCGAGGGGTTGACCAGCCGGCCGATGGCAATGGCGCTGTCGGGCCCGACCACCAGCGTGTAGCCGTCGGGCGCCGCATTCACGGCCTTGGCCACGCCGATGGCCCCGCCCGCTCCACTGACGTTGTCGATGACGACCGACTGCTTCAACCGCTCGGCCAGCCGCGTGGCGACCAGGCGGGCGTTGACGTCCACACTGCCGCCTGCCGTGTACGGAACGATCAGCGTGATCGGCTTGGCGGTGGGCCATGCGGCCTGTGCAAGTGCTGCGGCGGGCAGCATCGCGCAGAGAGTGGCGGCAAGAAGAGTGCGGCGGGGCAGGCTGAAGGGTTGGGTCATGGCTTGGCTCATTGCTAGTGGGCAGTTTGCGGTTCTTGTGCGAGGCGGGCGCGCAGCGCGTCGAATTCCTGGCTCCATTGCGTGCGCCATGCGCGGCGCTGGGTGTCGTCGATCCACGCGCCGTCGAGGCCGTTGTGCATGAAGCCGCGCAGGTCGTCCAGGCCGAAGCCGAAGTCGCGCACCATCATCAGCCAGGCCCCGGTGGGCGTGACCTTGTGCAGCGTCGGGTCGTCGGTGTTGGGATGGATGCGCAGCCCCAGGCCGGGCATGCGCCGGATCGGGTGGTCCAGCGCCCAGCGCTCCGGCGGCAGGGTACGCAGGTAGTAGGAGTTGGTGGGCACCACGGTAAAGATCACGCCGCGCTCGGCGCACTGGCGCGCGAAGTCGGGCTGATCGACCACCGTGTAGCCGTGGTCGATGCGGTCGACCTGCAGCATGTCGAGCGCGGTGCGCACGTTGGTCCACGGCATGCCGAATTCGCCCGCGTGCGCGGTGGCCTTGAGCCCTGCGCGCCGCGCTGCGGCATATGCCTCGGCAAAAAGCTCGGGCGGCCGGTCGGTCTCGCGGTAGTCGATGCCGATGCCGATCACCTCGTCGCAGCGGTACGCCTTGACCCACTCCACCATTTCGACGGCAGCCTCCGGGCTGGCCTCCCGGTCGATGGCTGCGATGAGACGGCCGATGATGCCGAACTCCTGCTGCGCGTCCTGAAGGGCACGCACGATCGCGCACTGCGCCATCGAATACGGAATGCCGGAGCCGTGCACCGTCCCGGTCGGGTTCCAGAAGAACTCGGCGTAGCGCACGTTGTGGGCTGCGGCGTCCTCCAGGTATTCGAGCGTCAGCTGGTACAGGTCGCCGGGGCTGCGAACCAGCTGCGCGTCGAGCGCACGCAGCACGCGCAGCACGCCGACGGGCTTTTCTCCGCGCGTATAGAAGCCTTCGATTTCGTCGGCCGCCAGCGGCGAACCGGCGCGATGGTTGAGTTGCTTGAAGGTTTCGCGGCGCACCGTGCCGAACAGGTGGCAATGCAGCTCCACCTTGGGCATCGCATGCAGCATGGATTCCAGCGTGAGGGGCGGCAGATCGAGGCGGGTCATGCCGGGCAGTCTAGGGAGCGGCGCGTCATAAGCAAAATTTTGAATTTCTATAATTTGATTCACTGAATTAATCGCCGACCCAACTCCATGGCCTCTTCGCCGCTTCGGGCGCTCACGCTGCGCCAGCTTCAGTTCTTCTCGGTGCTGGTGGAAGAAGGCCACTTCGGCCGCGCGGCGCGCCGGCTGGCCATTACCCAGCCGGCGCTGAGCAATGCCATCAAGCAGATGGAGAAGCTGCTGGGCGCGGAGTTGCTGACCCGTTCCACCCACCGGCTGGAGCTCACGTCGGTGGGCGCCGAGGTGCTGGCGCGCACCGACTTTTTGGTCAATGCGTTCGATGTGGCGCTGCGCGATATCGAGAGCACGGTGCAGCGCGGCCGGGCTTTCGTGCGCGTGGGTGTGATTCCCTCGGCCAGCGGGCGCGTGATGGCCGCGGCGAGCGAATTTCTTGAAACCGGAGGGCGCGAGGTCGAAATTGCCTGGCGCGACGCGCCTTCGACCGATCTGCTGGCCGAACTGCGCAGCGGCCAGCTCGACATGGCCGTTGCAGCAATTACAGAGCCACCGGGCGGCCTGACCTGTGTCGACCTGTTCCGCGACCCGTTGGTACTGGTGGTGCCGCGCGACCATGCGCTGGCCGCGGCCGCCGACGCGAGCTGGGAGGCCATCGGCAAGGAACGCCTGGTGCTGTTCGAGAGCGGCAGCATGCCGGCGCTCGGCAACCCTGCCCGCGCCCAGTTCGAGCAGGGCCCCGAGCCCTACCGCGTCAGCTATTCCGAAACGCTGTATGCGCTGGTGCGAAGCGGCCAAGCGCTGGGGCTGATGCCGCGGCTCTACACCTCGTCGCTGCGCGACCCGGAACTGGTGGTGGTCCCGTTGTCGAAGCCGCGCGTCGAGCGGCGCCTGGTGCTGGCCTACCTGCCGGGGCCGATGCGCAACGTGGCGGCGCAAGAGCTGATTGCGTTTCTGCGCGAGCGGCTCCCCCAGGCCGGCGAAGCCGCGGTGCGGTGCGTGGCGGCGAAGGGCGCGCGAGGCCGGCGCTGAGATCGGGGCTGAGATCGGGGCTGAGACTAGGCCGATCTAGTGCAACTCAGCCGCGGCGTGAATGGTTTCGCGCACGCGCGGATAGATCTGCGCATTCCACTTGCTGCCGCTGAAAACGCCGTAGTGGCCCACGCCGGCCTGCAGATGGTGCACCTTCAGGTAGGGCCGGATGCCGGTGCACAGGTCTTGCGCCGCCACCGTCTGGCCGACCGCGCAGATGTCGTCGCGCTCGCCTTCCACCGTGAGCAGCGCGGTGCGGCGGATGGCGGCCGGGTTCACCGTGCGGTCGCCCACCGTGAGCACGCCGCGCGGCAGGTCGTAGGTCTGGAACACGCGTTCCACTGTCTCCAGGTAGAACTCGGCCGGCAGGTCGTTCACCGCCAGGTATTCCTCGTAGAAGGCGGCAATGGTGCGCGCCTTCTCGATCTCGCCTTCGACAAGATGCTTGGCCATGTCTTCGAACTGCTTCTTGTGGCGCTCGGGGTTCATGCTCATGAAGGCCGAAAGCTGCAGGAAGCCCGGGTACACGCGCCGCATCATGCCGGCATGCGGCCACGGCACGTGGCTGATGAGGTTGCGGCGGAACCACTCGATGGGCTTGCTGGTGGCAAGCTTGTTCACACCGGTCGGGTTGATGCGGCAATCGACCGGGCCGGCCATGAGCGTGAGGCTGCGCGGCGTGGCCGGGTTGTCGTCTTCGGCCATGAGCGCGGTGGCAGCCAGCGCAGCCACGCAGGGCTGGCACACGGCCACCATGTGCACGCCCGAGCCGACCGCCTCGAGAAACTGGATGAGCTGCAGCGTGTAGTCGTCCAGGCTGAAGCCGCCATGCCACAGCGGCACGTCGCGCGCGTTGTGCCAGTCGGTCAGGTACACGTCATGGTCGCGCAGCAGGGTGCGCACGGTTTCGCGCAGCAGCGTGGCAAAGTGGCCCGACAGTGGTGCAACCAGCAGCACGGGCGGGTGCACGGCCTTTGAGTCCTTGCGGAAGTGCAGCAGCGTGCCGAAGGGCGAGACCAGTGTTTTCTCTTCGTGCACGGCGGTTTCCGTGCCGTCGACCACAACGCTGTGAATGGCGTAGCCGGGCCGCGAATGGGTGAGCCGCATGCGCGAAAACACCTCGAACTGCGCGGCCATGCGCCGCACCATGGTGCGTTCGGTGCCGTCCTTCCAGAGTGCCTGGCCGAGGTACTGGGCTGCGAGCCGGGAGGGCGAGAGCAGGTCGGCTTGGTTCTGGTAGGCCCGGTACAACATAAAGGTAGTACAGGCAAGTTGCGGGCCAAGCGGTGGCACAGGCCTTGCACGGCCATGGGAGCCGACCCGGCAGCTAGGCACACCCGCCAAGGAGACCCACGATGGCCAAACCCGTTCTCACCATCAGCAGCAAGAACTACGGCGCCTGGGCGCTGCGCGGCTGGCTGATGTGCAGGCTGGCCGGGCTGGACTTCAGCGAAAAGATCATTCCGCCCGACGACCCGGCCATGAAGGCCGAGATGCTGCTGCTCTCGTCGTCGATGCTGGTGCCTTCGCTGCAGCACGGCAGCGTGAAGGTGTGGGACACGCTGGCCATTGGCGAATACCTGAACGAGATCAAGCCCAAGGCGGGGCTGCTGCCGGCCGACATCCAGGCCCGCGCGCATTGCCGCGCCATCTGCGGCGAAATGCATTCCGGCTTTGCTTCGATGCGTGGCGCCTTGCCGATGAACATCAAGGCGCGCTTTCCGGGCTTCAAGATCTGGTCGCGTGCGCAGGCCGACATCGACCGCATCGTCGCCATCTGGCGCGAATGCCTCAAGACCTACGGCGGCCCCTTCCTGTTCGGCAAGCAGCCCGGCATGGCCGACGCCATGTATGCGCCGGTGGTCACGCGCTTTCTGAGCTACGACGTGCCGCTGGACTCGGTCTGCGCCTCTTATTGCAAGCGCGTGATGGACTTGCCCGCCATGCAGGAGTGGGTGGCCGCCGCGAAGCAGGAACCCGAGGAAATCGACGAACTGGACGCGGAGTTCTAAGCGGGGCCTGCCGCCTAGTGCCGGAACATCCGCAGGTCGAGTGCGCTTTCTTCACCGAGCCACATGGCATGCGCCGTGTGGTCGGCCAGGTCGTCGCCCGTGACGCCGTGCACAAAAATGTCGAGGCCGTTGCGGTTGGCCTCCAGCCAATCGATCACCTGGTCGAACTCGGCCGCGTCGAACGCCAGCTGGCAGCTCCAGTGCGGATGCGGCCCGACCAGGCGCTCATGCACCCGGCCGACCACCACCATCAACTCATGGCCCGCGCGCTCGCACAGTTGCCTTGCCTGCGCGACCGTAGCGGGGCCGAAATAGACGTGGGCGTGGTACTGCGGATAGAGGTTTTCAGGGCGGCGCGGCATATGGGCTCATTGTGGCCCTAACCTGAAGCGCCCGCTGTAGCGGAACACGTCGCCGAACCAGCGGTGGCGCAGCACCATCTTCATGGTGAAGCCGTCGGCATCGGCCGGGTCGGGCCGCTCCTCGACGTAGGCCGTGCCCAGCAGCAGGCCCAGCGGCAGCGGCAAGCGCAGCCTGCCAAGGCGCCAGATGTAGCCTTTGTCGCGAAACACCAGCGCGCCTTCTTCCGCGCTCACAGCCAGGCGCATGCCGATGCCGAAGCGCACGTATTCGACCACCTCGCTGCCGCGCTCTGCCACACGGCCCATGTGCGAACGAAAATGGAACGGCGCGCGGCCTTCGAAGCGGAAGACACGGTCCCAGTACAAGAGGGCGTCGTCCGCCCGGCAGCGGTAGTGCACTTCGATCGGCACGCCGGTGCCGGTGTAGGGAACGAGTGCGCCGAACAGGCGGCCGAAGGGCATGAGCAGCCTTGCCCAGGGTGCGTGGTGCACTTCGTCCATGGTGCCGCGCACGCACACGTGGGCATTCGAAAACGGCGCCATGGTGTAGTGGCGGCGGATGACCTCGCCCAGCCGCTCCCAGGCGGGGCCGAGCACTTGCTGAAAGACGGGCCGGGTGTCGGTCATGCGGCCGCCGCGGCCGCTTCGCTGCGCACCTTGTAGAAGCGCAGGATGTGCTCGGAAAAATCGCCGAGGAGAAAGTGCGCCACGCGGTCGGCATACCAGTTGAAGCGCGTGCTCACGCGCCATGAAACGTCGATGCGAAGCTCCGTGCCGCCCTCGCGCGGGGTGAGGGTGTAGGCCGAGTCGCGCAGGTCGAAATAGTGGCCGCCGATGAGCACGTGGTCGTCCAGCGCACCGGCCGGAAAAGAGTCGGGCGAGAAGCGGTAGCGCCATTCCACCCGCTTCAGCGGCTGCCAGTCGGTAACGACCTCGTCGAAGTGCACGTTCTTCTGCCATTGCACCTTGCGCACGCGGCCTTCGGACGTTTGCTCGGTGACGGCCGCCACGGGCATGGGCACGCCGATGCGGTACGCCCACGCATCGCCCACTTCGGTGGGGCGAATGTCGCGCACATCGTTGAGCTCATGCCACACGCGTTCGGCGGGCGCGGCGATGAAGACCGTGCGCGACGTTTTCGAGATCAGCTCCGGGTTGGGCAACTGCGGCTCGATGGCGCCGAGTAGCAGCGGCAGCACCGCAAAGCTGTAGAGCGCCGGCTTGGGCCAGTGGGTGACACGGCAGACCAGCCCCATGGCCAGCCCGCCAAGGCTGCCCATGAAGGCGAACATCGGCACGATCACGATGGCGCAGATCATTCCCTCGATGTAGACCAGCAGCGTGCCGACCACGAACAGCGCGGTGGCAACCCAGGGTGCCCAGATGTAGTAGCCCCACCCGCGCCGCTCGATTCGCTCGGCCATATAGACCGTGACGGCACCGCACACCGCGGGCGCAAGGTAGATGAAGGAGCCCAGCATGGCCGAGAAGCGCTGGCCCGGCAATCCGCTGAAGGCGATGCGCAGCACGAAGGCGGCCGCGGCGCCCACCAGCAGTGGCCAGAACCATGCAAAGGGCATGCGGCGCAGCGGCGGCTCCTGTATTTCTGCGGCGCTGGTCGCGGTGGGTGGCAACTCGCGCGGTGCGGCTTCTTCGGGTTCGGTGCTCATGTAGGTTTCTTCTCCTCGTTGTGTTTGCTGTCTTGTTGTTTCGGTGGCGCTTGTTGTCAGCCGCTGCGCCTGGCGGTCACCATGCAGTAGTCGAAGTCGCGCCAGAAAACGCCCAGCACCAGGGCGCAGTAGCTCGCGACAATGTGCTTGCGGCGCCAGGGGCTGAGCTTGCCGCGCGCCTTCCAGAGCTCGGCCAGCGCAAAGCGCGTGGCCAGCGCCGGAATGTGCAGCGCGCTGGGCGCGACGCGCCAGCGCAGCGACTGCACCTTGACGTCTTCGAACCCGTTGTCGCGCAGTGCGGTCACAAAGTCTTCCTGCACGGCCAGCGTGGGCACGGCCCAGCTGTCGGCCCACAGGCGGTGCAGCCAGCCGGCGACGCGGCCGGGCTGGCGCCGCAGCAGAAAGCCGTCGACCACCGCCAGCCGAGCGCCGGGCTTCAGCAGGCGTGCCGCCTCGCGCACGAAATCGGCCTTGGCCGTACCGCTGGCGTAACAGGCGCTCTCCACTGCCCACGCGCCATCGGCTTGCGCCGCCGGCAGGCCGGTGCGCGTGTAGTCGGCTTCGATGTGCGCCATGCGATCGGCCACGCCGGCACGGGCGTCGAGCCGGGCCGCGATGCTGTTCTGCACGGCCACGTTGGTGACGGTGACGGCATACAGCGACGGGTCTTCGCTCACCAGTGTGCGCGCGGTGGCGCCGGCGCCGCAGCCCAGGTCGATCACGCAGCGGCGGGGTTGCGCGGCCTCCTGCTTCGGGCTGGGAGCGTCGGCCTCGTCGAGCTTCAGTGCGCGGCCGACCGTTCGGTTCATCTCCACCAGCATGCCTTCGCGCCGCAATGGGTTGAGCCCGAGCCGCCAAAAGCCGAAGTGCATGTTGTAGCTGGGGCTCCATGCGCGGTAGTCGT